>CAMYNJ010000151.1 GCA_947259795.1 uncultured Alphaproteobacteria bacterium | reverse complement strand
CGGTGGCTTCTTCACGGCGCTGGTATTCGGCGGAAACCCGGCGGAAGGCGCGGCGCGCGGCGCGGTCTGGGGAGGCGCGGCCGGAGCGACGGGCGGGGCAATCGCCGGCAGCCAGGCGGACCGCGCGCTTGCCGAGCAGGAGGAGCAGCGTCTCGCGGCCCTGCGGCAGAAAATCGGCGACGATGCGTATGGCGGCCTCGAGGCCCTGGCCAAATGCAGCCATGATACCGCGATCGGCCAGGCGGCGAAGGCACAGCAATCGGAAAATCCGGATTACGCGCTTGCGGGCCAGTGGCTCGAGATACTGAGCCATGCCGACCGGCGGGACGAAGCGAGGGCGCGCGACCTCTTCCCGAAGATCGTCGAGCAGGACAGGAAGATCGAGAGTGAAGCACAGGCCGAGGAGGCGATGCGCGGCGCGCTCACCAAACTGATGGATGTTCGGGAGAATCATCGATTGCCCCGTGTCTGCCCGGCTTGACCGCTGCCGGCCGGTAATTTCCCGGAATTCCGGGGACCGGGAATTCGGGGGGATAGGTGTGGCGGAACAAGGATGAAGGGTGGCGCGGATGAAGGCGCTGTTTGTCGCGGTCGTGATTTTACCGATACTTGCCGGGTCGGCGACCGGCCTTGGGGCCGAAGATGGGGCCGAAGAATGGATGCTGATGGGACGCGAGGGCGGCTGCGTCACGCTGGCGGAAGCGGCGGCGCGGCGCCCGGTGCTGGACGGCATTTCGACGCCCGACCAGCTCGTCGACAGGATCCGCGACCAGGGCGGGGAAGTCAGCCGCGAGGACGTCCGCCAAGGCGATGTCACCGTCGTTATTGTCGACGCGCCGGGGCTTGATCTCGGCCTCATCTTCGTGCCGCCATCCCTCTGCCGGTGATCGGGAATGCTGCGCGGCCGCGATGAAAATGCGCGGCCCTCTCTCGTCGCCATCCCACCGGCCGGCGTCGAGTGATTCACACTTCCCTTTGCAGCGCCTTTACGATGGCCGCCAGCAGGACCAGCGGTACGGTTGTGCCGTCGGCGGAAACGGTGGTCTCGCCGTTCGATAGCGATGCATAGGGCATGATGCCGCGCGCCCGCGGCCGAGATGCCGGTGCCAGCCCGGCAGCTGCTCGTGAGGCAAGTTCAGGGGAGTTCCGGGGACACGGCCGTAATATCTCCGGCTTTCGTGCAGATTGAAATGCCGTGCAATTCACGATACCATCCGCAGGCGATTATTTCTATCCGGGCGGGAATGTGCCGCCTGGAGAATTGCCCGGACGATAGGCGTTCGGCGTTTGCGTCACGGCATCGGGCGTCCGCATGGCCGCCGAACGCCGGGCGCGCAGGGAAAGGCAGGGGGTTATGTATCGCAGCAGGTACAGGCGCCGTGGGCCGGGGCCCGGCGGGACGAAATCAAGGGCATTTTGGGCGATGGCGATCCTGGCGCCGTTGCTGAGCGGCTGCCTGACCATCGACGTCATCGGCAAGGACATCTCCGACAGCGCCAGCACCAACGCCACGGTCGCCTGCAAGGGCGATGCGGCCGGGACGATTTCCTTTGCCCTGGCCGGGGACGGAACCTTGAGCAATCCGGGCCCGACCGCGGTGGCGGCCCCCGGGTTCAGGGCGACGACGGTCTATCGGCCGACGCCGGGCACGGGATTGTCGCGCGACGTCCACGTCACCTGCACCTTCGTCACCGCCGCGGGCAAAACCGAAACCGCCACCGGCAAGATCGTCGTCCGCGAGACCCTGGACCCGGTTCTGGTGAACCTGACGGCGCCGGCCAATGCCAGGGTCGGCCAGCACTTCGATGTGAAGATCACCGTCAAGGACCCGAAAAACGCCGGGCCCGGGATGGTGGGCTGGGTCAGCGGCATCGACATCGTCTCGATGACCGGCGCGGGCGACGTGGCGGCCGTGCCGGTCAATGTCAAGGATTTCGCCGGAATCCCCCCCGGCCCGCCGACCCATGCGAGGGGAGAGGAAGCGCCGCCGGAAATCACCTTCGTCGGGAAATGCCTGCGGCCGGGCGCCGGTTCGGTCAGGCTCATGGTAAACGATACGGCCGGCAACTTTCTCCACCCCGCCCCGGAAGCCCGGCTCGAATGCCTGCCCTGAGGCGCGAAAACGGGAAGAAGCCAAAGGTCGCCATCGTCGCCTGCATGAGGAAGATGTCGATCATGCTCAACGCCATGATGCGCGACGGTTTGGAATGGCGCGGGGCACCTGAATCGGCTTGACCGCCAAGACAGTTGCCGACCCCGACCCGACCGGTAAAAGGGAGGCGGCAGAAAAAGGCCATGTGTTGGAGTGCGACCGCCTCGATCGGCATGGTTGGAGTCGGGACTGTGGTTACTGTTGTGGCGGCGTCGCGCGGGCAACCCCGCGCGATCTGGCTGACGCTCGGATACTTCACCGTCATGGAAGCCCTGCAGGCGACCGGCTATGCCGTGGTCGACCAGTGCGGCACCGCGAGCAATCAAGCGATAACGATGCTCTCCTACCTGCACATCGTCTTTCAGCCCTTCTTCATAAACGCCTTCGCCATGGAACTGCTGCCGGGTCCGGTGAAGGCGCGGCTGCGGCGCGGCGTCTATCTCTGCTGTGCGGCCTCCTCCGCGGTGATGCTGGCTCAGCTCTATCCCTTCGAGTGGGCGGGAAGCTGCCGCCCAGGGGCGGCGCTTTGCGGTGCCGAACTCTGCCTGGTCTCCGGAGAGTGGCACATCGCGTGGAACATCCCCTATAACGGCCTCCTGCTGCCACTGGAGAATGCCCTGGGGATTCAATCGGGCTTTCCTACCTACCTGCTGGCGGCGTTCGTGATGCCGCTGGCCTATGGGGCCTGGCGCCTGGTGATTTTCCACGCCCTCGCAGGACCCATTCTGGCCAACGCCCTGACGGCCAACCCCAACGAGGCCCCCGCGGTCTGGTGTCTCTTTTCCATCGGTATCCTGCTGATCGGATTGAGCCCCCTGATCCGCCGCCGCTTCGAGACGACTGGCTGGTGGGCCTGGCCCAGGTCCTGGCAGAGTTGAGCTTGCGCAATACCGGACAGTATGCCTGTTTCCACTGTCCAATTGCCGAATTCGAACTCCTCAAACAGTCACGCTTCCTTCCGCAGCGCCATGACGATTGCCGCCAGCAGGACCAGCGGCACGGTTACGCCGTCGGCGGTGACGGTGACCTCCCCCTTCGATAGCGATGCATAGGGCATGATGCCGCGCGCGCCGCGGCCGATATGCCAATGCCAGTTTGGCAACAGCTCGTGTGCCAAGTCCAGGCAGTGATCGACGGAGGCGGTATAGGCCGGCGGATCTTGCGCCCGGCCCCGCAGTGCCTGTTCGATCGCCGCGTCTAGGGCGCGGTCGGCGCCGGTGGCGGCCTCGATGTGGCTCAGAAGGGACGCCAGTGCGGGGGCGGAAATCATTGCTCGGGGGTTCCATGAACAAGAGGGTCGTTGCAGGATAGCAGTTGGTTGCCGGGGCAGGCGCTTTATTCACAGGCATCCCCCTCACCCTGCCCTCTCCCATGCGCCGAGCAGATCGGCGCAGCCGATCGTGTGCGAGCCGCACAGGCGGCTCTTGCGGGAGAGGGTTCTTCCATCGAGATAGCACCATAAAACCCTCTCCCCTACGCGGGAGAGGGCAGGGTGAGGGGGAAAAACGGTGCGTCCGCGCCGGCCGGCATCGCGTGGGTGACATGGCCCTCGGGGACAAGCCGCGCTTGACCGGGACAGCAAAACGAGTGAGAATCTTAAGACTCGCATGATCTGCGAGCACAGCCCGCACCGGGATTTCCGGGGCGGGTTTTTTCGTGGTCCCCCTTTTTTCCGTCTTTGCGAGCCGCAGGCGAAGCAATCCAGCCTTGCCGTCCTTCTGGATCGCCGCGGCGCTTGCGCGCCTCGCGATGACGGGCGGGAGGTTATGGTTTCCCGATAACAAACGAGGCAGGAACGAGATGAAGACTCTTCGGAAACTCACCGACCGGCAGCGGCAGTTCGTGCGCGAATATATGGTCGATCTGAACGGAACCCGGGCGGCGATCCGGGCGGGCTATTCGCGGCGCGGGGCGGGCTCGCGCGGCTCGACGCTGCGGCAGAACCCGGCGGTGGCCGCCGAGCTCGAGGCCGCCCTGGCCGACCGCGCGCGGGTCGTCGGCATCACCGCCGAACGGGTGCTGCTGGAGATCGCCCTGCTGGGCTTCGCCAACATCCAGGACTATATCGAGACCGGCGCGGACGGCGCGGCCTGGCTGGACCCCGCCGGGCTGACCCGCGAGCAGGCCGCCGCGATCTCGGCGGTGGAGCTGGAGCAGGGCGGCAAGGCGGGCGAAGGCGCGCGGCGGATCAAGGTCAAGCTGGCCGACAAGTCGCGCAACCTGGAACTGATCGGCCGGCATCTCGGCCTGTTCCCGCGCACCGCGCCCCGGGTCAATCCGAAGGGCAAGGGCGGGCAGGGCGAGGGCGCGGCGGCGGCGGTGCGCCAGCTTTCCGACATGGAGCTCAGCCAGAGAGTCCTCCACATCCTGGCCCGCGGGCGAAAGCGCGCGGCCGGGGGGTGAGCGTGGCGGAGCCGGCGTCGAGGGGGCAGCTGGCCGCATGTAACATTAGTTTATCCGGATATTCTAATATTCCGGGACTTCGCCCCCCGGGCCTGCTAGATTGCGGCGTTATCCCGGGGCTGCCGGGAGGCGGCTCATGAATCCAGGAGGCTATCGATGACTCATTATCGCAAGCGCCTTGCCGTTGCGGCGGCCGCGCTGTTGCTGGCGGTCTCGTCCTTTGCGCCGGCGCAGGCCCAGGAAACGCTGCACAGGCCTTTCGTGCATGCCTACGACACCAGCGACGATATGGATACCGCGGCGGCGGCGGTGCGCGCCAGCCTGGCCGCGGCCGGCCTGACGATCGCCGGGGAATACAGCCCCTATGAAGGCGCCCTGGTCATCGCGGTCACCAGCGAGGCCCTGCAGGCGGCCGCCTCGGCCACCGATTACGGCGCTTACGGCGCGGTCCAGCGGGTCTCGCTGACCGCCACGGGCGCGGGCGGGACGGCGCCGATCCAGGTGACCTACACCAACCCGGTCTACATGGCGCATGCCTACCGCATGGGCGGCGACCTGGCGGATCTGCGCAAGGCCCTGGCGACGGAACTGGGCGCCGAGGCGGACTATGGCTCGGAAGACGGCCTGACGGAAGAGGACCTCGGGGCATACCGCTATATGGGCTTTCCCATGTTTACCGAGCGCTTCGACGAGCATTTCGACCTGGCGCGCTACGATACTTACGCGGCGGCGGTGGAGAAGGTCGAAGAAGGCCTGGCGGCGGGCGCGGCCGGCACCTCGATGGTCTATCGCGTCGACATCCCCGGCAAGCAGCAGACGCTGTTCGGCGTCGGCCTGACGCGCGAATGCTCGGGCGACAAATACATCATGGAAAGGATCGACTTCAAGGAGATGCGCCAGACCGGGCATCTGCCCTACGAGCTGCTGGTGACCGGCGGCGATGTCACGGCGCTGGCCGGGCGGTTCCGCATCGCCATCAATTTCCCCGACCTCGGCATGGTGGGCAGCCACGGTTTCACCAGCATCATGTGCGCGCCCGACGAGATCCGCCAGGCGCTGGCGGAAGCGGCCGGCGCCGACGCCTCGGCGGCCCCGGTGTCGGCCGGCAACCCGCGAAGCGATTAGGCCCGGTCCGAACGGGCGCAAATGAAAAGGCCCGGCCCCCTTGCGGGAGGCCGGGCCCGAATGCATGCGGTTTGGCCGCTACTTGGCTTCCGACTTGGAATCGTAGCGCTTCTGCCATTCGGCGAGGATGCGGCCGCGGTTCTGGGCGGCCCACAGGAAGTCGTTGTCATACATGGCGTCGACGATGCCGGGCGGGAAATGCTCCACCGGCTTGGCGATGCCGGGGATGGCGACCACCGCATAGCCCTCGTTATAGAGCCGGTTGGCCTTCTCCGAGATCGTCCAGTCGACCAGCTTCTTGGCCGCGTCCAGCTTGGGCGTGCCGGCCAGGATGGCCGTCGCCTCCATGTCCCAGCCGACGCCTTCGCTGGGCACGATGATTTCCAGCGGCGCGCCCTGGGCCTTGGACTTGGCGCCGCGGAAGGCGAAGGAAATGCCGATCGGGATTTCGCCCGACGCCGCCTGCTTGCAGGGCTTGGAGCCGGAATGGGTGTACCAGGCGATGTTGTCGTGCAGCCCGTCCATGAACTCCCAGCCGCCATCCTCGCCGAACATCTGCAGCCAGGACGACACATCCAGGAAACCCGTGCCCGAGGAATTCGGGTTCGGCATGACCACATGGCCCCGGTAGACCGGCTTGGTCAGGTCCTTCCAGGATGTGGGCACCGGCAGGCCGTTCTTCGCGCCCTCGACGGTGTTGAAGCAGACCGACGCGATCCAGGCGTCCATGCCGGTCCAGGTCGGCGGGTTGTCCTTGTCGCGGAATTTCGGCGACAGCTTGTCCAGGCCGGCGGGCGCGTAGGGCTCCAGCATGCCTTCGCCCTTCATCAGCAAGAGGCTGGTCGCGGCCAGCCCCCAGATCACGTCGGCCTGCGGGTTGTTCTTCTCGGCCAGCAGCTTGGCCGTGATGATGCCGGTCGAATCGCGGACCCATTTGATGGTGATGTCCGGGTTGTCGGCGGTGAAGGCCTCGCCGTAACGCTTCAGGTCCTCGGCCTCGACGGCGGTGTAGACGGTCAGTTCGGTCGCCGCCGATGCGCTGCGCATCCCGGTGCCCGCGACCAGGGTCATGGCGAAGGCCATCGCCAGCGGCGCGGCGCCGGCAATCAGTCTTTTGCTTTTCATCTTTGTTAAAGCCTCCCAAGCTTTTTCTGGATGGTCCCGGCGCGCCAGCCAGCGTCCGGTTGGGCGGAGTAAAGCACAGAAAAACGACAGGGCGATGAAAAAATCGTTCGATACCGAACGAAAAATCGCGCGGTTCTTCTGGCCCTAAAAAATAATGAATCTGTCACAAATCCGAAAATTATCTTTAAGATCAATTCGTTGCAACGGGTCTGGCGGGTCCGCCGGGGCGCCGCTGCCGGGCCGGTTGCCGGCCGCCCGGACTCATGGCGCTTGCGGTCGGGGAATTTCCGGCATTAACATGGCGTTAATCGGCGCCACCCGCCGAGCAAAAAAAATGCGCCCGACCGGGCCATGCAACAAAACGGGAGTACACGTCGATATGACAACGACATCAGGGAAATCCAGTATCGAAACACAGCGTGCGGCGAAGGCCTTCACGCGCCGTACGGTCCTCGGGGGCGCCGCCGCGGCGGGCGCCGTCGCGGCCGCCGGGCCGTTCTATGTCAAGAACGCCTTCTCGTCGTCGGGCGAGATCAACATCATGATGTGGTCGGACTATCTGCCGCCCAGCTTCACCGAGGCGGTGATGGCCAAGACCGGCATCAAGATCAACTTCACCGGCATCGGCTCCAACGAGGAGCTGCTCAACAAGCTGAAGGCGTCGAAGGGCCAGGGCTACGACATCGTCAGCCCGACCAACGACCGCGCCCCGCAGTGGGAGGTCGAAAAACTGATTCAGCCGATCGACATGAAGCGCGTGCCGATCGAAAAGGTGAACCCCGCCATGGCCAAGATCGGCGACGATCTGTGGAACTTCGCCGGCAAGGGCTCGCACTGGCTGCCGCATATCTGGGGCACCGAGGGCATCGCCTGGCGCACCGACAAATGGCAGCCGAAGGGCCAGTTCCCCAGCTACGGCGACGTCTGGGCCGACGAGAATTCCGGCAAGACCATGGGCCGGCCCCATTCGATGATGCTCTGCGCCGGCCTCTATATGGAGTCCGTCGGCGAGCTGGAGCCCGGCTCCATGTGGGCGGGCTACAAGGACGAGGGCGCCATGCGCAAGGCCTGGGAGAAGGTCACCGCCTGGTGCATCAAGCACAAGAAGAACGTCAAGATCCTGTGGAACGACGGCGACACCCAGAAGAACGGCCTGATGAACGAGGGCGTCATCGTCGGCCAGACCTGGGACGGCCCGCCGCTGGCGCTGAAGAGCGCGGGCGAGCCGGTGATGTACCGCGCGCCCAAGGAAGGCGCGATGGCCTGGGTCGACGGCATCGCGATCCCCACGGGCGCCAAGAACATCGACCAGGTCTATGCCTTCATCGAAGTCGCCTACGAGGCGGAAGCCGCGGGCAAGGCGATCGATACCCACGGCTACAACACGCCGGTGCTGGGTGCCGAGAAGTTCGCCAGTGCGCAGTACTCGAAGAACTTCGGCGACGCCTATCCGGGCAATGCGCTGGCCAATCTGAACCCCTGGCCGCCGACGCAGCCCTGGTATTCGGACATTCGCACCGAATATACCAACAAGTTCGAGGCCGCCTGATCGCGTTAAGTTGAGAGAATCCGGGC
The DNA here is from genome assembly GCA_947259795.1 of uncultured Alphaproteobacteria bacterium. Taxonomy (GTDB): domain Bacteria; phylum Pseudomonadota; class Alphaproteobacteria; order UBA8366; family JADFVY01; genus JADFVY01. The sequence continues at coordinate 25,776 of CAMYNJ010000151.1, read as the reverse complement.
CCCTTCGGGGGTCCGGACTTCCTCTTGCAGGGTGCGCCCGCCAGGCGGCCATATCCGTCGCGCCGCGTTCCCTCTCCATTCGAGGGGTCAAATTCAATGAAATCAGGCGTCGGCGTCGAACTGGACAATCTGTCGATCAGGTTCGGCGATTTCACAGCGGTACGAAACGCTTCCGTGACGATCGAGCAAGGCGAGTTCTTCTCGTTCCTCGGACCGTCGGGTTGCGGCAAGACGACGATCCTGCGCACGGTCTCCGGCTTCCAGGAACCCAGCGAGGGCGTCGTGCGCATCGGCGGCCAGGACGTCGCCGGTATGGGGCCGAACAAGCGGCCGACGGCGCTGATCTTCCAGAATCTGGCGCTCTTCCCGCTGATGAAGGTCTGGGAAAATATCGCCTTCTCGCTGGAAGTGAAGGGCGTGCCCAGGGCCGAACGCCGCAAGCGCGCCGACGAATTGCTTGAACTGATTGCCTTGCCCGACCAGGGCGACAAGCTGGTCGACGAACTGTCCGGCGGCCAGCGCCAGCGCGTCGCCGTGGCCCGCGCGCTCGCCGCCGAGCCGCAGGTGCTGCTGCTCGACGAACCGCTTTCCGCGCTGGACCTGAAGCTGCGCCAGCATATGCGCACCGAGCTGCGCGCCATCCAGCAACGCGTCGGCCTGACCTTCATCTACATTACCCACGACCAGGGCGAGGCCCTGACCATGTCGGATCATGTCGCGGTCATGCGCGAGGGCGTGATCGAACAGGTCGGCGACGGCAAACAGATCTACGACGACCCGGCGACCGCCTTCGTCGCCTCCTTCGTGGGCGAGAACAACGCCTTCGCCGGCACGGTCAAATCGGTCAACAACGGCCACGCGGTGGTTTCCACCGCCGCCGGCGACCTGCCGGCACGCATCGCCACCGCGGCGCGCGGCGCCCTCCAGCCCGGCGACAGCGCGATGGTCTTCGTCCGGCCGGAGAATCTGGCCGTCGCCGAGTCGGGCGCCGGCGGCGACAACCACTTCGCCGCCACCGTCGCGAACGAGGAATTCGAAGGCCAGAGCTACCACGTATTCCTGAAGGCCGAGGGGGGCAGCGAGATCAAAATGACCCTGACCAACCAGGGCCAGTCCCGGGCGCCGTCGGTCGGCGCGGCGGTGACGCTGTCCTACAATCCGGACCAGGCCGTGGCCCTGCCGTCCGGCGCCCTGTCGGATCAAGAATAGGCGCGCGCGGACATGAATATCGGGACGCTGGCCAGGAAGTTTTTCGAGAAGAACGGCGTCGGCATGGCGTTGTTCATGATGTTCGGCGTCAGTTTCTGGATTCTGTTCCTGATCGTCCTGCCGCAGTTGACGATGGTCGATTTCTCGTTCCGCTTCAAGCTGCCGCCCGACGCCATCGGCGGCCCCCAGGACGTCTATACCACCACCAACTACGAATATTTCGTCAACGGCAATCCCGGCAACATCGATGGCTGGAACCGGGTCGACGTGACCGTCTTCTGGCGCACGCTGATCGCGGCGCTGTTCGTCACGATCTTCAATTTCGTCGTCTGCTACCCCATCGCCTATTACATGGCCAAGGTCGCCACCGGCAGCTGGGCGCGGCTGCTGGCGCTGTCCCTCGTGGTGCCTTACTGGATCAACGAAATCCTGCGCGCCTTCGCCTTCCGCATCATCTTCGGCGATGCCGGGCTGATCAACACGGTGCTGAAAACCATCGGGGTCATCGACAGTTCGATCGACTTCATCCGCGCGGACGTGGCGCTCTATGCCGGCCTCGGCTACGCCTACATCCTCTTGATGATCTTCCCGCTCTACAGCGCCATCGAAAGCCTCGACAAGAACCAGATCGAGGCGGCGCGCGACATGGGCTCGCCCTGGTGGCGCATCCACTGGCGCATCGTCATGCCCTTCGCCAAGGCCGGCATCACCTCGGGCTGCACCATGGTCTTCATGCTGTCGGCCGGGGCCCTGGCGGCGCCGCAGATTCTCGGCGGGCCGTCCAGCCTGTGGTTCACCCAGATCATCTATCAGGGCTTCTTCGAATATTTCAACTGGAACCGCGGCGCGGCCTACGCGATCATTCTGCTGGTGTCCTGCATGATCATCGTGCTCTCGATCATGAAGCTGTTCCGCGTCAAGATGGGTGAGATCGGCCGATGAAACCGAGCCTCCTGGCGCGCGGATTGACGGGGCTGTACCTGCTGGCCTTTTTCGGCTTCCTGTTCGGGCCGCTGTTCATCATGGTGGTCACCGCCCTGAACAGCTCCAGCTTCCCGCGCGTCTCGCCGTGGGACTGCCTGACCTTCGAATGGTTCGCCAAGCTGGCCGCCGACGAGCGGCTGCAGACCGGCCTGCTGACCTCGCTGGGGATCGGCCTCGCGGTGGTCGTGGTGTCGGTGTCGCTGGGGCTGGCCGGCGCGCTGTTCCTGACCCAGATCCGGCCGTCGGCGCGGGCCAGCTATTATACGCTGATTACCGCGCCGATCCTGATCCCCGGCGTGGTGCTCGGCATCTCCACCCTGATCTTCTGGGACCGCACGGCGCAAATGCTCGGTTTCGGGACCGACAGCTTTTTCTATAACGGCATCTTCCTGACCGTTCTCGGCCAGTCGAGTTTCATCTCTTCCTATTGCATGCTGGTGATCATCTCGCGGCTGCAGCGCTTCGACAATGGCCAGATCGAGGCCGCGCTGGATCTCGGCGCCACCAATACCCAGGCCTTCCGCCGGATCATGCTGCCCTTCCTGAAGCCCGCCATCATCTCGGCCGGGATCATCGCCTTCCTGGCGTCTTTCGAGAACTACAACACCACCGTCTTCACGATCTCGTCCCTGCATACATTCACCACCATCATCTCGCAGAAGGTCCGCCTCGGCATCGACCCGTCGATCTCGGCGGTCGCCTTCATCATCATCCTGCTGACGCTGATCGGCGCCCTGTTCTACGAGGGCGCGCACAAGCGCGCGGAACTGAAGAAGGCCCGCCAGGTGGCGGGGGACGACATGCGCGGCCTGTTCAGGCGGAACCCGGCCATGATCATGGGCGTGATGGTGATCGTGGCGACGATGGGGGGCATCTGGCTGGCCATGAACCACAGCGCGACGCAGTGCAAGGCCGACCTGCTGGAGCAGAAGCTGGAGCGGCAGCGCATACTGGAAGAACAGTACCGCCAGTCGCAGCCCGCCACCGGCGCAGAGGAACCGGGCGGCGCGCCCGCCTCCCAGGGGCTGGGCGCGGGCGCCTTCGGCAATGTGTTCGATCCGAAAAACCTGGAAGGCCAGGCCGGCGTCGGCGAGGAAGGCGAAGAGGCCGGACCTCCGGAAGGCGAACCCCAGGAAGGCGACCAGCAGTAATATCAAGGGTCGTTGTCCGTTTCCTGGAGCTTGTGACTCTTTCGACAGTCGCTTGCCAGGAGCCGGCGTTCGCCGGCGGCAGTTTACACGCCGGGAACCGCCCTGCCCCAGCCCGCGCCCATGCTGGCGATGTAGGCGGCGTAGAGCACCAGCAGCAGGACTCCCTCTCTACGCGATATGTTCCAGTTGGTTATCATGACCGGTATCAGCACGATCCCGGCGCCCAGCATCACCCACAGATCGACGCGCACGAATTCCTCGGCGAAAGGCAACGGTGCGGCCAGCGATGCCGCGCCCAGGATCAGCAGTACGTTGAACAGGTTGCTGCCCAGCACATTGCCGATGGCGACGTCCGTATGGCGCCGCCAGGCGGCCACGGCGGTTGCCGCCAGTTCCGGTAGCGAGGTGCCGATCGCGACCAGCGACAGCCCGATCACCGGTTCCGATATGCCGGCCGCCCGCGCCACCCCGATCGCCCCGTCGACCAGCAATTTGGCGCCGCCGATCAGCGCCATCAGCCCGACCGTGACGTAAAGCAGCACCAGCCAAGTCGCGGTCGGCACGCCGCCGGTTTCCTCGACCTCGCGCGCATGCAGATCCGCGGCCGCCGCGCCGTTCCGGCGGTCAATGCGGTAGGACCATATGACGTAGCCGACCAGCACCGCGATCATCAGCATGCCCTGCCAGGCTTCGATGACGCCCAGCAGCCCGAAGCCCACCAGCAGCACCAGCGCCGCCATCATCGCCATACCGTCCCGGCGCACCGAGCCGGGGTCGCAAATCAGCGGCGCGATCAGCGCGCCGACGCCCAGCACCAGCAGGATATTGGCGATATTGCTGCCCACCACGTTGCCGATCGCGATCGCCGGCGATCCGTCAATCGTGGCCTGCAGGCTGACCACCAGCTCCGGCGCCGACGTGCCGAAGGCCACGACCGTCAATCCGATCATTGCCGCCGAGACGCCCAGCAGCCGGGCCAGTCCGATGGCGCCGCGCAGCGTCAATTCCCCGCCGACCACAAGAACGCCGAGACCGACCGCGGTGAACAGGAAATCCATCAACATCGGGGGGAAATTGCCTCACGGGGGATATGGGACCGGCAAATCAGCATGAGCGCCGCTATAGCGGTTTAGTTCCGGTCAGTGCAAGAAAACTTGTTTGTATTCCGCGAGGTTTGCTAATGTGAGCCATGCGTACCACTCCGGCCCCGGCCGGCGGGGCACCTCTAGTGGAGTGAATCTAGCATATGGCACCCATATGCTAGATTCACTCCACTAGCGATTTAACCGGATCGCCCGATCAAGCAAAACCGCGCAACGGCGTTTATCGGTCGGCGCGGGCTGACAACATGTGCCGCCCGGATATATGGGCATGCGGGGAGGAATTAAACATGGCCTTGCCAAAAGCGATATCGATTTTCCGGCGCACCCGTGCTCTGGAAGGTGAGATCGACGAATTCATGGACAATCTGGCGCAGTCGGCGATGGCCTTCAAGCGCGCCGTGGAGATCTTCCTGGTCGACGGGCGTTCAGAGGAGTTCGAGGAAAAGCGGGCGCAGGTCAACAATCTGGAAAGCCGTTCCGACGATTTGCGCCGCAGCATAGAGCGTAAGCTCTATACCCAGACGCTGATTCCGGAATCACGCGGCGACGTTCTCGGGCTGCTGGAAAATCTCGACTCGGTCCTGAACAATTTCGAGGGCACGCTGTGGGGCTTCTCGATCGAGAACCCGGATATTCCGGAAGAGTATCACGCCGACTTCAAGGTGCTGACCGAGCAGGTGACGGCCGCGGTCGATGCGCTGGTGCTGGCCTCGCGCGCCTTCTTCCGCAATGCGGATATGGTCGGCGATCATATGCACAAGGTGATGTTCTACGAGAAGGAGGCCGACAAGGTTTCCACCAAGCTGAAGCGGCGGGTCTTCGATTCCGGCATTGATCTCGCCCACAAATGGCATCTGCGCCATTTCGTCGAACTGATCGACAATATCGCTGACCGCTCGGAAGACGTGGCCGACCGCCTGGCCATTTACGCCATCAAGCGCCGTTTCTGATTGGTGTAAGCGCATGGATGTCGCCACGCTGTTTTTCCTGTCCAGCGGCCTGTTTCTCGGCTGGTCGCTGGGCGCCAACGACGCCGCGAACGTGTTCGGCACGGCGGTCGGGTCGCGCATGATCCGCTTCTCCACGGCCGCCCTGATCTGCAGCGTCTTCGTCATCATGGGCGCGGTGATGAGCGGCAGCGGCGCGGCCCATACGCTGGGCAAGCTGGGCGCGATCAACGCGCTGGGCGGCGCCTTCATGGCGGCCTTCGCCGCCGCCCTGTCGGTCTATCTGATGACCAAGGCCGGCCTGCCGGTCTCCACCACCCAGGCCATCGTCGGCGCCATCGTCGGCTGGAACCTGTTCAGCGTGACCGACACCGATTCCGCGACCCTGAGCACGATCCTGGGCACCTGGGTGATTTGCCCGATCCTCGCCGCGATCATCGCCGTGCTGCTGTACAAGGCGACCATCTGGTTCCTGCGCCGGGCCAATTTCCACATGATCCGGCTGGACGCCTATACCCGCATGGCGCTGGTGCTGGCAGGGGCCTTCGGGGCCTACAGCCTGGGCGCCAACAACATCGCCAATGTGATGGGCGTCTTCGTGCCGTCGTCGCCTTTCAAGGACCTGTCGATCATGGGCGTGGCGGAGTTCACCTCCATCGAGCAACTCTTCCTGCTTGGCGGCCTGGCCATCGCGGTCGGCGTCATAACCTATTCGGAGCGGGTCATGATGACCGTCGGCGGCGGCATGCTGCCGCTGTCGCCGGTCGCCGCCTGGGTCGTGGTGATGGCGCATTCCATCGTGCTGTTCCTGTTCGCCTCGCGCGGGCTGCAGGCGCTGCTGCTCAGCTACGACCTGCCGACCATCCCGCTGGTGCCGGTCTCCAGCAGCCAGGCCGTGGTCGGGGCGGTGCTGGGCATCGGCCTGCTGCAGGGCGGGCGGGGCATCCGCTGGCGCATCGTCGGCAGCGTCTCGCTGGGCTGGGTGGTCACCCCGCTGGTCGCCGGCGTGGTCTGCTATGTCGGCCTGTTCTTCCTGCAGAACGTCTTCGGGCAGGAGGTTTACCAGTAGGGCGAGGTCGCGCCGCCGCCCGATTTATTCCCCGTGCACCTCGCGCGAATCCGCCGGCACATCCTCGCGATGTTCGGTCATGCCGTAGTCCCGCAGGACCGACGCCACGCGCAGCCGGTAGTCCCGGAACAGCCCGCCCCGCCCCGCCGCCTGGGCGTCGCGATGCTCGCCGGTGCGGCGCCAGGCGGCCACCGCCTCCTCGTCGCGCCAGATCGACAGCGAGAGATATTTCCCCGGCTCCGTAATGCTCTCGAAGCGCTCGATGGAGATGAACCCGTCGATATCCTCCAGGATCGGCCGCAGGTCGCCGGCGATGTCCAGATAGGTATCGGTCTTGCCCTCGGCGGGCCAGAGTTCGAAGATGACGGCAATCATTTCTGTTGTTCCTCTCTCAGCTTCCTGCAGGCCGTGCGCTATTCGTCGTTCCCGCCCTCCGGCGGGTTCAGCATCATATCCAGTTCCTCGACCCGGGATTTGACTGTCGGCCACATCTTTTCGCTGACCCGCGCGATCAGGGCCTCGACGATCAGGAACATGCCGATCATTGAATCCCAGCTGGACGGCACGGTGACGCGGGCCGTCAGCATGTGCCGGGCGACGCCGCTGACCGGCGACAGCCACTGGTCGGTGAACAGCACCACGGTGGCGCCGCGCCGCGCCGCTTCCTCGGCGAAGCGGATGACGTCATGCTGATAGCGGCGGATGTCGAAGACCACCAGCACATGGCGCCGGCCGACATCCAGCAGATAGTTGCGCCAGCCCGATTCATGGCCCGAGATCAGCTGTGCGTTGGGGCGCAGCGTGTGGAGATGCTGGTAGAAATAACTCGCCACCGCGCCGGTGAAGCGCCCGCCCAGCAGGTAGAGCGGCCGCTTTTCGTCCGCCAGCAGCTCGACCACCGCGTCGAATTCGCTCTGATGCACCGAGTCCAGGGTTTGCTGGATGTTGCCGGTGACCGCCGCGCCGAAGCTTTCCAGGAAATTGGGCCGGCGCCCGGCCGCCTCGCCGCCGGAATCGGGCCGCTTGGTCAGTGGCGACTGTAGCTGCGCCTGCAGCTCGTCGCGCAGTTCCTGCTGAAATTCGGCGTAGCCGGAATAGCCCAGCTTGGCGACCAGCCGCAGGATGGTCGGGCCGCTGACGCCGGCGCGCTCGGCGAACTTCGCCACCGTTTCCAGCCCCGCGAAGGGATAGCTGCCCAGCAGCGTCTGCGCCGGCTTGCGCTCGGTCGTGGTCAGCGCGCCGTAATGATGCCGGATCGCCTCGGCGATCGTGCCGTGCGGGCCGTCTCCCGATCCCTCTTCAGTCCTGGCCATCGCCGATTATCCCACAACCGCCTCTGCCGCCGTCCGCAGCTTCCGCCGGCCATAACGTTTGCATCAGGATTGACAGTATCGGGGATGCCTGTAATAAATGATACAACAAAATCGCGACGGCCTGTCGCCCGGAAAACAGGGTGGCGGCTGTGAACAGGAGCAGGCATGGGGGAACCGTTCCACCGGCTACTCGACAGCGACGAACCGCATCCGGTCGATTGCCGGCGGCTCGACGGCGCCGCGGATTTCTTCCTGACCTGCGACCATGCCGGCCGGCGCCTGCCGCGGCAATTGGGCGACCTGGGCCTGAACGACGCCGACCTGGCGCGGCACATCGCCTGGGACATCGGCGCGGCGGGGCTGGCGGAACGGCTGTCGGAAACGCTCGGCGCCGCCCTCGTCATGCAACGCTATTCGCGCCTCGTCATCGACTGCAACCGCCCGCCCGCCGTGGCCACCTCCATCGCCACCGTCAGCGAGGGTACAGAGGTGCGGGGCAATCGCGACCTGGCACCGGATCAGGCCCATGCGCGCCTGCGTGAAATCTTCGATCCCTATCACGACCGCATCGATGCCGAGCTGGAGCTCAGGCGGCGCGCCATGCGGCGCACGGTGCTGGTCTCGGTGCACAGCTTTACGCCCGTCTTCCACGGCGAAAGCCGGCCATGGCATCTCGGGCTGCTCTATAACCGCGACCCCGGCTACGCCCATAATCTCAGCAACGAACTGGAAGGCAGCGGCCTGAATGTCGGCCACAACGTGCCCTATTCGGTGAGCGACGTGACCGACTACACGATCCCCGTCCACGGGGAGCGCCGCGCCATTCCCCATGTGATGATCGAGGTCCGCCAGGATCTCATCGAGAAGGAGCAGGGCCAGGACGAATGGGCCGACCGCCTGTCCGGGCTGCTGCTTCGCGCCCTCGACCGGATGTCCGCCTGGCATGGCGGGGGCGCGGCGAACCAGGCGGGCGCCGCGGGTGCGGCGTCATGAAGGGTAACGGCATCGCAACCCGCCCACGGATATTGCTGACGAGGCAATGAAACTGGGATAGGGTTTCAATCTGAAACAAATGACAAGGAGATCAGGGAGCATGACCAAACAAGCCATGAAAAGACGCAGCTTTATCAAGAAGGCCGGCGTCGGAACGGCGGCTGCCGCGGCGACCGCCACGCTGGGCGCGCCCTATGTGAAGGCGCAGAAACAGATCAAGTGGCGTCTGCAGACCTATGCCGGCCCGGCGCTGGCCGAGCATGTCATCAAGCCGTCGATCGACGCCTTCAACAAGGTGGCCAACGGCGACATGGTCATCGAGCTCTATACCGCCGACCAGCTGGTCCCCACCGGCGAGCTGTTCCGCGCCATGCAGAAGGGCACCATCGACGCGGTGCAGAGCGACGACGATTCCATTGCCGCCCCGGTGGACGTCTCGGTGTTCGGCGGCTATTTCCCGTTCGGCACCCGCTACAGCCTGGACGTGCCGGTGCTGTTCAACCAGTACGGCCTGAAGGAAATCTGGGAAGAGGCCTATGGCGAGGTGGAGAACGTCACCTGGCTCAGCGCCGGGGCCTGGGATCCGTGCCATTTCAACACGGTCAAGCCGATCAAAAGCCTTGCGGACCTCAAGGGAATCCGCGTCTTCACCTTCCCGACCGCGGGCAAGTTCCTGTCGCGCTTCGGCGTCGTGCCGGTGACCCTGCCCTGGGAAGATATCGAGGTCGCGGTACAGACCGGCGAGCTGGACGGCATCGCCTGGTCGGGCATTACCGAGGATTACACGGTCGGCTGGGCCGACGTGACCAACTACTTCCTCACCAACAATATTTCCGGCGCCTGGATCGGCTCCTACTTCGCCAATTCCGAACGCTGGAACGAGATGCCGGCGCATCTGCAGCAACTGTTCAGACTCTGCATGGACAGCTCGCACTACTACCGCCAGCACTGGTACTGGGGCGGCGAGGCGCATCTGCGCACCAAGGGCACCAAACTGAAGCTGACCTCGATTCCCGATGCGGAATGGAAGACAGTGGAAGACGAGGCGTTGAAGTTCTGGGACGAGATCGCCACCCAGAGCCCGCGCAGCGCCAAGGTCGTGAAAATCCTCAAGGAATACAACGAAGTCATGAGGAAAGCCGGCCCGCCCTATCGTTACTGACGGAACGGGCGCCGCATCTTGAGGCGCGGCGCAATGGCCCGGACCCGATGGCCAGGAGATAACCGCATCTCCTGGCCGTCGTCGCCCGGCGCGGCGGCCCGGTCGGGGAACTGAAGGAATCTGGGGGGGAAATGCCCGGGATAATCGTAAGCTACGTAAGGGGCGTCGAGGCGGTGAATTGGTTCTTCGGCCGCATCGCCGTCTACTTGATCTTCGCCATGATCGCGATTCTCCTGTGGTCGTCAATCTCGAAACTGCCGGGGCTGACCCCGTCGCTCTGGACGCTGGAAATGGCCCAGTTCCTGATGGTGGCCTACTTCCTGCTGGGCGGCGGCTATTCCATGCAGATGGAGTCCCATGTTCGGATGGACCTGCTCTATGGCCGCTGGAGCCAAAAACGCAAGGGCTTCACCGATACCATCACCTCCTTCTGCCTGATCTTCTACCTGGTCCTGCTGCTCTATGGCGGCCTTTCCAGTTCCGAATACGCCATTTTCTATGGCGAGACGAGCTACTCCTCCTGGTCGCCCTATATGTGGCCGGTCAAGGTCGTCATGAGCTTCGGCATATTCCTGATGCTGCTGCAGGCCGTCGCCACTTTCTTCCGCGACCTGGCCGCGGCGCGCGGCATGACGATCGAGGGCGAGCCGCTGGATGACGGGAACGGGGAGACCTCGTCATGAGCTACGAACTGATCGCCATCCTGATGTTCTCCACCATGATGGCGATGCTGCTGACCGGCCAGCGCGTGTTCGGCGCGATCGGCTTCGTCGCCGTTCTCGCGGCGCTGCTGCTGTGGGGCGAGGGCGGCGGGGAAATGGGCTTCAGCGCGGCCATGAAGCTGATGAAATGGTATCCGCTGCTGACCCTGCCGCTGTTCATCTATATGGGCTACATGCTGTCGGAATCGGGCATCGCCGACGACCTCTACAAGATGTTCCATGTCTGGGCCGGGCCGCTGAACGGCGGGCTGGCGATCGGCACCATCCTCTTGATGGTGGTGATTTCCGCGATGAACGGGCTGTCGGTCGCCGGCATGGCGATCGGCGCCACCATCGCGCTGCCGGAACTGTTGCGGCGCGGCTACGACAAGGTGATGGTCACCGGCGTCATCCAGGCCGGCAGTTCGCTGGGTATCCTGGTGCCGCCCAGCGTCGTGCTGGTGCTCTACGGCATGATCGCGCGACAGCCGGTCGGCCAGCTCTGGCTCGCCGGCGTGATTCCCGGCCTGATGATGGCCAGCCTGTTCGTGCTCTATATCGTCGTGCGCTGCAAGCTGCAGCCCAACCTTGGCCCGGCCTTGCCGGCCGAAGAGCGCAATGTCGGCTGGGGCGAGAAGCTGCGCCTGCTGCAGGCCGGCATCCTGCCGCTGCTGATCTTCTTCTCGATGACCGGCCTGTTCGTGATGGGCGTCACCAGCCTGGTGGAAAGCTCGGCGGTCGGCGCCGTGGCGGCCACCGTCGCCGCCGCCGTCAAGCGCCGGCTGAACCGGCAGGTGATGGAAGACACCATCCGCAAGTCGCTGGGCGTCACCTCCATGTTCATGTGGATCATCATGGCCGCCCTGGCCTTTGGTGCGGTCTTTGACGGGCTGGGCGCGGTCAAGGCGATCGAGGGTTTCTTCATCGATCAGCTGGGCCTGGGCCCTTGGGAAATCCTGATCATGATGCAGTTGTCCTACATCCTGATGGGCATGTTCCTGGACGATACCGCGATGCTGGTCATCGTGGCGCCGCTCTACGTGCCGCTGGTCAAGGCGCTGGGCTTCGATCTGATCTGGTACGGCGTGCTCTACACCATCACTTGCCAGATCGCCTATATGACGCCGCCCTTCGGCTACAACCTCTTCCTGATGCGCGCGATGGCCCCGCCCGAGGTGACGCTGTCCGACATCTACCGCTCGATCATCCCCTTCGTGCTGGTGATGACCCTGGGGCTGGCGCTGGTGACGATCTTCCCCGACATCGCCCTGTGGCTGCCCAACTGGCATTACGGGAGGTGAGGGGTGAGTGTGAATTTATACAGCCTTCTGCCCCCTCCCAACCCTCCCCCGCGGGCGCGGGAGAGGGCTATAAGGCTGCAATAAAGCCCCCTCTCCCGCTGGCGGGGGAGGGCCGGGGAGGGGGTGGAAAAAACGAGACTCGCCGGCCTCGGCCGGCTCCCGATCAACCGACGTAACCAACAGCGAGATAATATCATGGCCTTGCGCGGAATGCTGGACCTGCCGACCCTGAAGAAATTGATCGATTCGGGCGAGATCGACACCGTGCTGGCGGTGTTCCCCGACATGCAGGGGCGCATCGTCGGCAAGCGGGTCACCGGGCATTTCTTCCTCGATTCCATCCGCCATGAAATGCATGCCTGCGACTACCTGCTGGCCGTCGATATCGGCATGGAGCCGGTGCCCGGCTACCAGGCCGCGTCATGGGAAAAGGGCTATGGCGACTTCGCGGTGAAATGCGACATGTCCACGCTGCGCCGCATTCCCTGGCTGGAGGGCACGGCCCTTGTGATCGGCGACGTGCAGGACCATCACGGCAATGACCTGGCCCACGCCCCGCGCTCTGTGCTCAAGCGCCAGCTCGCCCGCGCCCGCGATATGGGCTTCACCGTCAACACGGCCTCGGAGCTGGAATTCTACGTCTTCGACGATTCGTTCCGCGACTGCCACGACAAGGGCTACCGCGACATGAAGACCGCCGGCTATTACATCGAGGATTACCACATCCTGCAGACCAGCAAGGAAGAGGGCCTGATCCGCGCCATCCGCAACGCCATGGACGGCGCCGGCATCCCGGTGGAGACCTCGAAGGGCGAATGGGGCCCGGGGCAGGAAGAGATCAATTTCAAATATGCCGAGGCCCTGGTTTCGGCCGACAACCATGTGATCTACAAGAACGGCGCCAAGGAGATCGCCTGGGCCCAGGGCAAGGCCATCACCTTCATGGCCAAGTGGGATTACAATCTGGCCGGCAGTTCCTGCCACATCCATTCGTCATTATGGAACGCCAAATCCGGCAAGACCGCCTTCCACGATGCAAAGGACGAGCACGGGTTCTCAGACATCTTCCGCCATTACTGCGCCGGCCTGCTGGCCGCGGCCGAGGAGATGACCTATTTCCTGGCCCCTTACGTCAATTCCTACAAGCGCTTCCAGTCCGGCAGCTTCGCGCCGACCCATATCGCCTGGTCGATGGACAACCGCACCAGCGGATTCCGCGTGCTGGGCGAGGGCGCGGGCCAGCGCATCGAATGCCGCATCCCCGGCGGCGACGTGAACCCCTACCTCGCCTACGCCGCAATCCTGGCCGCCGGCCTCTACGGCATCGAAAACAAGCTGGAGCCGGAGCCCCTGATGACCGGCAACGTCTATCAAAGCAAGAAGGCCCGCCATATCCCCAAGACCCTGCGCGAGGCCCTCGACAGGCTGAAACGCGGCAAGATCCTGCGCGCCGCCTTCGGCGACGAGGCCATCGAGCATTATTTGCACACCGGCGCCTGGGAACAGATGGAATACGACCGCCGGGTGACCGACTGGGAGATCAGGCGCGGATTCGAACAGGCGTAAAAGGACGGCGGCACTGCGGTCCCGCAGGCGAATTCCGGGCGGATTGATGCATGTCATCGACCGGACGGCGCGTATCGCTGACCATGGCGGGATGCTTCCTCCAGGATGGAGCCCGGCATGCGTATCCGCCACACCCTCCTCGCCGCCGTCCTCGCCGCCGCCCTTGCCGTCGCCGCCTGTGCGGCCGGCGGCGTGCGCCTGACCCAGCAGAATATCGCCCCGACCTACTCGCCCGGTGAATTCGCCTATGCCGGGGCCGGCCGCGACCTGTGGGTCGTCGTCGCGGGCAACCCGTTCGGCGGCGACCGCGCCGCCTTCGAGGGGTCGGTCACCGATGCGATGCAGGGCCGGCACTGGGGGCAGCGCACGAATTTCACCACGACGCCGGGGCCGGGCGCCCAGGTGCGGTATCGCGTGGTGCTGCTGTTCGATCCGCCACGCTCCTTGAATGGCGCGCGGCTGTGCCGCGAGGATCCCGCGACCTTGCCGAGCGAGTCCACCGGCGAGGGCATCGTGCTGTTCGCGGCCTTCTGCCGGGGCAAGCGGTCGCGGACCGAAATCAAGGGATACATATCGGGTGCGGCGGGCCCCGGCGACCCTGCCTTCCGCGAATTGCTGGGCCAGGTCACCAACGGCCTGTTCCCGCCCGACCGCGGCACCGACCGTGACCCCGGCAGCCCGCGCTGGCTCTGGTCGTGATTTTTTCGTGCGGTTTTCACGGTGAGACGGGGGCGGCGGATCGATATCCGCCACCCACTCCCGTGGCCATCCCGTTGGCCGGCTGAGCGCGGCGCGTTTACTCTTTTGCCGCCTTCATGGCCTCCATATGCTCGATCAGCGCGTCGGTGGTCTGCTTCAGCAGGTCGAGTTCCTCGATGGAGAGGTCGTCCATTCGCTCGAGGTTGTATTCGATGGTCTCGACGATCTGGCGGGCCGGGCGCTGCAGCGGCCGCATGAACCAGGCGGTGACGGTGGCGACGATGGTGCCGAAAAACAGGATCGAGCCGACGACGATCCAGATGCCGCCGATGAGCTGTCCGGTGCCAGTGCGCGGTGTATCGGCGATGCCGGCGGTCGAGAAGGCGGCGACCCCCCAATAGAGCGCGCGCCCATAGGAGGTGATGGCGCTGCCCGCGGCGCCGCGCTCGGCCTCGTAGAGCCCCGCGGAAAAGGCGAGCCAAAGCAGGGCCAGGGCCAGGATCATCCAGATCAGCGGTGTTTGGGTGGCGACGTCGCGTGCGAACCGCCAGAACCGGCTCAATCTGACGAATCGTGCGAATCTGAGATACCGGGTCATGCTGCGCCCTCCCGCTGCGGCCATGGGCACGAAGGCGGCCATGGTAGGCCGGGAAAGGCGGCCAATCAATCGCCGGGGAGGGGGTTTTCTTTTCGCCCTCAAGCGCCGGGCGCGGGCCTCCGCCCGCTCGGGCTGCCTCGCATAATCTCGGGCGCGCGGTTGCTCTTGCTCCGGCGGCGGCGCGGGAGTATGACGGGCCGAGGCGGAACGGACCGCATACGAACGACAGGGGAGCGCGGCATCATGGCCGATATGCTGAAGACGATCTCACCAGTGGACGGCAGTGTTTATGTGGAGCGGCCGCTGGCTGGCGGCGCCGAGATCGAGGCGGCGCTGGGGCGCGCGGTGGCGGCGCAAGCGGCCTGGCGCGCGGTGCCGATGGGCGAGCGGCAGGCGATGCTGGGGCGCGCGGTCGATGCCTTCGTCGCGCGCACCGATGGCATCGCCGAGGAGCTGACCTGGCAGATGGGCCGGCCGGTGGGCCAAACGCCGGGCGAGGTGCGCGGCTTCGAGGAGCGTGCCCGCTATATGATCGCCGCCGCGCCCCGCGCGCTCGCCGAGATCGAGGCCGAGCCGAAGGAAGGTTTCCGCCGCTTCATCAAGCGCGAACCGCTGGGCGTGGTCGCCGTGGTCGCGCCCTGGAATTTTCCCTACCTGACCTCGGTAAACTCGGTGGTGCCGGCGCTGATGGCCGGCAATGCGGTGGTGCTGAAGCATTCGCACCAGACACCGCTTTGCGCCGAACGCTATGCCGAGGCGCTGGCGGAGGCCGGCCTGCCCGAGGGCGTGTTCCAGGTCCTGCATATGAGCCATGCCAGTACAGAGAAGTTGATCCAGGACGAACGCGTCGATTACCTGGCCTTCACCGGCTCGGTACCCGGCGGGCATGCGATTACCAAGGCGCTGTCCGGGCGCTTCATCGGCGCGGGCATGGAGCTGGGCGGCAAGGACCCGGCCTATGTGCGGGCCGACGCGGATCTGGCTTTCGCGGTGGAGAACCTGGTCGACGGGGCCTTCTTCAATTCCGGCCAGTCCTGTTGCGGCATCGAGCGTATCTATGTGCATGAAAGCCTGTACGACGCCTTCGTCGAGGGTTTCGTGGACCTAACCCGCAAATACAAGCTCGGCAATCCGCTGGAAGCCGACACCAATCTCGGCCCGATGGTGCGCGCCAGCGCCGCCGATTTCGTGCGCGGCCAGGTGGCCGACGCGGTCAAGGCCGGCGCGCGCTCGCTGGTCGACCCGTCGGACTTCCCCGCCGATGCGTCCGGCACGCCCTATATGGCGCCGCAGGTGCTGGTCGATGTGGACCATTCCATGCGGGTGATGACCGAGGAAAGCTTCGGCCCGGTCATCGGCATCATGAAGGTGGCCTCCGACGAGGCGGCCGTGGCATGCATGAACGACAGCGAGTTCGGGCTCACCGCCTCGGTCTGGACCGCCGACGCGGACGCCGCCATCGCGGTGGGAGACCGCGTCGAGACCGGCACCTGGTTCATGAACCGCTGCGATTACCTGGACCCGGCGCTGGCCTGGACCGGCGTGAAGAATTCCGGCCGCGGCTGCACGCTGTCGGTCGTCGGCTACGAACATCTGACGCGGCCCAAGAGCTACCATCTCAGGGTGGCGGTTTAAGGAAGGAAACGAGACCATGGCATTCGATCCGGTGAAAGTTTCCGGCAACTGGAACTACCCCACCAAGATGATCGTCGGGCCGGGGCGCATCGCCGAGTTGGGCGACGCCTGCCGGTCGCAGGGCATGGCGCGGCCGCTGCTGGTCACCGACCCGGGCATCGCGGCGCTGCCGATGGTGGCGGACGCGGTGGCGGCGAACGAGGCCGCCGGCCTGCCCACGGGCCTGTTCAGCGATATCAAGGGCAACCCGATCGGGCGCAATGTCGAGGACGGGGTCAGGGCCTACCGCGAGGGCGGCCATGACGGGGTCATCGCGTTTGGCGGCGGCAGCGGCCTGGACGCGGCCAAGGCGGTGGCGCTGATGGCCGGCCAGGACCGGCCGATCTGGGATTTCGAGGATGTCGGCGACAATTGGACCCGCGTCAACGAGGCGGGCGTGGCCCCCATCGTCGCGGTACCGACGACCGCGGGCACCGGCTCCGAAGTCGGCCGCGCCAGCGTCATCACCAACGAACAGACCCACCAGAAGAAGATCATCTTCCACCCCAAGATGCTGCCCGGCGTGGTGATCTCGGATGCGGAACTGACCGTCGGCCTGCCGCCGCATATCACGGCGGCGACCGGCATCGACGCCTTCGTCCATTGCTTCGAGGCCTGGTGCGCGCCCGGCTACCACCCGATGGCCGAGGGCATCGCGCTGGAGGGCATGCGGCTGATCAAGGAGTTCCTGCCCCGCGCCTATCACGATGGCGGCGATATCGAGGCGCGCGGCCAGATGCTGGTGGCTGCGTCGATGGGGGCGACCGCCTTCCAGAAGGGGCTGGGCGGGGTGCATTCCATCGCCCACGCGGTGGGCGCCATGTACGACACCCATCATGGGCTGACCAACGCGGTGCTGCTGCCCTATGTGATGCAGTTCAACCGGCCGGCGACCGAGGAGCGGATGGATTTGCTGTGCCGCGTGCTGGGGCTGAAGGATGCCGGCTACGGCGCGGTGCTGGAATGGGTCATGCAGTTCCGCGGCGACCTCGGCATTCCCGATACGCTGGCCCATATGGATGTGCCCGAGGACCGCGCCGGCGATGTCGGCAAGCTGGCGGAATCCGACCCGTCGACCGGCGGCAACCCGCGCCCGATGAACGCCGCCGACATGGAGGCCGTGTTCCTCAACGCGGTACATGGCCGGTTGTGATAGACTGCGCCCCCGGAGAAGGGGAGCGCCTTTGCGGAATCGATTCAGGCAAGCATATCTGCTGGCCGGGCTGCTGTTGTGGCTGCCCACAGCGGCTCTCGCCCAGGAAAGGGCCCCGGCCGAACCCGGCCCCTGGGCCGTGACTTTCTGGGGCGCCTGGGGCACCGACGGCGAAATCGAGGATATTCCCGGCGTCTCGTCGAATTTCGAGAAAAGCTGGTTCGCGGGCGTCGGCCTGACGCGCGAGATCGGCCGCATGGGCGAGGATTTCGCCTGGGAGGTCGAGGCCATGGCGCTCCGGTATTTCGGCGAGCAGCGCTATTGGGAAGGCGACCTGGCCCTCGGCCTGCGCTGGACGGACCCGTTCTGGACCGGCAGTCTCGCGGCCTCGAGCGGCGTTTCTTTGGCCTCCAGCCTGCCCGCACTGGAGGAACGCGTCGACCCGCCAACCAAAAAGTTCCTGCATTTCCTGGGCTTCGAGGCCGCTTTTTCCTTCAGGGACAATCCGGCCCACGAAATCGTCCTGCGGCTGCACCACCGCTCCGCCGCCTACGGCTTCTACGGCACCGACAATGGCGGCTCCAACTATGTCGCGGTGGGCTACCGCCGGCGGTTCTAACCTAATCCTCCGGCTCCATCGTAAAGCACCAGGCTTCGCCTTCCAGTACGCTTTCGCCGGTCTGGCGGGTGATTTCGATCTGCAGCTGGGTGACCGGCTTTTTTGGGATGGACCTTCAGCACCTCGGCCATCGCGGTGACGGTGTCGCCGATATAAACCGGCCCGGTGAACCTGAAATCGTGGCTCAGGAACACCGTGTCCGGCCCCGGCATATCCATCGCGACCAGCGCATTCAATATCCCGGTGGTCAGCCCGCCCTGCACGATCAGCCCGCCGAACTTCGTCTTGGCCGCGAAGTCGACATCGAAATGCAGCGGGTTATAACCGCCGGTCATCTCGGCATACATATCCACATGCTTCTGCATCAGCGTAAGGCTGCGCGTGGCCGTCTGGCCCACTTCTACGTCCATGATATTCTCTCCCCCTGTCTTGTTGTGAAATCATGAGCATGCATCATAGCGGCGGCGCCCGGCCCGGCTAAATATGCTATCATGCTACCTTGGCATGTGCTGGCGGATAAACTCCGGGTCGCCGGACGGGTTTGGGCAGGATATTGCCGATGCCGCTGGTGGCCTCAGAATCTGCGTGATCTTTTTTGATGTATTTCAATAGATTACCGAATAGTCTTGGCGACCGTTCCGGCACGGACCATGCAATTTCAGTTGTCGGTTTTAAATCGCAACGATGGAGATCGCCATGTTCAGTGATCGAGACTATTGCAGGTTCGCGGCCTCGCTTGTCCTGCTCACGATGCTCGCAGGCTGCGCCTCGTTCGAGCCGCCGCGATATGACGGCGAGATATCAAAAATCGAGGAGCCGATCGAACTGAAACCTGTCATTGGCGGCAAGTTCGCCTTTACCGAAACGTCGCTGACAACGACTTCGGTGGTCTTTAGCCTTTTCGGGGGCGGCATGTCGATGACCGGGACCAGCAAGGTTCGCTTCCACGCTTCCGCCCATTCATCGGTAGGCCCGGCCGGAAAAGGCTATGTCATGGCGGTTATGTTCGACAGTATCAGCGCCAAGCCGGTCGGTGGAAAAGCCGAGTCCGAAGTGAAGCCATTCAAGGTAGAAGACTTGGGCTATACGGGTTTCCTCGACGGTGACGGAAAGTTTATTGCTTTCGATGTGGATGTCATGTCCGAAGGTTGGCTGTCACTGGAATCCGAGCACAAACAGTCTGTCCAGGACGAACTCGACCAATGGAAAAAAAGGCGCAAGCGCGAACCGGTGCTGCCGGACCGCATTGTCTCGGATGATGTGATCGAAATCGATTTTAGCGATATTTTTTCTGAAGACCGCGACGAGCTGCCGGCGGATTTCAAAAGCACGGGCGAGGCCTCCTATCGCTTTGCTGGAACCACGACGTATCGCGACCGCACTCATCTGGTGTTGATTGTCCAGGGCAAGATTGCCGGCGGCAGCAAGAAGGAAAAAATGAAAATGACAGGTGAATTGGGCGGGTTCACGCTGATCGACATCGCCAACGGCGACCCTACCCATTGGGAACACAGCGTTCGGATGAAAGTTACCGTGCCCAAAACTACCGTGACAATCAAGGAAGAGTCAGAAGGCGACCTTACGCGGCAGTAACGGGCCGGACTCGGTTCACTTCAACCCTGAAATGCCCTAACCCGCCACTTCCACCACCACCCCGGCCTCGTCCAGCCGATCGGCGAGGGCCGGTGGGGGCGGGGCGTCGGTGATCAGCATATCGATAGCCTCGATGCCGCAGGCGCGGACCAGGGCGCGCTTGCCGAACTTGCTTTGGTCGGCGACCACGATGACCCGCTCGGCCGCCTCGATCAGGGCGCGGCTGAAGCGTGCTTCGGCCATGTCGAAATCGGTCAGCCCGTCCTCGGCGTCGATGGCCCCGGCCGACAGGAAGGCGGTGCGCACGCGGAACTGGCCGACGAACTCCACCGCCGCGGGGCCCAGCCCGGCGCCGATCTCGGCATGCAACTCCCCGCCGGCCATGAAGACCCGGCTGGCCCCGGCCATGGTTCGCGCGATCTCCAGCGAATTGGTGACGACGGTCAGGCCGCGCCGCCCGGTCAGCGCCCGGGCCACGCAGGCGGTCGTGGTGCCGGTATCGAAGGACAGCGTCTCGCCGTCGGCGATATGGGCGGCCGCGGCGCGGGCGATCGCCTCCTTGGCGGCGGCGTTCTCGGTCATGCGCTGCTCGAAGCTGGCCTCGTGCAGCAGGCCGGGCAGGGTCGCCCCGCCATGGACCTTGCGCAGCAGCCCCTGCGAGGCCATGCGCTTGATGTCGCGCCGGATCGTCTCGCCCGACACGTCCAGCCGCTGCGCCAGGTCGGCAACCGTGCAGGAACCGGTATTGGTGATTTTCGCCAGAATGGCGCTGTGGCGGGCGGTGCGATGCATCGGGTTCGGCCTTTTCTGTGGGAAAATGTGGATATAGGTGTGAAATAATATGCTTTTTTGTGGAATTTTGGCAATTTCTTCTTGTAATAGTCCGCGCATCGGTTTTCAATCATCTTCGGCGGCGTGGCTGATCTTGGGGGGCGGCGCCACCGCTACGACCAAGTCCCGCAAGGGACCGCCTGGAAAAGGCATAACTGGGAGACGGAAACATGTTCAATCGCATGAGAGCCGCCGTTATCGGCGGCGTCGTCGCGGCATCGCTGGCCATTTCGGGCTCGGCCTGGGCCGTCGTGGAATCGAAGGACCCGATCAAGCTCACCCTGCATGACTGGACCGGCCAGTTGCTGACCACGCGGATCATGGGCGAGGTCCTGAAGGCGGCCGGCTACAACATCGACTATGTGCAGGCCGACTATATCGCGCAGTTCGCCGGCCTGGAATCGGGCGACCTGCATGTCGCCATGGAGATGTGGGAGACCACGGGCCGCGACGCGATGGACGCCTCGTTCAAGACCGGCAAGACCGAGAATCTGGGCGAGACCGGCATGCAGGCGATCGAGGAGTGGTGGTATCCGCTCTACATGAAGGAAAAATGCCCGGGCCTGCCGGACTGGAAGGCGCTCAACGAATGCGCCGAGGCCTTCTCGGTGCCCGAGACCGCGCCGAAGGGCCGCTATCTGGGCGCGCCCGTGACCTGGGGCGGTTTTGACGACGAGCGCGTGGAAGCGCTGGGTCTCGACTACGAGGTCATCCACGCCGGCACCGACGCGGCGCTGTTCGCCGAACTGGAATCGGCCTATCAGCGCCAGGCGCCAATCTTGCTATGGGTCTATACGCCGCACTGGGCGCCGGTGAAATACGAGGGCGAATGGGTCGAATTCCCGAAATACACGGCCGAGTGCTACACCGATCCGTCCTGGGGTTCCAACAAGAATATGGCCTATGACTGCGGCAAGCCGCGCGGCCCGATCTGGAAGGTCGCATGGGCCGGGCTGAAGGGCAAATGGCCGGGCGCGCACAAGGCGGTCAAGGCGTTCAACGTCAGCAACGACGAGATGAGCGCGATGATCGTGAATGCCGACCTCGAGGGCAAGGATCTCGACGCGGTCGTGGCCGACTGGATGAAGAAGAACGAGTCGCGCTGGAAGGCGTGGATCAAGTAATTACGTCAGGGCCTCGGGACGGGGCGGCCGGTGGGGGACGGCCGCCCCGACTTGATTCCCCATCTAGCGAGGATTTCGTGAAGGACAGCCCGGTCAAGCTTTCCTGCCGTGGTGTGTGGAAGCTTTTCGGCCCGGACCCGAAGAGATTCCTGGCCCGTCACAATCATGCGCCGGATAACGCCGCGATCGCGGATGCCGGGCTGATCGGCGCGGTCTGCGACGCCAATATCGAGGTTCGCGAAGGCGAGATATTCATCATCATGGGCCTGTCGGGATCGGGCAAGTCGACGCTGGTGCGCTGCCTGTCGCGCCTGATCGAGCCGACCGGCGGCGAGGTGATCTTCGACAATCGCGACCTGCTGACGGCCAGCGAGGCGGAGATGATCGAGATCCGCCGCCACAAGATGGGCATGGTGTTCCAGCACTTCGCGCTGCTGCCGCACCTCACCGTGCTGGGCAATGTCGCCTTCCCGCTGGAAGTCCAGGGCGTGGCCCGCGCCGCGCGCGAGGCCCGGGCGCTGGAAGTCATCGAACTGGTCGGGCTGAAGGGCCGCGAGGGCTATTACCCGCGCGAGCTTTCCGGCGGACAGCAACAGCGCGTCGGCATTGCGCGCAGCCTGGCGGTGGAGCCGGAAATCTGGTTCCTCGATGAGCCCTTCTCGGCGCTCGACCCGCTTATCCGCCGCGAAATGCAGGACGAGTTCCTGCGCCTGCAAAGCGTGCTGAAGAAGACCATCGTCTTCATCACCCATGATTTCGACGAAGCGATCCGGCTGGCCGACCGCGTCGCCATCATGAAGGACGGCTGGACCATCCAGATCGGCACGCCGGAGGCACTGGTGACCGCGCCGGCCGACGATTACGTCGCCGAGTTCACCAAGGATATCCCGCGCGCCAAGGTGCTGTCGGCGGCCTCGGTGATGGAACCGCCCGGCGGCGATTATGCGGGCGAGGTTCCGGCGGAGGCCAGGGTGGCGGACGTCGCGGCCCGTGTCGAAGCGGCGGACAAGCCCCATGCGGTGGTCAGCGACGGCACTATCGTCGGGCAATTGACCCGGCAAATCGTGATCGACGTCCTGGTCGGCCGTGAAGTCGGCGGCGGGGGGCAGACGTGAATTCGGTCCTGCACCAGACCAGAGACCTTTCCCGGAACGGCTGGGCGGTTTGGGGGCTGGCGCTCATCGCCGCCTGGCTGTTCAGTCAGTTGACCGTCGATCTCTTGCCCTGGGCACACAAATATCCGCGCGACTGGATCTGGCCGATCCGCTTCGAGATCACCGCCTTCATGAAATGGCTGGTCAACGACGCGACCTTCGGGCTGTTCACCTTCAAGGAGCTGACGCGGTCGGTCTCCTGGCTGCTGGACTGGCCGTTGACCGCGGCGACCAG
This sequence comes from uncultured Alphaproteobacteria bacterium, assembly GCA_947259795.1. Taxonomy (GTDB): domain Bacteria; phylum Pseudomonadota; class Alphaproteobacteria; order UBA8366; family JADFVY01; genus JADFVY01. Next base: position 2,597 of record CAMYNJ010000151.1, on the reverse strand, counting down.
CCTGTTCAGCACCGGCCTCATGAAGGGGCAGGGATCGGATGCGGTGCAGCTGACGCCGCCGTTGGCCTGGCTCGCGGTGCTGGGGGTCCTGGCGGCGATGGGCCATTACGCGCGCGACTGGAAGCTGGCCGCGCTGGTCGGTGGCTGTTTCCTCTATCTGGCGGTGTTCGGCCAGTGGGACAGCGCCATGGTCACCCTGTCCTCGATCGTCGTCGCCGTACCGATCGGGGTCGCCGGCGGGCTGATGCTGGGCATCCTGGCCTATCGCAGCCCCTGGTTCGAGAAGGCGATCCGGCCGGTCCTCGACCTGATGCAGACGGTGCCGATCTTCGCCTATCTGGTGCCGATCCTGTTCCTGTTCGGCTTCGGGCCGGTGGCGGCGATGACGGCCACCATCATCTATGCGATGCCGCCCATGGTGCGCGTGACCGTGCTGGCGCTGCGCCAAGTGGCGGACGAGATCGTCGATTTCGGCCGCATGGTCGGCTGCACCCGGCGCCAGATGACCTGGAAGGTGCTGGTGCCGGCCGCCATGCCGTCGCTGATGGTCGGCGTCAACCAGGTCATCATGCTGTCCTTGAACATGGTGATCATCGCCTCGATGATCGGCGCCGGCGGGCTGGGATTCGACGTTCTGTCCGCATTGCGGCGCCTAGATATCGGCGCGGGGCTGGAAGCCGGTATCGCCATCGTCGTGCTGGCGATTGCGCTGGACCGGCTGAGCCAGGCCTTCGCGAGCCGCCCGCCGCCCCAGCATCACGACCAGCCGCAAGGCTGGGTGCGCCGCCATCCCTGGCTTTCCTTTTCCATCTTGTGGATCGCCCTGACCGGAATCGGCGGCCTGCTGCTGGAGCCGGTGCAGGCCTATCCCGAGACGCTGGAGTTGACGACCGCCTCGTTCTGGGGGGAGCTGGTAAAATACATCAACATCACCTTTTTCGACTATCTCGAGGGCATAAAGACCTTCTTCCTGCTGAACCTGCTGATCCCGTTCAAGCGATTCCTGCTGGATATTCCGTGGGCGGTTATCGCCGCGTTGGCCGGGTTGGCCGGTTGGCGGCTTGGCGGTTGGAAGCTCGCCCTGACGGCATTCTCGCTCTCGCTCCTGATCGCCGCAACCGGCCAGTGGGAAAAGGCGATGGTCACCGTCTATCTGTGCGGTATTTCGGTCGTCATCGCGTCGCTGATCGGCATCCCTATCGGCATCCTCGCCGCGCAGAATCAGCGTGCGGGCAAGGTCGTGCAAGTGATCATCGACACGCTGCAGACGCTGCCCAGCTTCGTCTATCTGATGCCCGTCGTCATGCTGTTCCGGGTCGGCGATTTCGCGGCCATGATCGCGGTCGTCGCCTATGCGCTGGCGCCGGCGATCCGCTATACCGCCCACGGCATCCGCCAGATCGATCCGAACCTGGTCGAGGCCGGCATCGCGGCAGGCTGCACGCGGTGGCAGGTGTTGGGCAAGATCAAACTGCCGCTGGCCCTGCCGGAAATCATGCTGGGCATCAACCAGACCATCATGCTGGCCCTGTCGATGCTGGTGATCACCGCACTGGTCGGTACCCGCGACCTGGGCCAGGAGGTCTATATCGCGCTGACCAAGGCGGATACCGGGCGCGGTATCGTCGCCGGCCTGTCGGTGGCCTTCATCGCCATCATCGCCGACCGGCTGATCGCCGCGGGCAGCGGCCATATGCGCCGGCGCCTGGGTCTTGCGGAAGAAGGAGGGGGAAAATGATACACGACCCGGCGAAGGAAAAGGCGATGGCGCTGTCCTGTTGGAAGGGCGATGTGGATCCGCAGCCGCTTTCCGGCGGCATCACCAACGTCAACTTCACGGTGGAGGATGCCGGCGAAAAATTCGTTGTACGTGTCGGCGGTGATATCCCGCTGCATCAGGTGATGCGCTTCAACGAACTGGCGGCGAGCCGCGCCGCCCATGCCGCCGGCATCTCGCCGGAAGTGGTGTACGCCGAGCGGGGGGCGCTGGTGCTGCGCTTTGTCGAGGGCAAGACCTTCGGGCCGAAAGACGTACGCAAGCCGCAGAACCTCGCCGCCATCGTCGACCTGGTCCGGCGCGTACATGGCGAGGTGCCGAAATATCTGCGCGGCCCGGCGCTGGTATTCTGGGTGTTCCATGTGCTGCGCAACTATGCGGCTACACTGCGCGACGGAAACAGCCGCATGATCCCCGATCTGCCGCGGCTGATGGAAATTGCCGAGGCGCTGGAGGCCGGGATCGGGCCGATCGACCTGGTCTATGGCCATAACGACCTGCTGGCGGCGAACTTCATCGACGACGGGAAACGGCTGTGGCTGATCGACTGGGATTACGCGGGATTCAACAGCCCGCTGTTCGACCTGGCGAACCTGGCCTCCAACAACGAATTCACGCCGGATATGGAGGACTGGCTGCTGCAAGCCTATTTCGGCGAACTGCCGGACGGCGCCATGCGGCGGCGCTACGCGGCGATGAAATGCGCGTCGCTGCTGCGCGAGGCCATGTGGAGCATGGTCTCCGAGCTTCATCTCGACGCGCCGGGCGTCGACTACGTCGCTTATACGCAGGAGAACCTCGACCGGCTGGATCTGGCGCT
>CAMYNJ010000150.1:8361-13021 GCA_947259795.1 uncultured Alphaproteobacteria bacterium | reverse complement strand
CAGGTGCATGTGCCGCGGCGCGTGGTGATATTCCATGTGCCCGAGGAACGCGCCGGAGAGACCCCGGAAACCGCGCCGACCCCGCTGACCGTGCTGATCAATCCGGAGATCGAGCCGCTGACCGAGGAGACCAGGCTGGGCTGGGAGGGCTGCCTGTCGGTGCCTGGCCTGATCGGCGCGGTTCCGCGCTTCACCAGAATCCGCTATGGTGGTTTCGCGCCCGACGGCAGCCGGATCGAGCGCGTGGCCGAGGATTTCCACGCCCGCGTGGTGCAGCATGAATGCGACCATCTGGACGGTATCCTCTATCCCCAGCGCATGACCGACATGTCGCTGCTGATGTTCCAGGAGGAATTGCGCCATGGCACGCCGGAAGCCATGCGCGCGCCGACACAAGAGGAATCGGAGCCCGTGTGATGAACCAGGACAATCTGCAAATGCGTGACCGTCTGTTGCAAGCCGTGTTGCCGCATGTGCCTTTCGACGGCTGGACGGAAACCGCGGTGCGGCGCGGCGCCGAGGAAGCGGGCATAGACAGGGCCTCGGCGCGCGAAGCCTTCCCGGGCGGCGCCGCGGATATGGTGGAACATTTCAGCGACTGGTCCGACCGCCGCATGCTGGAGGAACTGGAAGGGATGGACCTGCCGTCCATGGGAGTGACCGCGCGGGTGCGCACGGCCGTGCAGGTCCGGCTGCGACAGGCGGAGGCGCACCGCGAGGCCGTGCAGCGCTCCCTCGCCTTCCTCGCCCTGCCGCAATACGCGCTGCTCGGCGCGAAACTGCTCTATCGTACCGTGGATGCCGTCTGGCATGCGGCCGGCGACAATGCGACCGACTGGAATTTCTACAGCAAGCGGGGCCTGCTGGCCGGCGTGTTCAGCGCCACCGTGCTCTACTGGCTGAACGATCGGTCCGAAGACTATGCCGCGACATGGGATTTCCTCGACCGCCGCCTGCGCGACGTCGCCGCCTTCGGCAAGGCGACGGGCAAGTTGAAGGAACGCTTCAAAGGTTTCCCCCGGCCCTACCGGGCTTCCCGACGCTGACTGAAAGCGCCCCTCCCCCACGGGGCCGAATGAGCAACCTCTCCACCTACGAGCAAGGGAGAGGGGCTATTTATCTTTCCGCAGCTTCAACCGCGTGACATGGCCCATCTTGCGCCCCGGGCGGGTTTCGGCCTTGCCGTATAGATGCAGAAAGGCGCCCGGTTCAGCGAGGATTTCCGGCCAGGCATCCGCGTCGTCGCCGATCAGGTTCTTCATCACCGCATCCGAATGCCGCTCGGTCGAGCCCAGGGGCAGGCCGCAAACGATGCGCACAAGCTGTTCGAACTGACTGGTCAGGCAGGCGTCGATGGTCCAGTGGCCGGAATTGTGTGGCCGCGGCGCCATCTCGTTGACCAGCAAGTCGCCGCCGGGGGTCACGAACATCTCCACGCCCATGACGCCGACCAGGCCGATCTCCCTGGCGATATGGCGCGCGATTTCCCCGGCCTTCGACGCCACGCCGGGCGAAACCCCGGCGGGCGCGACGGTGGTGTCCAGAATATGCTTCACATGGTGGTTTTCGACGGCCGGCCAGACGGCGGTCTCGCCATCCTGCCCGCGCGCCACCATCACCGATACCTCACAGGTGAAATCGACGAAACCTTCCAGGATGCAGCTATCGGCGCCGACCGCCGCCAGGACGTCCACCGCAATGTCGCCCTCGCGCAGGGCCGCCTGGCCCTTGCCGTCATAGCCGAAGCGGGCGCTTTTCAGCACCGTCGGCCGGCCGATTTTCGCCTCGGCGGCCTGCAGCGATTCCAGATCCGTCACTTCGGCCCAGGGCGCCGTGGCGATGCCGATGCCGTTCAGGAAGGATTTCTCCCTGATGCGGTCCTGGCAGATTTCCAGCACTCCGGCGCCGGGATGGACCGGCGTTATGGCATCGACGCGGCGCACCGCCTCGACCGGGATGTTTTCGAATTCCAGCGTAACCACGTCGACCGAGCGGGCAAATTCCGCCAGCGCCGCCGCGTCGTCATAGGACGCGCGCGTGGTCCGGGCCGACACCTGGGAGGCCGGGATATCGGATTCCGGTGCGTAGATATGACATTTATAGCCAAGCCGCGCCGCCGCCATGGCGGTCATGCGCCCCAACTGGCCGCCACCGAATATACCAATGGTGGAATTGGGTGAAAGACGTCTAGTCATCCTCGTCCTTCGGCTCCAGGGCGACCGATTCGGTCTGGGTCGCCCGCCAGTCGGCCAGTGCCGCATCCACCGCCTCGTCACCCAGCGCCACGACCGAGGCGGCCAGCAGCGCCGCGTTGATCGCGCCGGCCTTGCCGATCGCCAGCGTACCCACCGGCACGCCGCCCGGCATCTGCACGATCGACAACAGACTGTCCATGCCTTTCAAGGCCTTGCTTTCGACCGGCACGCCGAAGACCGGCAGCGTCGTCATCGCGGCCACCATGCCCGGCAGATGCGCCGCCCCTCCCGCGCCGGCAATAATGACTTGCAAGCCGCGTTTCTTCGCGGACTTGGCGTAATCGGCCATACGGTCCGGCGTTCGATGCGCCGAGACGATCTTCGCCTCGTGCGCGACGCCCAGCGCCTCCAGCGTCTCGGCGGCGTGACACATGGTGGACCAGTCCGATTGGCTGCCCATGACGACACCGACGACAGGCTTGTCCGGCATGACGAAACTCCTTTTCCGGCCAGAAGCGACAGTTGGAAGCGGCGCATTATAGAAGTCGCCGCCGGCCGCGCAAGATCGGCGGCCGCCGCCTTATTTCAGACAGAAACGTCAAGTAAAAACATGATTAGAATGACTATTCACAGTTAATTGAAATGCTTAACTGAAATTAACTAAAGTTAAAATTCCTGCTTTATAGTTAACAAATTACTATCCAATTGTGACATTTTAAAGATTTACTGTTTGTTAACTTGACTGTTATTTTGCAAATTTTGTATAGTATTTTAGTCAAAAGACCGCGCGTGAAAAAAGCGGCCCTGCAATCAAGGAGAAGACAATGTCGTTCGAACAAGCACTGCTAATCACGCCCAACCCCGCATTGTCGGGCGTTATCTGGGTCGTCATCCTGTCGGCGCTGCTTTACATCGCCCGGCAACCGGCGCACCAGGCCATCCTGTCCCTGACCGGGGCATTTTACCGGGGCCTGCGAATCGCGGCCCATTCGATCCGCCGCGCCGAGCAGAATTTCGCGCTGCGTAACCGCGAGGTGCTGCTGGCGCATGGCCGCGAGCAGAAGGAGCGCGTTATCGAGCGCGAATTCGAGCGTATCGAAAACGCGGTCCGCCGCGATCTCGCCGATACACCGGCCCTCTACCGGCGCATCAGCGAGCGCATCACCAAAATCGAGGAAGACCATACGGTAAGCACCGACGTGCCGCCATCGCCTCCCGGCTGGGTGGATGCGGTCAAGGCGGTTGCCAACATCAATTCCAAGGGCGATCCGATGGTGGCCAAGATCCTCGAGGTCATCCACACCTCGCTGGTCAAGGCCCATGCCGCCGCGACCGACGAATACCGCAAAGCCACGCAGATGCGGCACAAATTCCTGAAAACCATGATGCCGGAAGTGCGCAAGCTGGAGACCACGCTGGGGCTGAGCGACAAGAACGTCACCGCCCTGCTGGAGAAATCCCAGGTGATCGACCGGCATATGGTGGAGTATGAGAACATACTGAAGAAGACCGATCAGGCGCAGCGCGCGCTGTCGACCTCGGCCTTCACCTATTTCATGATTTCCGCCCTGGTGCTGGGGGTGGCGGCGTTCGGCGCCGGCATCAACTTCCGCCTGATCGCCCGGCCGATGGCCGAAATGGTCGGCGGCAACGCCATCGTCGGCGGCCTGAAGGTTTCCGAGGTCGGCGCGTTGGTCATCATCCTGCTGGAAGTCTTCACCGGCGTGTTCCTGATGGAGGCGTTGCGCATCACCAGCCTGTTCCCGGTGATCGGGGCGCTGAAGGATTCGACGCGAGTCAAGATGGCCTGGGCCTTCCTGTTCCTCCTGACCATGTTTGCCTCGATCGAGGCCGGCCTGGCGCTGATGCGTGAAATCCTGGTGCAGGACGAGCAGGCGACCAACGCCTTCATGCGCGGCGAAGCGGTAGCGGCGGCGTCCAACGCGACCTTCGGCTACATCACGACGGCGGCGCAGATGGGCCTTGGCTTCTTCCTGCCCTTCGTGCTGGCGGTCGTGGCCATCCCGCTGGAGACTTTCTTCCATACCGCCCGTAGCGTATTCGGCACCGGCACCGCGGCCGGCATGCGCGGCCTGGCCGCGCTGCTGCGGGTGATCGGCGGCATGGCCCGCCAGCTCGGGTTCATGCTGGTCCATCTTTACGATGTGCTTGCCGTCGTCGGGATGACAGTCGACGGCGCGGTCCGGCTGCTGCGCCGCCCCGGCGATTCCCGGAGCAAAGGCGAGCCCGCGCCGCGGCGCGAACCGCGCCCGGCCCTCAGCAAGGAGGTGTTGTGATGTCGAAATATCTTACCAGAACCGCCGCCGCGCTGGTGGTCGTCCTCGGGCTCGCGGCTTGCGAGGACTCGGCATCCGGCCAGCAAGGCTACTACATGCTGCTGGACACGTCCGGGACCTATGCCAATGAGTTGGACCAGGCCCGGAAGATCATCCTGGCCATCCTGA
>CAMYNJ010000150.1:0-8314 GCA_947259795.1 uncultured Alphaproteobacteria bacterium | reverse complement strand
CTTCAGCGAAAAGGATATCATCGCCAAGGTGACGCTGGACGATCGGCCCAGCGTGGCCAACCAGCAAAAGCGGGAATTCCAGGCCGAAATCGCCGCCTTCATCAAGAACGTGAAGCCGGCCCAGTATACCGACGTCACCGGCGGCATCCTGCAGGGCAGCGAATTCCTGATCGAAAAGGGCACCGGCCGGAAGACCATCGTCATCTATTCCGACCTGAAGGAAGACCTGGCGAAGGGCTTCACCCGCAAGGGCATCGCGTTCGAGCTTGAAAACATCCGCGTCGTGGCGCTGAACGTCACCAAGCTGCGCTCGGACAATCGCGACCCGCGCGAATACAAGCAGCGCCTGGTCGAATGGCAGGGACGCGTCGAGACGGGCGGCGGCGCTTGGCAGGTCATCAACAATCTAGAGAATATCGAAGAACTGATGCCGGGGTGAACGGCAGGGGCAGGGAGGCCCCTTCCGGGGGAGCGGCCCGCCACCGGGAAACCGGCGGTGGGCCGTACTTTCCAGCCGCCGGATTTACAGGGTTCTTAAATGCTGACCGGTTCCGGCCGGCGACGCCGCGGCACCCGGCAATCGCCCTTCCTTTCTCAGGAGGTCGCGCCCCATCGGGGTGACCTTCACGATCGTTCCGGCGCCTTCCTGCTGTTCGCAGGCGACGACACCCTGGTCGACGGCGTCCTCCCAGACCGTAAGGCGCGGGCAGGAGGTCCGCCAGGCCTCCATCACCTCGCCATAGGGCCGCGGCCGCACCGCAACCCACTCCACCAGGTCCAGCACCAGGGCATCCGTTGGGTCGGTCATACGGAACTCCACGATTTGAGCAGACCGGTTATTAGCATATTTCGCGGCGCCGATCATTTCTTCCGCAAAAGGCCCAGCAAACGATTCAGCAGCCCGGCCTTCCGAGGCGGCCCTTCGGGAACCGGAAATTGCGCGGCATAGCGGTCGGCCGCGTCCATGCCGCCGTTCTCAGTGTCGTACAAGTCGAAGAACCTGTCATCGAGATCGTCGAACGGGCTTTCCCAGTCGTCGTCTTCGTCCTCGTCTTCCGGGTCGAGCTCATCCAGCGCATCCTGCCGGACATCCCGGTCCCGGGGATAGGGATCGGGAAGCCGCGCCATGGCTTCGGCAATTAGAGCGGCGGTTTTCGGCAAACCGATAGCCTTGAAACCGTCCACGGCTTCTGGCGCCAACACACCCGTCGAGTTGGCAAAAAACTGGTGGAAACCGCCATTGCAGACCTCGGAAACACACCAGTGCATCGCATACAGATGCCTGGAAGGTTCCGGCAGTTCCTTGAACTGGCGTAAAAACACCTCGGGGCCATCATAGATGCTGACCGCGTCCCAAAACGGCGTCACATGTTCCCAATAACCTTCAGCCATATTCATCCTTCCGCCGACTATCCGACCGATGAGAGTTTGGCCTTCAAAAGTTAAGTTACCGGAAACGCTCGCCCAATCACCCTGCCGGTTCCAGCCCCGCCGCCTTCAACGCCTTCGCCTGGCGGCTGGCCAGCGTCTTTTCGTCGAAATCGCCGATCAGCTCGTGGAACAGGCGGTACCAGTTGACCTCCGCCTGCAGGCGCAGGAAGACCGAGCCCAGCCCGATCGCCGCGCGGTCCATCAGGACGAATTCGCGCGGCGGGGTGACACCGCCCAGGCGCCTGACCTCGCGATGCACGCGGCTGGCGACGCCGGCGCCGTAGAGGCCGCTTTTTGATTCCTGGATGCGCTGGGTCCTGTCTTCCATCAGCGGCGAATAGACGAACTCGGCCCAGATATTCAGCGTGTCGATCATCTCGGCGGTCAGGTTCTCGAAGCCCCAGGTCTCGTAGGCATGGACCGCAAGGTCGCGGTCGTCGCGCTGCAAGGCGTGGTAAAGGTCGATCACGCCGCTCACGAAGGAAGGCGGGAATATCCGGATGCAGCCGAAATCCAGCAGATTGACCGAGCCGTCGGCCCGCGCGCTGTAATTGCCGAGATGCGGGTCGCCATGGATGACGCCGTAATAATAGAAGGGCACATACCAGGCGCGGAACATGTTATGGGCGACGCGGTTGCGGAATTCGACCGGCGAATCCCCGAAGCCGGCCAGCGGATGGCCGTCCAGCCAGGTCATGGTGAGCAGCCGGTCGGTCGACAGATCGGCCACCGGTTCCGGCGTATGGACGCCTTCGTCGTCGGCCAGCATGGCGCGGTAGAGCCGCATATGGCGGGCCTCGCGGTCATAATCCAGCTCCTCGCGCAGGCGCTCGGAAATCTCGCGATGAATCTGCTTCGTGGAGATCGCCCGGTCGTAGCGTTCATAGAGCGCGAAGATGAGGCGAAGCTGGGTGAGGTCCGCCTCGACCGCCGAGGCCATGTCGGGATATTGCAGCTTGCAGGCAAGATCGCGCCCATCCAGCCCGATGGCGCGATGCACCTGGCCCAGCGAAGCGGCATGGGCGGCCTCGCGGTCGAATTCGGCGAACCGGGCACGCCAGTCCGGGCCCAGCTCGGCGGCCATGCGCCTGCGCACGAAGGGCCAGCCCATCGAGGGCGCGTCGGACTGCAGTTGCGTCAACTCCGCCGCATATTCCGCCGGCAGCGCGTCGGGAATGGTGGCCAGCAGCTGCGCGACCTTCATCAGCGGCCCCTTCAGCCCGCCCAGCGCGCGGGTCAGGTCGGCCGCGTGGCGATCACGGTCCAGCTCGACCCCGAACAGCCGGGAGCCGGCAAACCGCGCCGCCGCCCCGCCCATGGCCCCGCCTACACGCGCATAGCGCCGCATGCGGCCGGTCAGGTTGCTTTGTCTGTTATCGTCGGGCATGTCCAAAGAGATTGGTTCGGCAGCCCCTGCCTGCAAGTCGGTCGGGTCGTCAAACCGCCGGTGCGCGCCCCGTCTGGACCAGCTCGTTGACCGACAGCCGGTCCAGCGCGCGGGCCAGGGCGACCACGCCGTCGTAACGGGCGCAGTCAAGCTCCCGCGGATAAAGCATTACGATGCCGAAAAAATCGATGACCTTGCCGTTGACGGCTTCGAGGCACCAGAAGGCGTCGGGGACGGTCACCGGCGGCGCCAGCAGCACGGCGGAAAAACCGGTATCCTTCGCCAGGCCGAAGGGCAGGGTCAGATTGTCGGTGCACAGCCCGAAATCGAAGGCCACCCCATGGGCATAGGGCAGCCGGCCCAGCGCCCGCAGCATCTCCAGCGGCCAGGCGCTGGCGTCGTCCTCCAGCGCTTCCTCGTCCATGGGCCAGTCGGCGGGCAGGCACATCACCAGTTCACCGAATTGCACGCCCGAGCCTTCCGGCATCGGCCGGTCGCTCAGCCCCGAGGTGACCAGCGTATGGCAGTCGCGGTCCGGCGACGGCGGCACATGGTGGATATCGATGGCGGCGCCATCCCCGTCGATCTGGTGGAATACCGTGTCCACCGGCCCGATATGCGCACGGATATGTTCCAGCACCGCGGCCGCGGCCTCCACATTCGCCACCGCGGCGGCTGTCGAATCACTGGACATGCGTGCTCACTCTCCTGTTGGTGCCGGCCGGCATCATAAACATAACGGGGCGGACATGGGAAACTTCCCCGCGTCGGCCATCATGCATGCGAAAGCGAGATTCAAAACCCCTGCCCCGTCAGCCAGCCGTCGATGCGCGTGGCGGCGTCGTCCCAGCCGGGCTCCAGCATCAGGGCATGGCCGAGGCCGGGCAGCATTTCGGCCTTCACCCCCAGCAGCCGGGCGGCGGAACGGACGAAGGCGGGCGGGATCAGCCGGTCGGTGTCGCCGCCGATGACCGTGATCGGCATGTCGGGGATTTTCGAGGTGTCCAGGAAGCCGGCGTTGCACATGTCGGCCCACGCGCGGTGGGATTCGTCGGTGAAGCGGTTGGCGTAGCGGGAAAACCCGTCGTCGGGTTCGTGGCCGAACACGGCCTCGAACAGCAATGCCGGGCTGGGCGCGCGGGAGCCGAATTCATGGGCCAGCCCGACATCCCAGAACAGTCCCGGGTTGGTTGCCGCCATGGCAAGTCCCGCCCAAGCCAGGCCGGTCGCCGGCACCGGCGCCATCAGCACCGCCGCCATCGCCGGATGGCGCTCCAGATAGCGCTGGGCCACGAAACCGCCCATGGAATGGCCGATCAGGATGGGCCTTTCCCCGAGCCCCTCCACCACATGGGCGACGTCGGCGGTATAGTCATCGATGCCGAACCGGTGGATGTCGTCATGCCCCTCGCTCTGCCCGTGGCCGCGCAGGCTGAGCGCATGGCATTCCCAGCCGCGCTCGGCGAACCAGCCAAGGAAATACGGCTCCCAGCACCAGGCGCCGGCGAATCCGCCATGGATGAAGACCAGCGGCGGGCGACCTTCCTTGGCCTTGCCGGCCGACAGGATCTCCAGTTTTGGCTGTGGCGCCCGCTCGAAGTTCACGAAATCGCCTCGAGCTCGTCGATCAGCCGGGCCACCACCGACAGTCCGCCGCCCCAGAACGCCGGGTCGCCGGCATCCAGCCCGAACGGCGCCAGCAATTCCTTGTGGCGCAGCGTGCCGCCGGCCCGCAGCATATCCAGGTAGCGTTCCGCAAAGCCCTCGTCGGCCTGCTCGTAGGCCGCATAGAGCGAGTTCACCAGGCAGTCGCCGAAGGCATAGGCATAGACATAGAAGGGCGAGTGGATGAAATGCGGAATATAACCCCAGAAGGTCCGGTAATTGTCGTCGAAGCGCAGCGCCGGGCCCAGGCTCTCGGCCTGCACCTCCATCCAGATCTCGCCCAACCGTTCCGGCATCAATTCGCCCTCGCGGCGCTCGGCATGGATGCGCTTTTCGAACTCGTAAAAGGCGATCTGGCGGACCACCGTGTTCAGCATGTCCTCGACCTTGCCGGCCAGCATGGAGCGGCGCGCCTTGACGTCTTGCGTCTGTTTCAGCATCGCCTGGAAAGTCAGCATCTCGCCGAACACCGAGGCGGTTTCGGCAAGGGTCAGCGGCGTATCGGCCATCAGATGCCCCTGATCGGCCGCCAGCAGCTGATGCACCCCGTGGCCCAACTCGTGCGCCAGGGTCATCACGTCGCGCGTCTTGCCCTGGTAGTTCAGCAGCAGGTAGGGATGCGCCGACGGCACGGTCGGGTGCGCGAAGGCGCCCGACGACTTGCCGGGCCGCACCGGCGCGTCGATCCAGTCATTGTCGAAGAACCGCCTGCCGACGGCCGCCATGTCAGGCGAGAAAGCGCCATAGGCGCCCAGCACGGTCTCGCGCGCCTCGTCCCAGGCGATCTGGTGTTCATCCGCTTCGGGCAGCGGCGCGTTGCGGTCCCAGTAATCCAGGCGATCCCCGCCGAACCATTTCGCCTTCAGCGCATAATAGCGATGCGAAAGCGTCGGATAGGCATCGCGCACCGCCGCCGACAGGGCGTCGACCACCTCATCCTCGACGAAGTTGGCCAGATTGCGCGAGGAATCGGCGCGCGGAAATTTGCGCCAGCCATCCTCGATTTCCTTGTCCTTGGCCAGCGTATTGGTGATCAGCGCCAACGTCTTCACGTTGGTCGCCAGTACATCACCCAGGCTTTGCGCGGCCTCCTTGCGCTTGGCGCCGTCGGCGTCCGACATCAGGCTCAGGATTTCCGCCTCGGTCAGTTCCTGGTCCCGAAAGTCGAAACGCAGACCCGCCATGGTCTCGTCGAACAGGCGCACCCAGGCGGCGCGGCCGACCACGTATTTCTCATGCAGCACGCGTTCGATCTCATCGTCCAGCTGATGCGGGCGCATGGCGCGCGCATCGCGCAGCCAGGGCCGGTAACGCGCCAGGGCCGGCGCCTCCAGCATCGCGTCCAGCCGGTCGTCCTCGATGCGGTTGATTTCCAGCGTGAAGAACAGCAGCTTGACGGAGATTGCATTCAGCCGTTCGAAAACACCCTGGTAGAACTTGCCGTTCTGCGGATCGGACTGATCGCCGGCATAGACCAGCTGCGCGTAGGAGCCGGCGCGCGACATCGTCTCGTCGATGTGCTCATATTCGGCAATCGCCGCGCCCAGCGCCGCGCCGTCCATTCCGCCAAGCTTACCTTTGAACCGATCTTCGAACGCGGCGGCGGCGGCTCCCATCCTATCCAGATCGGCCGCAAGCTCCTTCGAATCGGACGCCGGATAGAGATCGGACAGGTCCCATTGCGGCAGCGCGCCCAGCGCGGCAGCGTCAGTCATGAACATACTCCCAATATTGCTTATTGCACGGACCCATATATGATGCCGATGCAGGCTCGACAAGCCGGATCAACCGGCATGAAACAATGTTAAGGGGGCTCATGTCCATGGATTACGAATCCATCCGTAACCTGCCGACCATGTTTTTCGATCAGGCGGAACGCTTTGGCGATCGCCCATTGTTGTGGAGCAAGCAGGACGGCGCTTGGCGGAGCCGGTCCTGGTCGCAGGCCGCCGACGACGTGACGGCGCTGGCGCGCGGCCTGCTGGCGCTGGGTGTGCAGCCTGGTGACCGGATCGGCCTGGTGTCGGAAAACCGTCCGGAATGGCTGGTCGCCGATGTCGCCATCATGGCGGTAGGCGCCATTACGGTCCCGGCCTACACCACCAATTCCGTCGACGACCATCATTACCTGTGGTGCGACAGCGGGGCCAAGGGGGTCATCGTGTCGACGCGGTCGCTGGCCCGAAAGGCGCTGCCGGCCGCGCAGAAATGTCCCGATTCGGAATTCGCCGTCTGCATCGAGATGCCGGAAGACCCCCCCGAACAGGGGCTTCGCGCCATGACCTGGGAGGATTGCCTGGCCGGCGGGGCCGGCCGCAACGACGATATCCGCGCGTTGGCCGCCGAGCCGGCGCGCAGCGACACCTGCTGCCTGATCTACACGTCGGGCACGGGTGGCCGCCCCAAGGGGGTGATGCTGAGTCACGGCGCCATCATATGCAATTGCATGGGCGCGGAGGATGTGATCTCCCGCCTGCCCAATTACGAGAGCCCGGGCGAAGTATTCCTGTCGTTCCTGCCGCTCTCCCACTCATACGAACATATGGCGGGGCAGTTTTTCCCCATATCGATCGGCGCGGAGATTTATTACGCCGAATCGCTGGAGAAGCTGGTCGCCAATATCGCCGAGGTGCGGCCAACGATCATGACGGCGGTGCCGCGGCTGTACGAAATGATTCATGGCCGCATTCAGCGTGGCCTCGAAACCCAGAGTAGCCTGAAGCGCAAGCTGTTCCAGAAGGCGGTGGAACTGGGCCGCAAGCAATACGAGGAGCCGGGCTCGCTGGCGTTCGGTGAAAGACTGCTGAATGCGCTGCTGGACCGGCTGGTCCGCGCCAAGGTGTCTCAACGCTTCGGTGGCAAGCTGAAGGCCTTCGTGTCGGGAGGGGCGCCGCTGAATTATGATATCGGGGTGTATTTCGCCGCTTTGGGCGTGCGCCTGTTGCAGGGTTACGGGCAGACCGAATCGGCGCCCGTGGTCTCCGTCAACCGCTGTGCCCTCAACAAGATCGATACGGTCGGACCGCCAATGAAGGACGTCGAGGTCCGGATCGCCCAGGATGGCGAGATCCTGGTTCGCGGCGAGCTGCTGATGAACGGATACTGGAACAACCCGCGGGCGACGGCGGCGACAATCGTCGACGGCTGGCTGCATACCGGCGATATCGGCCTCATCGACGAGGACGGCTACCTGAAGATCACCGACCGCAAGAAGGACATCATCGTCAATTCGGGCGGCGACAATATCTCGCCGCAGCGGGTCGAGGGCATGCTGACGGTAGAGCTGGAAATCGCCCAGGCGATGGTCTATGGCGACCGGCGGCCGCATCTGGTGGCCCTGATCGTGCCGGACGAAGATTTCGCCGGGGACTGGGGCAAAGCCCGCAACGGGGCCACGGATCTGGAGACGCTGATCGAGGACGCGGATTTCGTCAAGGCAATCCGCGACGCCGTCGGGCGCGTGAACGCAAAATTGACGACGCCGGAACGGGTACGCCGATTCGTGCTTGCGGCCGAGGGCTTCACAATTGATAACGGGATGTTGACGCCCAGCCTGAAGATCCGCCGCCATGTCATAAAAGAAAAATACGTTGAAACCCTGGACGCGTTGTATGGTAGCTGAAACAGCGCCGCCGAGACCAATCGTCGGTCAATCGCGGGACGCAAGGAGAACCTCGATCATGTTGACGGCCCCTCGACCTGGATTGCTTGTCGGGTTTATGGCGTTGCTGGCACTGACGGGTTGCGATCGTTACATCCCGATCTTCTACGAGGATCCGACTACGCTGAGCGAGGATCGCAGCGAGGAGGCGAAGCAGCTGGATGACCGCA
>CAMYNJ010000149.1 GCA_947259795.1 uncultured Alphaproteobacteria bacterium | reverse complement strand
GCGGCCGGCTGGGCGGAGCCCCCGTTCGGCCACGCCGAGGAGGTCAGCCTCAAGGTCCTCGGCATGCGCACCGGCAGGGAGCCGCGGGCCATGCTGGAGGCGCTGCGGGATGCCGGCTACCAAGCGGATGACCCCGGTCAGAAGGTCCAGGATATCGCCGTGGCGAACGGCGTGACGCCGGCACTGCTGTGGGCGGCCATTACCGAGCGCGTTCAGCCGGCGACGCCGGAGCCGGCGACCGCCGGCATCACCGCGGAAGAGGTGGAACTGCGATACGCCGGCACGGGTCTCGGCCAGAAGACCGTCGCCGAGGTCGCGGAAACGACGGGCGTCCCGCTGGACACCATGATGGCGCGCCTGCAGGCCGCCGGGATCGAGGCCGCGTCCGGCGACAAGATGAAGGCGGTGGCCAAGGCCCATGACGACATGCCGCCGATCGACCTGCTCAAGGTGATGCTGGACGCCAAATCGGAGTGAAGACTTGATGTGACGGTGACGGGTTTCTAGGTTGGGGAAATGAAATTCCCCACACCTCTCACTAGCGGCCGCCTGCTGCGCCGCTACAAGCGCTTCCTGTCAGATATCGAACTGGAGTCCGGCGAGGAGATCGTCGCCCATTGCGCCAATCCGGGCTCGATGATGGGGCTGGCGGAACCCGGTTCCGAAGTCTGGCTGTCGCCCAATACCAACCCGAAGGCCAAGCTGGACTGGCGCTGGGAACTGGTGCGCACCGATGGGGGCGATCTGGTCTGCATCAACACCGCCCATCCCAACCGCATCGGCGAGGAAGCCATCGGCACCGGCGCGATTCCCGAACTGGCCGGCTACGGCTCGCTCAGGCGCGAGGTGAAATACGGCCGGAACAGCCGCATCGATATTCTGCTGGAAGACGACGCCCGCCCCCCCTGCTACATCGAGATCAAGTCGGTCACCCTGCGCCGCCCGGATGGCGACCACGCGACCGCCGCCGAGTTCCCCGACGCCGTCACCAAGCGCGGCGCCAAGCATCTGGCGGAGCTGGCGGACATGGTCGACTCCGGCGCCCGCGCGGTGATGCTCTATCTCGCCCAGCGCAATGACTGCGACCATTTCCGCGTCGCCGCCGATATCGACCCCGGCTATGCCGCGGCCCTGGCCGAGGCAAGAAACCGCGGCGTCGAGGCGCTGTGTTACGCCTGCGACATCGCGCCGGACGGAATCCGCATCGACCGCCCGCTGCCGCTGGAGCTGGGCTGACGCGGCGTTTCCCGGCCGGAAACAGCCGGGCCGTCAGAACAGTTTCTCAAACTCGCGAAAACGATCCCGCCACGTCGGGCGGCTTGAGTCTATCTGGCGGGCGCGTTCCAGGTCCTCCCGCGCCTTGTCGTGCTCGTCGAGCAGCCAGTAGGCGAGGGCACGGCTGTCCAGTATCGCGGGATAGTCGGGACGCAGGCGCAGGCTCTCGTTGCAGTCCCTTAGTGCTTCATGGGGGCGGCGGATAAGCGCGTACGCCCAGCAGCGGTTGTTGTGCGCGAGCGCAAAACCGGGATCGAGACGGATCGCCGAATCGTAATTTTCGATGGCCCGGTCGTAGCTGCCTTTGCGCGCATAGGCGGCGCCGCGATAGTTGTAGACGTCCGCATTCCCGGGATCGAGACGGATCGCCACGTCATAGTCCTCGATGGCCCGGTCGTCGTCGCCCCTGCGCGCATGGGCAAAGCCACGGTTGCCGTAGGCCGTCGCATGACCGGGATCGAGACGGATCGCTACGTCATAATCCTGGATGGCCCGGCCATAATTGCCCTTGCTCTGGTATGAATCACCGCGGTTGCTGTAGACGTCCGCGTCGCCGGGGTCGAGACGGATCGCCTCGTCATAGTCCTGGATGGCCCGCTCTTCGTCTCCCTTGCTCTGGTAGGCGGCGCCGCGATTGTTGTAGGCGAGCGCATAATCGGGATCGAGACGGATCGCCTCGTCATATTCCCGGATCGCCCGGTCATGATCGCCCTTTTCGGCATATGCTACACCTCTATTCAAGGCGTCCGCCGCCAGAGCATTGTCCGTCTGCTGGGCCAGGCATGCCGGCGCAAGGGCCATAAACACAAAACCCGCCAGCAACAGCCGCATCTCTTTCATATTCATTGGTTCAGGTTCAGCGTGACGCGCTTCGGGTCTACGCTTTCAAGGGATCGGGATCGGTGGGGTCCTGCCGGTGGTTCCAGCGGAATGCCGGCCCGCTCCCCCAGCCGGCCGCCCAACGGTTTAATATGTCGTGGGTGGCCGGATGGAGGAGGGAGAGCGGGCTGGTGCAACCCTGGCGGTTAACGCTCCGGCGCCCTTCCTCATGCAGGCGGGTTACCTACTGGTCAATCGCCGTGACGACGAAGCTGCCGTCCTTGTTGAAATCGACCTCGGCGTCCAGATACAGGACGTTCATGTCCGGGCGAGTCATCTTGACGATGTCGTAGGCCTCGCTGCTCCGTGCGCCGGTGGCGCAGACGAAGACCAGCGGCTTGTCCGCGGGCAGGCCGGCAACCTGGTCCTCGAGTTCCTCGACCGGGATGTTCTTCACACCGGGCATATGGCCGGTCTCGAATTCCCCGGGGTCCCGGACATCGATCAGAGCGATGCTGTCAGGCGCCTTGGCCATGATCTCCTTGAACGAGGCTATGGTGATGGTATCGCCGTCCGGACCGGCCTCGAGGGCCGGCATCGCCGCCTGGGCCGGCTTGGGCGCCGCCGCCGCAGCCGATTCACCGGACCCGTAGGCTTCGACCCAGGCGGGATAACCGGCCTGGAACAGCATCACGTCGGTGTAGCCCAGGGCCCGGGCCTTGGTCGCCGACTTCACGCTGAGCGGGCATTTGTTGCCGCCGCAATAGAAGATCAACCGCGTCTCCTTGTCCGTCGGCAATTTGTCCACCTGCTTGTCGAAGAAGGTGTTGGGGATGTTGATGGCGCCGGGAACATGCCCCTTGTCGTATTTCTTGCGGGCCGGCCGGGCATCGACAAGCACCGAGCCGTCGGGATTGTCGACCAGCTTCTTGACGAAGGCCGCCGAGACCGAGGCGAAATTGCCCTGCGATTTCCATGCCGGGAAACCCTCGGCGAACACCATGACATTGGTGTAACCCAGGGCCTCGGCCTTGTAGGCCGATTTATGGCTGAGCGGACATTTCAGGCCGCCGCAATAGAAGATGAGCGCCTGACTCTTATCCGCCGGCAGTTTGTCCACCTGCTTGTCGAAGAAGGTGTTGGGGATGTTGATGGCGCCGGGAATATGTCCCGGGTCGTACTTCTTGCGGGTCGGCCGGGAATCGACGATGGTGACGTCGTCGCGGACCGGGACCACCGCATAGGCGGCGAAGGCATCGTAGTCGATAATCCTGGTATATTGCTTGAAGGCCTCTTCTTCAGCTGCTGCCGGCACACCGCCGAACGGGGCGAATGCGAAAGCCGCGAAAACCAGGAGTCCGATCAATCGTTTCATGGGGATTCTCCTTCAATTCCATCTTTCGATATCGTTAAACCGGCTTCAGGCCCCGGCGATGCCGACATGTGCGCTTGCGCGCAGAATCGACCCGTCGTCGACCCGCCACTCGAATTCAAGAACCCCCGCGCCGGGAACCCTGGCGTGAAACGTCAGATAGGGGTTTTCGGAAACGCCCGAATGGAAATCGGCACTGAACACATCCGCGCCGTTGAACCTGCAAACGAACTTGTTGATCCGGTTGCGCGGAACCGTCTGGCCGTCGTGGGTTTCACGCCAGCCGGTCTCCATCGGGTGCCAGGCCTTGGTGCGGATGAGAACGTCCTCGCCGGGCGTGACGACGGCGGGCACCTTGACCTCGGGAGCCTTGTTTTCCATTACCCGTTCTCCTTTCTCAGCCGCATCCACCGCCGCCGCGGGCGACCTTGCAGCGGGCTTTGCCGACATGGAACGTCCCGTCGCTCATCTCGGCGGCGACAATCAGAATCTGGGTGCGGGCGACGCGGATACGGGTGCTGATCCGGGCCTCGCCGGCCAGCGCACCGAAATAGTAGGACGCCACTTCCGGCACGGTGTTTCGTTCCGCCAGCACGTGCAGCGCCTTGACCCGGTCCCCGGCGCTCATCGGGCTGTCGACCGAGACGGCGATGCGCACCTGCTTGCCGTACTGGGTGTAGGGCGGGACATCGATGGCGATCCTGCCTTCCTCCAGGGGCGCGCCCCCGGTCAGTTCGGCGAGCTTTTTCTTGGCATCCTTCGGCGAGGCGTTCGCCACCGCGGGCAGCAGCCCGGCCAGGGCGGCGGTCAGGGCCGCCGCACCGCCGGCCGCGACGACCTGGCGTCTCGTCAGGCGGACTTCGGTAATGTTCAGTTCCCACATTACGCCTTTCCTTCCCGGTTACCGCGTTCCCTGACATGGAAGGCGAAGCGCAGCACGCCATGGCCGGCAACGCCAAGCAGGGCCAGCAACGCCAGCCCGAAGCCGAGCCAGTCGAGCCACGGCCAATCCCCGCGGCCAGGCACATACATGCCGGTGACGCCGGCCAGGCGGCCCTGCCGGGCGTGGCATTCCTTGCATCCCACGGCCTTTTCGACCGGCGCCAATCGTAGGGCTGTTTTCCGCGCATCACCTTGACCGGCCAGATCCGCGAATCGGGGTCGTCGGCATGGCCCTGGAAACTGTTGATCGCGACCACCTCGTCGGGATCGATCCTGTCACCCGGCAGCGTGTAGCGGACGGTGCCGTCGAACCAGACGTAGTCGGGTGCCACGTCGCTACCCCAGCGGAAGTCGCCCTTTTTCGAGTTGTAGGTTTCGTGTCCCGCGGCATCCAACAGGGTGATGGGCTGGCCCTCTGCATCGAGGCGCCCGGCGGTCGACCAGTCCCACCAGGTCTTGGTCGGGAAGTCACCGCGCGCAAAGGCCGGGACGTGGCAGGTGGTGCAGGCAAGCCTGTCGGTGTGATCGTTCAACTTCTCGTTCTTCATGGGACGCGAGCCGTGGCAGGCCTGGCATGAGGCGCGGCTCTGCTCCGTCGTGCCCGGCCGGACGATTTCCGCGGCCCCCGCTGCCTTCGGTGCGTAGCGGCTGCCGCTCACCATATGGGCGTCGGTGGTGTGGCAGGTGGAGCAGGTGAAATTCAGCCCGTCGGCGTCCATATGCACGTCGAGAAACATATCCGGCGTCGCCATCGAGGGATCCAGGTCGCCATGTTTGACCGCGTCGCCACCGCCGCCCCTGAAATGGCAGGTGCCGCAGGTCGCGCGGCTTGTGCGCCCGACCTTGCCGGCGATCAGCCTGAGATTGACCGAGCGGCCCTCGCGAAGGCGGTTCCTGTCATAGGTGTAGGTGGTGTCGTGGCAGACCAGGCAGTCGACATTCTCCTCCGAGGCGAAATCGAAGCTGTCGTAGCTGTTGTCCTTCCAGCCGTACCCGGCATGGCAGGACGAGCAGGCGGCGATGTTGGACTGGGTTGAGATGCAGAAATTGTTGATGACGTTCCGCTTGCCCAGCTTCTGGCCGGTCTGCTCGTTGACTGCGCTCCAGGTCCAGTGCTTGGTCTTGTGAATCTGCCTGGCGGCCTCCGTATGGCAATTGAGGCAGGCCCGCGTCACCTCGGGGCCGGTTTCGAAGGGCCCCTCGAGTTCCTTGAACTTGCTGTGGTCCGCCGTCGAAACCGCCTCGCCGGCACGAGCCGTGCCGGCAGCACGCAAAACGGCAACGATCATTGCACCAAGAAAAAGTCGCCAGAAAAACAATGGGTTGGACATCCTGCCCTCCCCCAAATAACGGTGAGATGGTTTCGTATTTTAGAATTTTAGAATATACTCCTTTTCTAATATATATTCAACAGTTTTTCTGTGGTTATTTTGATCCCGAAGAGCCGGAGTCGGGGGATGTCTCCGGCCGGAATCGATGCTATACCTTGTCTCATCGCACGCCAGAGCCCATTTCTGTCAGGCATGAAGCGGGTTACAAGGGTTTGAGAGAGCGGGACCGGAATGACTGACGTACAGGTAGATTACGACAGCGACAGCCGCCGGGGCGGCATACGCATCCACGGGGCGGCGGCCTTCGAGGGCATGCGCAAGGCCGGGCGGCTGGCGGCCGACGTGCTGGATTTCATCACGCCCCACGTGCAGCCCGGCATTTCCACCGGCGAGCTGGATCGCCTGTGCGACGACTATACCCGCGACAATGGCGCAATCTCAGCGCCGCTGAACTATCGCGGTTTCCCGAAATCGATTTGCACCTCGGTCAACCATGTCGTCTGCCACGGCATTCCCGACGACGCCAAGCGCCTGTCCGACGGCGACATCATCAATATCGACATCACCGTGATCCTCGACGGCTGGTATGGCGACACCAGCCGCATGTTCGCGGTCGGCGACAAGGTCGGCCTGCGCGCGCGCAAGCTGATCGACGTCACTTACGAGGCCATGATGCTGGGCATCAAGGCGGTCAGGCCGGGCGCCCATCTGGGCGATATCGGCCATGCCATTCAAAGCTTCGTCGAGCCGCAGCGTTTTTCGGTGGTGCGCGACTTCTGCGGCCATGGCATCGGCCGGGTATTCCACGAATCCCCCAGCGTCCTGCATTTCGGGCGCAAGGGCACGGGCCCGGTGCTGAAGGAAGGCATGTTCTTCACCGTCGAGCCGATGATCAATGCCGGCAAGTACGACGTGAAGGTGCTGTCCGACGGCTGGACCGCAGTGACCAAGGACCGCTCGCTCTCGGCCCAGTTCGAACACACCCTCGGGGTGACGGCGGACGGCTGCGAGATATTTACCCTGTCCCCCACGGGCCACACCAAGCCACCCTATAGCTGAGATTCTCCTACTGTTCTGGAGAATATCCGGACAGTAACGCAATCTTAAGCAGTATCATAGTTTACTTTTCCATTACCGCTTAGGCGCCACCCAATACGGCTGACCTCGGTCCGGTGGAAGGAAGGGTTGCCATGACAATTTCGCCATATATCGACAACGAGGTGCACAAGTCCAAACGACCAGGGGCTGTTTGGGCGCTTACAGCCAATCTGGCCGCCGGATTCCGGTTGGCGTTCTTCCTGCGTGTGAAGGCCGAGAGCTTTCGGGCGGAGCTCGACCAGGCTGGCCTATTGGCTGTGACCGTCATGGCGACGCTCTCTTTGACCCAGTTCTTAACGGTGCTGCCCTACCCGGAGTTCAACCCTGCAGGCATGGGAACGATGGCGGTAAGCTATGCCGGTTTCCTGCTGGGTGTTTGGGTCATTTCGGCTTTTGCGCGCAGTCCACAGCTTTTCCTTCCGCTCGTTGTGATGCTAATGGCCGCCCAGATTACCATGACGGTGGTCCTGTCGATCGTCGTCACGGCGGCAACGAATATGATGGCCGGACATGGCTGGTTGATCGGGCTCTGGAGCGTATTCGCCGGCGCTTTGCTGTGGCATATGCTGATCGGGCTGCGCGCGGTTCGCCTGCTGCTGGAAACCCGGCTCTGGCGATCACTGGCCATGTCCGTCGCCTATTTGGCGGCCGTTGCAGGACCCCTATTCACCATGCCGCAAATCCCTCTTTTTTTGCAAACGCTCCAGGGCTTGGTGTAAAACGTCCAGAAAATCTAGATTTTTTCGATGTGGAACTGACCTTCTATGCGCAGCCGGCCATGGTCGGGCGGACTCTCGCCGAAATTGAAGCGGGTCGGCCCGGGATCACGGATCTCTACTTTCTGGGGTTCGCGGGCTACGGCGCACAGGACGTGTTCATGAAGGAAGTGAAGGTGGCTAACAATTTGTTCGACCAGCAGTTTGACACAGAGGGACGGTCGCTGACGCTGGTCAACAACAGCCAGACAATCGACTACCTGCCTCTTGCCAATGTCAGCAATCTGCAGCTCGCCCTGAACGGGCTGGCCAAACGGATGGACCGCGAAGAGGACGTCCTGTTTTTGTTCCTCACTTCGCATGGCTCCAGAAATATACTCTCCACCAGATACTGGCCGCTGCAGCATAACGATCTTGCGGCCGCGGACCTACGCACGATGCTGGACGAGGCCGGAATCGGCTGGCGTGTCATCGTGATATCCGCCTGCTATTCGGGCAGTTTCGTCGACGAACTCCGTTCGGAACGCACCCTTGTCATTACCGCGTCTCGGGAGGACCGCAATTCATTCGGCTGCAGCAACGAGGCTGATATGACCTATTTCGGCAAAGCCCTGATCGACGAAGCCCTGCGCAATACCCGTTCATTCACGGCGGCATATGACCTTGCGGCAGAGCGCATTTCGTCTCGGGAAAAGGCGGAAGGGTTGACCCCGTCCGAACCACAGATTTCCGTCGGCACCGAAATGCCGGCAAAACTGACGGCATTGACCGAACGGCTGGAACGACTCGGAGATGTCGCCGCCAAACAGTGAACACGCCCTGCCAATTCACCCGCGACAAGCCCCCGCCGCGCGCTTACAATCGGGCGCATGGCTGAGGAAGAGTCACACAACGAACCGCCCGGCGTCGCCGAAGAAGCCGCGCCCGCGCCGGCCAAGGCAAAGCCCCATTATCACGGCCACCGCCAGCGCCTGCGCGAGCGCTTCATGGCGACTGGCGGCGAGGGCATGCCGGATTACGAGCTGCTGGAACTCGTGCTCGCCATCGCCATCCCGCGGGCGGACGTCAAGCCGCTGGCCAAGGCGCTGCTGGGGGAATTGAAAAGCTTCAACGGCGTGATAACCGCCGCGCCCGAGGCGCTGGGGCGCGTCAAGGGCATGGGCGAGGTGTCGGTGGCGGCGCTGAAGGTGGTGCAGGCCGCCGCGGTCCGGCTGGCGCGGGCCGAGATCATGGACAGGCCGGTGATTGCCTCGTGGGACCGGCTGCTGGATTACTGCATGGCCGCCATGGGCCATGAGAAGGTGGAGCAGACCCGCGTGCTGTTCCTTGACCGCAAGAATCGGCTGATCGCCGACGAGCGCCAGAACCGGGGCACCGTCGACCATACGCCGCTCTACCCGCGCGAGGTCGTCAAGCGCGCCCTGGAGCTCGGCGCCAGCGCCATCATCCTGGTCCACAACCACCCGTCGGGCGACGCCACCCCGTCGCGCGCCGATATCGACGTGACCCGCGAAGTCCAGGACGCCGCGGCCAAACTCGGCATCGCCTTGCACGACCATCTGATCATCAGCCGCGAAGGCCCCGCGAGTTTCAGGAGTCTGGGGCTCTTGTAGCGGGCTACCCGCCTCGTCCGGCGCCGCGCAAAAAGAAAGGGCGCGGGGGTTGAGCCCGCGCCCGGTCGAGGTTTTATGCTTTGAGCCTGACGGCTATTTCCGGTAGTGGCCGGCCAACATTTCCATGCTCTCCGCGGCCTTCACCGCCTTGTCGGAGCCCTTGTCGGTGCCGTTCACCGACGAGGTGGTCATGGCGAAGGTCAGCACCGAATGGGCGATCGCGTCGGCCATCTGGTCGAGCGCCTCATCGCTGTTGTTGTCGTAGGTATCGCAAGCCAGATGATAGCAGGGATCGTACGGCTCGCCCGCAATGCCGCCGTAGATTATGGCCTCCTCTGGCGTCTTGATGCCCTCGGCGCCGGTGAACAGGCCGCCGGCCGGGATGCCCACGGCGATGAAGGGGCCGTAGTCCGACCGCCCGCTGAACGCCGTCGGCGCGGCCTCAAGGCCCTGATCCGCGAAGTAGTCGTGGAACACCTGTTCGATATTGGCCGAGCCGTTCGGTCCCGCCGGCGCCGTATCGGAACCGTCGCCGTCATAGACGAAGCGCACGAAATTGGGCGAGCCGACCATGTCGAAATTCAGGTTGAGGGCAATGTCCTTGATGTCGCGCGCCGACAGATTGTCGACATAGTACTGCGAGCCTACCAGCCCCGATTCCTCGGCGCTCCACCACGCGAAACGGACCTTGTTGCGCGGCTCGATGCCGATCTCCGCCATCTGCAGGGCGACCTCGAGTTGCGCCGCCGAACCGCTGCCATTGTCGTTGATGCCCGGGCCCTGCGGCACCGAATCGAGATGCGCACCGACCACGACGACGCGATCGTCACGACCGCCCGGCGTTTCGGCGATGACGTTAAACGTGGTGACGGTCTCGCGAATGACGTTGGCGATCATATGCAGCTCGAGACCCGGCGTGCCGAGCCACTCGACGCCACGGTCGAACGTCGCGAAAAAGACCGGGATGCCACCGGAATAGCCGGATCCAAGGGTGCCGTTGATGAGGCCCTTGCGATCCTCGGTGTTGCCCTGGTTGAAGATGATTGCGCCGATCGCGCCGGCCGCGGCGGCATTTTCCGCCTTCAACTGGAACGTGCAAGCGCCCCGCTGCACGAGGGCGATATGTCCGGCCGGAAAACCGGTGAAGTCACTGGCCTCGCAGCCACTGGTAGATGCGTTGCCGAGGCCAGTATCGACGACATCCGCCGCGGTTACGAGCCCGGTAACGTCACCCGGATCGGACTGCGACATGACATTGAAATCCGTTTCCTCGACATAGACGGTCGGAGTCGGCGCCGTCTGCTCCAGCGTCGACGGACCCAGCGGCTCGAACTTTACGAAGTCGAACGGTTGGACCGTTACGTTGTAACCGGCCGCCGCCGCCGCTGCCGCCACATAGTTAGCCGATTCGTCATATCCAAGCGTCCCGGCGAGGCGCACCCCGCCATTCGCGTCGGCAATAGCCTGGAGTTCCCATTGATGAGCCCGCACGCCGTCGAGCTTGACGGCGTCGCGAAGATCTTCAGTATCGATCGGCACCGCGCTGATCGCGAGACCGGCAAAGGCCAGAACGCCTGCGGCGAGGCCGACGGGCATTGCTATTTTTGAGTTCATTATGGATCTCCCTGATATATTTTTGCGATAGCGGCATTCTATATACATTCGCTGTAATTATTCAACATGTCACTGAAAAAAATTTCGAGGTGTGAAAAATTTCAACCAGCCGGAGCCAGAACCACTACTATAAGGTGCTTTATTATTATGTTTTCCCCGCCAAAATGGCAATTCCACGGCAGATATCGCCCTGCACGACTACCCGATTGCCAGCCGCGAGGATCCCTGCCAACTTCAAGAGTCCGGGGTTGTTGCGACGATACTTTCGCCGGGGCCGTGCCGAACAGCCGGACGAGGCAAAACACGATATTGCTTACCGAAACGGCTGGAAGCTGCTAACCGGGAAGAAATGGAAGTAACCTGCGGCGACACCCCCTCCGTTTATTGACCCCACCAGGCCCCAGCGATGACAAACCTCCGCACCCTCTATCACCCCGCCATGTACGACCCCGCGCCGGTGCCCAGCTACTGGGAGGCGACGGCGCCCGGCGACGATCCCGGCTGGGCGCCGCTGGAGGGCGATGCCGAGTGCGACGTTGCCGTCATCGGCGGCGGTTATACGGGGTTGAGCACCGCGCTGCATCTGGCGCGCGACCATGGGGTCGATGTGGCCGTGCTGGAGGCGGGCGACCGCATCGGCTGGGGCGCGTCGGGCCGCAACGGCGGGTTCTGTTGCATGCCGGCGACCAAACTGTCGGTCGCGCAAATGACGAAACGTTACGGGCCGGAGGAGACCAGGCGCTTCTTCGCCTCGCAGATCGAGGGCATCGAGTTCACCCGGGCCCTGATCGCCGACAACGATATCGACTGCGACCCTCGCGGCGACGGCATCTTCGAGGTGGCGCACCGCCCCCGCGCCGTCGGCGAATTGAAGGAGTATGGCGAGACGCTCGGCCGCCTGTTCGGCATCGAGACTACGCTATACGGCGCCGAGGAGTTCCGCGGGATCGGCCATGACTCCGCCGAACAGTTCGGCGCCCTGAAGGTCAGTCCAAGCTTTGCGCTGCATCCCCTGAAATTCGCCCGTGGCCTGGCGCGTACCGCATCGGCCGCGGGCGCGAGGCTGCATCCCGGCAGCCTGGTGACCCGCTGGCTGCGCGAGGGCGGGCGGCATCTGTTGACGACGGCGCGCGGCGCCCTGCGTGCAAAGCGCGTCGTGGTCGCCGCCAACGGCTATCTGCGTGAGCGGCTGCACCGCGATTTCGACGCCCGCATCCTGCCCGTGATTTCCAACATCGTGACCACCCGCCCGCTGACTTCAGGCGAACTGGCGGCGCAGTCCTGGAAGACCGACTGCCCGCTGGTCAATACGCGGCGGCTGCTGTTCTATTACCGCATGCTGCCCGACAACCGGCTGATGCTGGGCGCGCGCGGCGACCTGACCGGCGCACCGGCTGACGGCGAGCGCATGCGCGCCTGGATGGCGAAACGGGTGGCTGAGGTCTTCCCCGCCTGGCGCGACGTGGAAATCGACCATTTCTGGCGCGGCTTCGTCTGCATCTCGCGAAGGCTCGCCCCCTCGGTCGGCCGGCTGGAGGACGATTCGAGCGTCTTCTATGGCTTCGGCTATCACGCCAATGGCGTGAACACGGCTCCCTGGACCGGCAGGAAAATCGCCGCCATGGCCGCCGGCAAGGAATCGCCGGAAGCCCTGCCCGCCGTCATCCGCGGCCTGCCCGCGCGCTTCCCCCTGCCCGCGCTGCGCCTGAAATACCTGGCGGCGGCCTATCGCTGGTACGCGTTCAAGGACGATTAGGGGGCGCGCCTCTTCGCATCCTGCTAGGCATCCACGAGCTCGACCCTTGCCGCGGTTCGCTTGTAGGCCGGGGTCTGCGAGGCCCTGTCCAGATTGCCGCCGGTCAGCCGGTTTGCGGGCGCTTCGCCGAAGTGGAACGGGTAGAAGATCGCACCCTCGGGCGAGCGATCGGTCACGAAGACCCTGACCTCGACCGAACCGTGCTTGGTGACGATGCGTCCCATGCAGCCGTCCTCCAGGCCGTAGCGGCGCGCGTCCTCGGGGTGCATCTCGACCTCGCCTTCGGGCCGCATATGGTCCAGCCCGCGCGACCGCCGCGACATGGTGCCCGTATGATAATGCTCGAGCAGCCTGCCCGAGTTGAGGTTCAGCGGATAGCGATCGTCGGCCACGTCCTCGCCCGCGTCGTCCTGGTTGACGACATGCAACACGGCCTTGCCGGAGGGCGTGGGGAAATCATCCGCATAGAGGAAGCGGGTGCCGGGATGTTCGGTGTCGAGGCAGGGCCACTGCAGGCCGCTGCCGCAGAGCCGCTCGTGGCGGATGCCGCCATAGGATGGCGCCAGGGAGGCGATCTCCTCCATGATTTCGGCGGTGCCCGGATAGCTCATCGGGTAGCCCATGGCGGTCGACAGGTCGCAAATGATTTCCCAGTCGGTGCGCGCCTCGCCGGGCGGCTCCACCGCCTTGCGGATAAGCTGCACGCGCCGCTCGGTGTTGGTGAAGGTGCCATCCTTTTCGGCGAAGCTGGCCGCCGGGAATACGACGTCGGCCAACACCGCTGTCTCGGACAGGAACAGATCCTGCACGACCAGGAATTCGAGCTTCCTCAGGCCACGCTCGACCTCGTTCAGGTCGGGGCTCGAGCCCATCGGATTCTCGCCCATGACGTACATGGCCTTGATCCTGCCCTCGCAGGCGGCCTCCTCCATCTCGACCAGCGTCAGATAGTCGTCCTCGGGCATCGGCACACCCCAGGCCTTCTCGAACTTGGCGCGATGCTCGGGGTTCTTGATGTCGTGGTAGCCGGGCAGGCTATTGTGCTGGCCCTGCATGTCGGAAGCGCCCTGCACGTTGGACTGGCCGCGCAGCGGGATAAAGCCGGTGCCGGGGCGGCCGACATGCCCGGTGAGCAGCGAGAGGTTGGTCATGGCCAGCGAGCCGTCGACGCCGGTCACATGCTGGGTGATGCCCATGCCCCACATCAGCATGCCGCGCGACGCCTTGCCGTACATCAGGGCGGCCTCGCGCAGCCGGTCCTGCGGCACGCCGGAAACCTCTTCGACATGCTCGGGCGTGTATCTTTCGAGGTTCTGGAGGTAGGCTTCCAGGTTTTCCGTTCGCGCCTCGATGAAGGCGTCGTCGGCCAGCCCCTCCTTCCAGATGATCCGCGCAATGCCGTTCAGCACGGCGACATTGGTACCGCTCTTCGGTCTCAGCCACACATCGGCGTGGTCGACCAGTTCGATGCGGCGCGTGTCGATGACGACGAGCTTCGCCCCGCTCTCATACTTGGCCTTGAACATCTGGCTTGAAATAACCGGATGCGTCACGGTGGTGTTCGATCCGCACACGATGAAGGCCGTCGCCATGCGCACGTCGGGGCTCGAGGCGGAAGGGGCGCTCGAGCCGACCGCCTTCTTCAGGGCGACGGCCGAGGCCATATGGCAAAGCCGCGCGCAATGGTCGATGTTGTTGGTGCCGAAGGCGCAACGGATCATCTTCTGGAAAACGAAATTGTCCTCGTTGGTGGCCCGCGCCGAGGTGAGGCCGGCAAGCGTATGGGCGCCGTGCTCGGCCTTGACCTCGTTAAGGCGCCTGGCGGTAAAGGCGATCGCCTCGTCCCAGCTTGCCGCCTCCAGGGGGCTGTCCTTGCCGCCGCGGCGTATCAGCGGCTGCGTCAGGCGTTCGGGATGATGGATGAAATCCATGCCGAAACGGCCCTTGACGCACAGATTGCCGATGTTGGCGTCCGAGACGGTCGAGGGATTGACGGCGACCACCCGCCCCATCTCCGTTTCCAGCTCGATGGCGCAGCCGACACCGCAATAACAGCAGGTCGTGGTGGTCTTCCGGCGCAGGTTCTTCGGCCAGACGCCGCTGTCGGACAGATCCTCCAAGGCGCCCGTCGGGCACACGCCGACACACTGGCCGCAATTGTTGCATTGCGTGTCGCGGAAGTCGTTGGTGCCGCTGACGAGGACCGGGTAGCCCGACTCGTCGACCGTATAGACCGCGCGATGCTGGACTTCGTCGCAGATCCGCACGCACTGCATGCATTTGATGCATTTCTCGAATTCGAGCTGGAAAAACGGCCAGGAAACGAGCGGCGGCGCGATGCCCGGATCGACCGGCCCAGGCCCCTTTACCTTGAGACTTACATTCATTTCCACGCCTCCCTGCCCAGGTAAGTCTTGGTACCGGCGCCGTATTCGATGGACAGCTTCTGCAGCGTGCAGACGCCGGCGGCCTGGCAACGGCACATCAGGCACCTGCCGGCCTCCTCCAGCGCCTCTTCCTCCGAGAAGCCGGTCTCGACCTCGTGGAAGGCCTCGTCATTGTCCACGTCGCCGCCATGGCCCGAATTTGCGAACGCCTTGAGGCGACCCTCGCCGTCGAGCACCGGCATCTCGTGCAGCGGCGCCGCCGATGCGGCTTTCGCGCCGATGTCGAAAAATTCGGGCCTGTGCCGGAAGATCGCGGCGGCAATTCCAGCCTCGTCGGCGCCGTTCAGCCAGGCACTTATCGCGAAGGCGCCCAGGCGGCCGGCCCCCACGCCTTCGACGACGGTGGCGGCGCCGGTGACGCAATCGCCGCCGGAGAAAACGCCGGGCAAGTTGGTCATCATCGTCGATTCGTCCACCTCGATGGTGCCCCATCTCTTGTCGAGGCCGAGCCCGCCCTCGTTGAGCGAGGCGGTGTCGACATCCTGCCCGATCGCCATGAGAATCGTGTCGGCGGGGGTGAAATACTCCGAGCCCGGTATGGGGACCGGGCGCCGGCGGCCGCTGTCGTCGGGATCGCCGAGCTCCATGCGCTGCGACGTTATTCCGACCGCGCGCCCGTTCTCGACCGTTACGGAAACAGGCGCCGTGAGGAGCTCGAGTTTGACGCCCTCGACATCGCATTCATGTATTTCATGGGCGGCCGCCGTCATCTCCTTGCGCGTGCGCCGGTACATCATGGTCACGTCGGATGCGCCGACACGACGGGCCGTGCGCACCGCGTCCGCCGCCGTGAAGCCGCCGCCGACAACGATGACGCGGTCGCCGATATCGACGGTTTCGTTCCAGTTGACGTCGGCGAGGAACTC
>CAMYNJ010000148.1 GCA_947259795.1 uncultured Alphaproteobacteria bacterium | reverse complement strand
GACTCCTCTTCGTTGATGAAGCTACACTGCACCATGACGTTGGTACGGGTCAATTTGCTGACGCGCAGAAAATCGACATGCAGCGTCTCGTCCTTGACGGGGTGGAACTGCACGTCGCGCGGCAGGACCCGCACCTTGTCGCCGCCGGCAATGTCCACCGAATAGACGGTGGCGAAAAAGCCGCCAGTGTTGAGTTGCTTGCGAAGCTCGCGCGGCTCCAGCGAAACCATGATGGGGTCCTTCTTGTCACCGTAAATCACCGCCGGCACACGGCCGGCGCGCCGTACGGCCCGGGCGGCCCCCTTTCCGGCCCGGTCGCGCATCTCAGCGCTGATCACACTCTGGTCACTCATAAGAGTCTCCTTACCAGGTTTAAAATGCCGTACGGCCTCCAGGGGTGCCGATACGGCCGTTTGCCGCCGAACCGGGCGGCACGGGCCTGTTCCGCTTCAGTCGAACAGGCTTGAAACCGATTTTTCGCTCGCGATCCGATCAATGGCGTCCGCCAGCAGCGGCGCGATCGAGATCTGGTTTATGTTCTCCGCCACCCGCACGGCCTCGGTGGCGGGGATGCTGTCGGTAATCACCAGCTTCTCCAGCGGCGAGGCGGTTACCCGCGCCACCGCGCCACCCGAAAGCACGCCATGTGTAACATAGGCCGATACCGCCTTGGCGCCATGTTCCATCAGCGCCTTCGCGGCATTGCAGAGCGTGCCGGCGGAATCGACGATGTCGTCCACCATGATGCAGGTGCGGCCGTCGATCTCGCCGATCACATGCATGACCTCGGAATGGCCGGCGCGTTCGCGCCGCTTGTCGATGATCGCAAGCTCGGCGCCCAGCCGCTTGGCGATGCCGCGCGCGCGCACCACGCCGCCCACGTCGGGCGAAACGATGACGAGCTCATCATCCTTCTTTCTGTGGCTTTCCATATGGGCCACGAAGACCGGCGAGGAAAACAGGTTGTCCGTGGGGATGTCGAAGAAGCCCTGGATCTGGCCGGCATGCAGTTCCAGCGTCAGCACGCGGTCGGCGCCGGCGGTGGTGATCAAATTGGCCACCAGCTTGGCCGAGATCGGCGAGCGCGGGCCGGTCTTGCGGTCCTGGCGGGCATAGCCGTAATAGGGGATGACGGTGGTGATCCGGCGCGCCGAACCACGGCGCAAGGCATCGATGATCACCAGCAGTTCCATCAGATTGTCGTTCGCTGGGAAACAGGTCGACTGTATGACGAACACGTCCTCGCCGCGAACGTTTTCCAGGATCTCGACGAAGACCTCCTGGTCGGAGAACCGGCGGATCGCCGCTTCCGTCAGGGGCTTGCCAAGCTTGGCGGAAATAGCCTCTGACAGCGGCCTGTTGCTATTGCCACTGAGGATCTTCATGTCCTGTCCCGATTGATTCCCGCTAAAATCCGGCCCCTGGCCGACGCCAATGCTCCAACACATAAGCCCCGATTCCGCCGGGCGGCCATCAGGGCGCGCACTCTATATCAACTGGTGTGCCTGCTGTAAACGTTCAAACCCGCAAAATCCGGTCTTTTGTCATGCCATGATGACGCAGCTGGCCATCAGGCCAAACAGGAGCAGCGCGGTCATGGAGATCAGCCAGGGCATCGTTCAGTTCACCACCAGGTCCAGCGACGCCTTCGACAGGGGCTCGCTGCCGGTTTCAGTGACGACCGAGGTGCGCGCCAGGGTCATGGCCAGATCGTTGCCGGAATCGAACAGGATCATATGAATGAAGAACACCATGCCCGGCTCGGCCACCACCGGGTTGCCATGATACAGCATCGGCCAATCCATCCAGTTCGGGGCATAGGTCGTGCCCTGGCTGTAGCCGCAGGCGTTGAGACGGAATTCCCCCATGCCGGCCGCATCCAGCACCCTGGCATGGGCGTCGAACACCTCGCCCACCGGTTTGCCGGGCCGCAAGGCTTCCTCGCAGGCCATCAAGGCGGCGCTGGCCGCGGCGTGCATGGAAATATGCCTCGGGTCGGGCTCGCCGATCACGATGGTGCGCATCATGGCGGCGTGGTAGTGGCGATAGACACCGGCGAATTCCAGGGTCAGCTGGTCCCGCGCTTCCAGCGTGCGTCGGCCGGTGTAGTAACGGCACATCAGGGCACCGGGGCCGGAACCGATGATGGTCTCGTTGGCCGGGTCGTCGCCGCCGCCGCTGAACACGGCGGCCTGCATGGCAGCCAGGATGTCGCCCTCGAAGGCGCCGGGTTTCGCCAGGCGCACCGCTTCGTCCCAGGATGTGTCGGCCAATTCGGCGGCCTTCCGGGCGTAGTCGAGTTCGGCCGGACTCTTGACCAGGCGCAGGCGGCTGACCAGAAAGGAGGCATCCTCCAGTGTGGCGAAGCCATCCATCGCATCGCGGAGCACGAAGCCGTTGCGGGCGTTCAGCCCGTAGGATTCCCATTCGACGCCAAGCCTCTTGCCCCTGCCGCCCTGCCGGTCCAGTAGCACCCTGAGCTCGCCGACGGGATCGGCGCCTTCGCGGTCCTTCCAGACATGAATCCGGTCAGGCGGGATGATCGAGGTAAACTGCGCCTGTCGCAGATCGGGCGCCCGCGTCAGCAGGAACATTTCCCCGTCCGCCCCCAGATACAGGCACTGGAACCAGACATAGCCGAAGCTGTCATAGCCCGTCAGCCAGTACATGCTTTCCTGGCGGAAGACCAGCAATCCGTCCAGCCCGTCCCGCTGCATCGCTTCACAGGCGCGTCGGCGCCGGTCGGCGAGTTCTTCCTCGCTGAAATGGATATGCAAACCCATTTTCTTCCCTATGCCTCGATCGCGATTGCCGACAATTCCCGGCCATAGTCGGGTTCGCCGGTCAGCGTTTTGCGCCGGTAACTGAAAAAGCGCGCCTCGTCGGCGCAGGTATCTGCGTCGATCCGGCCAACTTTTTTAATAAATGCCGCCGCCAGCCGGCTTTCCACATAGCCCGCGATATCGAACATCGGATGCCCCTTGCGGATGCCCGGACGGAAGAAACGGGCGTTTTGCGGATCCTGGTCCAGGAAGGGCTTTGGAAATTCGGGGCCGACCTCATACGATTTCGACCCTATGCAGGGGCCGATCGCTGCCCGTATCGTATCGCGGGTCGCGCCAAGATTTTCCATGGTCGCCACCGTGCTTTCGAGAATGCCGGACATCGCGCCGCGCCAGCCGGCATGGGCCGCGCCGATAATTTTCCGGCCGTCGGGCGTTTGACCGGCGAACAGCACCGGGACGCAATCTGCCGTCAGTATCCCGATGGCAATGCCGGGACGGTCGGTCACCACCGCGTCGGCGCGCGGCGCATCCGCCGGGTCCCAGTTGCGGTCGGCCATCGCGACCTCCGTTCCGTGCACCTGATAGACCGTGTTCAGGGCCGTGACCGGCAGGTCGAACGCCGCCATCGCCAGCTGGCGGTTCTCCGTAATCGCCTGGCGGTCGTCGTCGGAGCCATAGCCCACATTCAATGACGCATATACGCCCTGGCTGACCCCGCCCTGGCGCGTGAAGAAGGCGTGTTGGACGCCCGGCATGCCGTCGAGCGCGGGTTCGGTGATATGCACTGGAAGCGGCGTTGTCATCAGCCTGCTGTTTCCTCGAAAGCTGGGGGTACAGCCTCGCCCGGCGCCGTTAGGGCCATTGCCTTGAACAGGTACCCCATTCCCTCCTCGCCAATCAAGCGTGCAAGGGCGGCTTCGATGTCCGCCGCCTGATCCGGCGTCGCCTTGGCGAGCAACTGCGCGGCCCGGGTTTCGATTCCCAGGCGGGTCAGAAATTCGCTCTGGGTGATCGGGCCGTGGGCCGCCGCACCGGCTTCTCGCACGGCGATGCCGAGAGCGGCGAAATCCACATGTGCCGTCAGGTCAGCCGCGCCGGGGTCCTGCAACGGGTTACTGTATTTATGGCCGCTAAGCGCCTGCAGCGTATCGCCTGCGCCGCTGGCGGCATGGCCGTAATCGACAATCAGCGCCGCGCCGCCATGCCGCGCGATTCGCCTGGCGATGGCGTGCGCGATCGACAGCCCGGCCGGGCAGACTTCGGCGATTTCGCCCTCGCCGGCCGTCCTCCGGACCACGTCCGGGATCAGGGCTTCGCCCACCGATCCGCCGGGCGCCAGGCCCAGCCGGAAGGTTTCGCCGTTTGTGTCCAGTCCCACCATGCGTTCGCGCCAGCCCTCGCCGGTTTTTTCGAACTGGCGAATGGGAAGCGCGTCGAAGAACTCGTTGGCGACCAGAAGCATCGGCCCTACCGGAACCTCTGCCAGCGAACCGTGCCATTGTGCATCGTGCCCGGCCAGGGCCTCTTGCTGCATCGCGGTCAGCGCCGGACTGGTTTCCACCAGATGGACCGAGGCGGCAGTCAGGAACTCCGGCGCCATCCGGGTGGCGCGCAGCGCGTCGGCCATCAGCGTGCCGCGCCCCGGGCCCAGTTCCACCAGCTGAACGGATTGGGGCGCGACGACAGTGCGCCAGACCTCGGCGCACCACAGTCCAATCAGTTCGCCGAACATCTGGCTGATTTCGGGGGCGGTGGTGAAATCGCCGCGCGTCCCGAACGGGTCGCGGGTCTTGTAATAGCCGTACTCCGGATGGCCCAGCGCCTCGGCCATGAAGTCGGCGACGGTTATGGGACCGGTCAGGCGAATGCGCCGGCGCAGCAGCTCTGCCAGCGGGCTCGTCACTCGTCCGCCGGCGGGCGGCGTATCGCGCGCCAGGCAAGATACGCGCCGCCAAGCAGCAGCGGCACCGACAGCCACTGCCCCATCGTGGTGCCCAGCACCAGGAACCCGCCTTCGCCGACATAATCGTCGGGCTGGCGGAAATACTCCACCGACATGCGCGCCAGTGCATAGCCGCCGATGAAAACGCCGGTGGTCAGGCCCGGTCGGCGCAGTGATTTCCAGGGACCGAAGATCATCCAGGCCTGGATGGCGAACAGCACCAGCCCCTCCAGCGCCGCCTCGTATAACTGGCTGGGATGGCGCGGCTGGTCGCCGGCATGGCGGAAGATGACGGCCCAGGGCACGTCGGTGATCCGCCCGTAAAGTTCGCCGTTGATGAAGTTGGCGATGCGCCCCAGGAACAGGCCGATGGGTGCGGCGGCGCCGATCATGTCCGTCAGCGCCAGCAATTTGATGTGACGGCGCCGGGCGAAGATGATCATCGCCAGCGTCACCCCGGCGAGGCCGCCATGGAAGGCCATGCCGCCCTCCCAGACCTTCAGGATGGCGCCGGGATTGGCCAGATAAAAATCCGGATTGTAGAACAGCACGAAGCCCAGCCGCCCGCCCAGGATGACGCCCACGACCGCCCAGGTCAGGAAATCATCGAGTTGCTCGGCGGTGACCAGATGCGGCGGCTTCTTCGCCAGGCGCAGGCAATAGCGCCAAGCCAGCAGCAGCCCCACGACATAGGAAAGCGCGTACCAGCGAATGGCGAACGGCCCCAGCTGGATGGCGATCGGGTCGAAATCGGGGAAGACGAAATATTCCATGCGCGCCCTGTCCTTATACGCGGTTTTACCGTATGGCGCGCCGCGCCCGCTCGCCATGTTATAGGGTCGGTCCCCGGCCCGTTCAAGATGCGCCAGCGGTTGCGCGCATCCGGCACGCGGCGTATAGGATGGGGGAATCAACTTGCGACGGAGCAGACCCATGCAGGTAGACAACCGATTGCTCGACGATCTGGCCCGGGTGGCCGGTGGTGCCTTCGGCGCGCTTGCCGGCGTGCGCGGCGAGGTGGAAGCGCGCCTCAAGCAGCAGTTCGAACGCATCCTGTCCGAGATGGACATGGTCTCGCGCGAGGAATTCGAGGCCGTCAAGGCCATGGCCGCGAAGGCCCGCATGGGACAGGAGACCCTTGAAAAGCGGGTCGCCGCGCTGGAAGCCGCCCTTGCGGCGCAGAAGCCCAGGGCCAAGGCCTCTCGCAAAACCAAAGCCTGATTATCCACAGATATTTCTTCCGTTTGGCTATTGCGGGGTTGCACTGCGGAATCCCCCTGTGGCATCCTAGGTATTGTGGTGCATGAGTGATTCGTTGCCATATTTTGTAGGGAAGCGAATTTTCGCATTCTTGCGCCGCATCCGGCCCCGATAACGGCGGGTTATCGGCCGGGCCTGTGGCTCTAAGGGGGCGCGAATGGGAATGAGGCTTGAGCAGTCCGGCGACCGGACGATCAATCCGCTGGATCTTCTGGAAGAACTCGCAAACGTCCACGGCTGGCCCCACATGCGGGCGGCCGATGACGAACTGGTCACCGAACCGCCGCGGCGCTGGTGCGCCTACCGGCTGCATTTCATCTGGCAGGAAGACATGCAGGCGCTGCATATGCACTGCGGCATCGACGCCAAGGTGCCGGGCGAAAAACGCCGCGACATCAACGACCTGCTGGCGTCGATCAACGAACGGCTGTGGCTCGGTCATTTCGAGGTGGCGGCCGACGACCCCAACCCGACTTTCCGCCATACCCTGCTGACACGCGGGCAGTTCGCGCCCGGCCCGGAACAGCTGGAAGAACTGGTGGATGTCGCGCTCGACGAATGCGACCGCTATTATCCCGCCTTCCAGTTCGTGCTGTGGGGCGGCCGGCGGCCCGACGAGGCAATCTCGGCCGCGCTGCTGGAAACCGTCGGCGAAGCCTGAGGCAAGGATCATGGGCGGCGGCGACAATCGTCTTTCCCGTCCCCTGCTGCTGATCGGCTGCGGCAAGATGGGCGGCGCCATGCTGTCCGGCTGGCTGGAAAACGGCATCGCCGCCGGCGGCGTGGCCGTGCTGGACCCGATGGGCGCGGTGGCTTTCGAAGGGCGCGCCGGCGTCACGCTCCATACCGACCTGGCGACGCTGCCGGCCGATCTCGATCCGGAAGTCGTGGTCTTCGCGGTCAAGCCGCAGCAGATGGCCGACGCGGCGCCCTTTGCGGCCCGCTATGCCGGGCCGGGCACGGTCTTCATGTCGATCGCGGCCGGCACGACCATCGGCTTTTTCGAGGGCCAACTGGGCGCCGGCGCGGCTATCGTGCGCGCCATGCCGAACACGCCTGCGGCAATTGGCCAGGGTATTACCGTCGCCTGCCCCAACGCCAATGTATCGGATGCGCAGATGGCCATGTGTACGGTGCTGCTGGGCGCCATCGGCGAGGCGCTGAGCGTCGATGACGAGACATTGATCGACCCGGTGACGGCGGTCTCCGGCAGCGGCCCCGCCTATGTCTTTCTGCTGATCGAGTGTCTGGCCGAGGCGGGCGTCGAGGCCGGCCTGCCGCGCGACCTCGCCGACCGGTTGGCGCTGGTCACGGTCGCCGGTGCGGGCCAACTGGCGCTGCGCGGCGAGGATGTGCCAGCGCAGTTGCGCAAGAACGTCAGCAGCCCGGGCGGCACCACCCAGGCTGCGCTGGAAGTGCTGATGGCCGAAGACGGGCTGCAGCAATTGATGACCCGCGCGGTTGCCGCCGCCACGAGGCGCGGGCGGGAGCTGGCGGGTTAGTGATCGCCCTCAGCGCCAGTGCCGCGAAGGTTCAGGCGGCGCTTGGCGCGCGGGGATTTTCCTTCGACGTCCAGCAACTCGACCAGTCGACCCGCACGGCGGGCGAGGCCGCGAAGGCGATCGGCTGCGAAGCGGCCCAAATCGCCAAATCCATCCTGTTCAGAGGCAAAGACAGTGGCCGCGCGGTCCTGGTGATCGCCAGCGGCATCAACCGCGTCGACGAAAAGGCGGTGGCGGCGCTGCTGGGCGAGAAGCCGAACAAAGCCGACGCCGATTTCGTGCGCCGCGAGACAGGCTTCGCGATCGGCGGCGTTCCGCCAGTCGGGCACGACAAGCCGATCGTTACCTTAATCGACGAGGACATATTGGCGTTCGACGAGATCTGGGCCGCGGCCGATACGCCCTTCGCCGTTTTCCGCCTCGACCCGCATTCGCTGGCGGCCCTGACCGGCGGCACAGTCGCGAAGGTGGTCGACGCGCGGGCGTAATACACACCAGCGCACTGCTTATTCAGGCCCAGCCCGATACCTGAGTTCCTCACGGGCCTTCAGCACGCCGTTACGTTTTATAGTATACAGAAACTCCACCGGCGCACCCGCCTTGCAGGTCACGCGATCGCCATCGCGCGAATAATATTCCGGAGGGTATATTTGGGTGATCTTTACTTCTGTGAGGGCTGCGACCGAGAATACCGGCGGCTCGTCAAATTCAAGCGGAACGGGGCGAAAGTCTACTCTTCGGCCGGGCCGTTCGCCTAGATTAGGATCCCCGCAGCCCACCCATTCGCCGGAACGTGTCTTGTAAACATCATGAAACTGGTACTTTTGATGGACGTAGTGATCACCGTAACGCGATACGAACAAAAGAACAGTCTCGTACCTTGCGAAATAAGGGAACCCATAGTGGTCATATGCATCAAATTCGATCACGTCTCCGGAAAAGTCCCCGCAAAGTTTCTCAAGGACCTGATAACGAGCGCGGTAATGCTGATCCATTATAATAACTAAGGACCCTCCGCTGGAGCTATCAGTTATTGGCTCGGGCGGGACCTCTGTAACTTCGACCTTCT
Source organism: uncultured Alphaproteobacteria bacterium (assembly GCA_947259795.1). GTDB lineage: Bacteria > Pseudomonadota > Alphaproteobacteria > UBA8366 > JADFVY01 > JADFVY01. The sequence goes on along the minus strand of CAMYNJ010000148.1, from coordinate 26,274 downwards.
CTCCAACGAAGGCAATGAGCCCGTCTCCATCGACCCGCCCGCACTCGGGAATGGTTCCGGTCTGAGGCGTAGATACTGCTCCTGTTTGAGGCGTGGATTTTGTACAGGCCGCCATTGCCATCGCCATGAAAACTACTGCCAGTAAGAACGGTCGTGCCCGGATCACCACTTTCACTTCTCCCGATCCTCAAGCCATTTTTGGGCGGTTGTGCCACAAATCAGAGTTACAGTCTATCCGGCTATCTGCCCCTAGCTCGATTCGCGCCAATCGCCAAAAAAGCGTATGATGAGGATTGGACAGACACCGATACCCAGTTGAAGGAGTCGACCCATGGCGAAGAAGCCTTCCACGGGTAAGGGCGGCGCCCGCAAGGCCGCCCCCAAGGACCTCGAATCCAGGTTGATCGATGCGATGCTGGCGCTCGTGGCGCGCGAGGGCTGGCAAGGCGTCACGTTACCCGCAATTGCCGAGGGCGCCGGCGCGAAACTGTCGGAACTCTACCCCGCCTGGCGCTCGCGGATGGCGGTGCTGGTGGCCTTTATGCGCCGCATCGACCGCGAGGTCGTCGAGACTGATTTCGCCTTCGCGCCGGAAGACACGGTGCGCGACCGGTTGTTCGAGGTGTTGATGCGCCGTTTCGACGCCCTGCAGCCGCATCGCGAGGCGGTGCGACGGATCCGTGCGGGTGCGGCGCGCAACCCTGCCGCCTCCGCGGCCATGATGCGCCAGCTGGGTTGTTCCATGGCCTGGATGCTGGAGGCCGCTGGCCTGTCGTCCGACGGCGTCGCCGGCAAGGTCAAGATCGCCGGGTTGACCGGCTTGTGGCTGCGCTGCGTGTCGGTCTGGGTCGAAGACGACAGCAAGGACATGTCGCGGACCATGGCGGAACTGGACCGCAGCCTGAAACGGGCCGACCGCTGGGCCGAAATCCTGTTCTGCCGCCGCCGCATTGCCGAGGGGACAAGCGCCGAGGCCGCCTGACCACCGGTTGGAAGCCTGTAAAACCGCCGAAATACTGCATCGCACAAAAAATGGTGCAGCGCACAAAAAACTTCTTGACCCTGTGAGGAAAGAGCGTATATTACGGTCATGCTGCAGCGCAACAATAGTGTTGTGCGGCGCACGGAATTCACAGGAGACATAAAATGGCCACTGCCAATCCCTTCGCCGGTTTCGATTTCAGCAAATTCACTGGCGATTTCAAAGTTCCGGCATTCGACGTCGAGAAGGTCGTTGCCGCCCAGACCAAGAATGTCGAGACCCTTGCCAGCGCCAACAAGCTGGCCGCCGAGAGTGCGCAGGAGATCTTCCAGCGCCAGACCGCGATCGCCCGTGAGAGCGCCGAAGAGTTCACGGCCGCTTTCCAAGAGATGCTGGCCGCCGGCGAGCCGAAGGACAAGATGGCCCGCCAGGCCGAGCTGACCCGCGAGGGCATCGAGCGCGGCGTCGCCAACTTCAAGGAGCTCGCCGCCGCGGCGACCAAGACCAACAAGCAGGTCTTCGACATCCTGAACAAGCGTTTCGTGGAGAGCCTCAACGAAGCCCAGAGCTTCGTGAACCCCGCCAAGAAGTAACGCTGCAAGAGCCTTCTTCGGGCATGTCCTCCCTTGTCCGGAGACTCCGGCCGCTTCCGTGAAAACGGGGCGGCCGTTCTCTTTTCTGCGCCAGCCTGCCCTTTTAATGATCCGCGCCCGGTGTTAGCGTCGCCCGGCACGAGAGACGGCGACGCGAGAGGAATCATGGCCATCACTTTCGACGATTTCCTGAGGGTCGATATCAGGGTCGGCACGGTCGTGCGCGCGGAACCCTATCCGGAAGCGCGCCATCCGGCGATCAAGCTGTGGGTCGATTTCGGACCGGAGATCGGGGAACGCAAGACCTCCGCCCAGATTACCCGGTATTACGACACGGACAGCGTTGTCGGTAAACAGGTGGTCGCCGTCACCAACTTCCCGCCCAAGCAGATCGGCAGGTTCATGTCGGAAATCCTGGTGCTCGGCATACCGGACGAGGACGGCGAGGTCGTGTTGCTGGCCCCGGACCGAAAGGTGCCGGACGGCGGAAGGATGTATTGAGATATTTCAAACCGGGATTCGAATCCGCGCCCTCAATCCGCCGTGCGGCGAGTCTTCCAGTAATATGTCGCCGCCGTGGCTGCGCAACAGGTCGCGCGCGATGGCGAGGCCCAGGCCGGTGCCGCCGGTTTGCGGGTTGCGCGACTCGTCCAGCCTGTAGAACGGCCGGAAAACGTCCTCGCGATGGGATTCCGGTATGCCTGGGCCATCATCGTCCACCGTGATTTCGATGGCGTCCCCCCGCCGGCCCGCACGGACCCATAATTGTTCGCCATAGCGCGACGCATTCGCCACCAGATTTTCGATGCCGCGTTTGATGGCGTCGGGCCGCAACCAGGCCATCAGCCTGCCTTCCACGTGGCTGTCGATTTTCACGCCGTTACGCCGCCACACCGCTACGATATCCTCTACCATGCTCCCGAGGTCGACATGCTTGGTGGGTTCATCGCCCTCGCCGCGGGCGAAGGTCAGATAGCCTTCGATCATCCGCTCCATCTCGGCGATGTCGTCCTGCAACTCGGCCATCTGCGAATCCTCCGGCAACATGGCGAGCTGCAATTTCATGCGGGTGATCGGGGTTCTCAGGTCGTGGCTAACCCCCGACAACATGTCGGTGCGCTGGCGGATCTGGCGCCTCAGGCGCTGGCGCATGACGTTGAAGGCGGCCGCGGCGCGGCGGACTTCCAGTGCGCCCTCGGGCCTGAAATCCTCATCGAGCTCGCGCCCCTTGCCGAACTGGTCGGCCGCCTCGGCCAGCCGCTGGATCGGGCGCACCTGGTTACGCATGAAAATCGAGGCGACAGCGAAAAGGATCAGCGAGGTTCCCACCATCCACATGATAAAAATATAAGTGGTGACACTGAACAGCCGTTTACCCGGAATGGTGACCGACATCACCGCGCCTTCAAGCTGGATATCGGCGATAACCCGCTCGCGGTAGGACGAATCGTCGATTCGCACCGGACCCTGAAATCGGGACTGCAGCGTTTGGCCGAGAAAATCGTCGATTCGCGACTCCGGCCCCGCGAGTGTCTCGGGCAGGCGCTCTCCTTCCCGCCATTCGATCTGCAGGCTGAAATTGCGCCACGCCATGTCGAATACGGTTTTCCGCAGCTCCACCGACGGTTCTTCTCCCAGCAGTTCGACGACCTGCGAGATGTCGCCGACGATCGAGGAGGAAAGCCGCTTTGTGATGGTGTCCCAGTGGCGGTCGTAGAAAATCCAGGCCGACACCACCTGAAGCAGAATCAGCGGCATGATGATGATCAGTAGCGACCGGCCATACAGCGAGCGCGGCAGGATGTTGTTTTTAAGCAGATTCAGCAGCATGCCGGGTCAATCGGGCCGCAGCACATAGCCGCGGCCGCGCACTGTCTGCAGGTAACGGGGCGTCTTGGGATCGGGTTCGATCTTGCGGCGCAGCCGGGTCACCTGGACGTCGATAGCCCTGTCGCCGCCATCGATCATGCAACGTTCCGTCAGGGCCTCGCGGCTCATGATCTCGCCGGGGGTTTCGGACAGCACCGACAGCAGGCTTGCCTCGGCCGTCGTCAGGCGCACGATCATGCCGTCATTATGCAGGATCGCCCGTTCGCGGTCGAAAATGTGGCCACCCAGCTTCACATGGGCAGGCGCGGCGTCCCGTTCGGGCGAAGGCATCGCGGCGCGGCGCAGAATGGTCTGGATTCTCAGCAGCAGCTCGCGTGGCTCGAACGGTTTGGGCAGGTAATCGTCGGCGCCGGCCTCCAGCCCGCCGATCCGGTCCGACGCCTCGCCCATGGCGGTCAGCATCAGGATCGGAACGTCATTGTGGATCTCGCGAAGCGCGCGGGCCAATTCCAGCCCGGTTTCGCCGGGCATCATCACATCCAGCACGATCAGGTCGAACTCCATGGATTCCAGGTGGCGCCGCGCGCTGCCGGCATCCTCGGCCGCGGTTACGCGAAAACCGTTCTTGCTGAGGTAACTGCGCAGCAACTCGCGCAGACGGTTATCGTCGTCCACCACCAGAATATGCTGAAGTTCGTCCATAGGCGCGATTATAGGACGCTGGGCACGGGTCTGCTAGCGGCGTGGCGGCGCCGGGCGCTCGAAGCGTTCCCGGTCTTCTTCATTGCCCATGATCCCCAGCAGGACCTTCCGGAAGCCTTCCACCGCGTCGGCGCCCACTTCGCGGTAGGCGCCGGCGATCAGGGCGCGCTGGGCTGCCGACAGGCGCTCCTCCAGCGCGCGTCCCTTGTCGGTCAACCGCAGCAGGCGCTGGCGCCGGTCCTGCACCCCCTTCTGCTGCGACACATAGCCCTCTTCAACCAGTTGGCTCAAGACGCGGTTCAGGCTCTGCTTGGTGATCCTGAGTATCCTGAGCAGGCCGCTGACCGTCATGCCGGGATGACGGCTGATGAAATAGATTGCCCGGTGATGGGCGCGGCCGAACCCGTAGTCGCCCAGGATTTCGTCGGCGACGCCGGTGAAATCGCGATAGGCGAAGAACAGCATCTCGATCGCCTGGCGCAATTCCTCGTCACGCAGGAACAGCGGATTGGCGGTAAACTTTGTCGGGCCGCCATGCGGCGGAGATTTTACGTCAGCCATATTGACTTATATGCTACGGAATGATATCAAGATGCAAGGGTTAAACGACATAATCGAACAACGAGCGGTGATTTTCCGGTGTTTTTGTTCATTCAGGTCGCGAAAAGGCCCTGACGCAACAACAATATTACAGCCTCTGGGGATACCAAATGTCCATGATGCCCTTCGACGACCGCCCGGGTTCCATCTGGTACGATGGCGAACTGATCGACTGGAAGGATGCGAATCTGCATGTTCTCAGCCACGCCCTGCATTATGCCTCGTCGGTATTCGAGGGCGAGCGCGTCTATGACGGCCGTATCTTCAAGCTGACGGAACATACCGAGCGCCTGCACAGCTCCGCCAGGATGCTGGACTTCACGATCCCCTGGACAACGGAACAGGTTGACGAAGCCTGCAGGCAGGTCGTCGCCCATCAGGGCATCACCGACGGCTATGTCCGCCCGGTCGCCTGGCGCGGGGCGGAAATGATGGGCGTCTCGGCCCAGAACACCAAAATCCATCTGGCGATCGCCGCCTGGGAATGGCCGGCCTACTTCGCGCCCGAGGCCCGCATGAAGGGCATCCGCATGCAGTGGTCGGACTGGCGGCGGCCGGATCCGCGGACGATCCCGTGCAAATCCAAGGCGGCGGGCCTCTACATGATCTGCACCCTGTCCAAGCACAAGGCCGAGGCCGCGGGCTACAACGATGCCCTGATGATGGATTGGCGCGGCCGGATCGCCGAGGCGACCGGGGCCAATATTTTCCTGAATATCGACGGCAAGCTGCATACACCCACGCCGGACTGTTTCCTGGACGGCATCACAAGACGAACCACGATTGCGCTGGCCAAGGCCCGCCAGATCGAAGTGGTCGAGCGCGCCATCATGCCGGAGGAACTGGCCCAAGCCAGCGAGGTGTTCCTGACGGGCACCGCGGTCGAGGTCACGCCGGTCAGCGAAATCGGCGAGTACAAATTCACCCCTGGTGAGCTGACCAGGACGCTGATGGAAGACTATGATGCCGAAGTCCGCCGCGAGGTGCCGGCGACGCTGAACGCCGCGTAATCGGCGAAGAGCGTTCAAGTTGATGAGGCTGGGGACCTTTCTCCCAGCCTTTTCTTTGCGCGAAAGCCACGCCATCGCCCTAATTCGCCCTGCCGACGGCAAGGTTGGCTTGCAGGATCACCGCCAGGCCAAATGGGGGTGAAAAGGAATGGCGAAAATATCGCGGCTGTTCTCCGGACGGCTCGCCCGGATCCTGCTAGTCCTTTGCGCCGGCCTGGCCACGACCGGTTTGCTGCTGCTGGCCGGCGCGTGGCTGTTCTACCGGTACGCGCCGGTATCGGCCGCCGGCCCGGATACGCCGAACGCCATCTGGGCGGCGCATAAATGGGTGGGCGAAAGCCATTCCGAAGAGGTCTATGACGAATTCGCCGGGCTGTTGACGCGCCACCGCATCACCGATGTCTATTTCCATGTCGGGCCGCTGACCGGCGATGGATCGATCCCGCAAGCGAAATACCCGAACGCCCGCGCCTTGATCGCCGCCATGCGCCGGCGCGCGCCTTCGATCCGGCTGCATGCCTGGATTGGTCAGGTGGAACGCCGGGGCGGTGGGCCGCTGGACCTGACGAATGCCGGCACGCGGGCCAACATCGCGCGAACCGCAGGTGATTTCATCAACCTCGGCTTCGACGGTATTCACTATAATATAGAGCCGGTCTATTCCGGCGACCCCGACCTTCTGGCGCTGCTGGACGAAACCGCGCCGGTAACGCGCGAACGCGGCAAGCTGCTGTCGATGGCGACGGATGAGTTGGCGCCCCTCCCCGGCCTGGAATATGTGGCCAGGCTGTTCTTCCGGCAGGCGGGCCTGTGGCGCGCGCCCTATTATCGCGATGTGGCGGCCCGAACCGACCAGGTCGCCGTCATGATGTACGACACCGCGATGCCGTTCGACTGGCTCTACGGCACGATCGTCGCTTGGGAAACCTGGCGGCTTCGGGAAATCGTCGGGCCTGATACGACGCTGTTTATGGGTGTGCCGACCTACGAAGACGAGCATTTCGGCTTCCACCCGGCGGCCGAGAATATGGCCTCAGGGCTGCGCGGCGTCGGCATCGGCCAGTGGTTCGACGGCCAGCCGGCCGGGTCGAAATTCGGCGCCGCCATCTATGCAGGCTGGACCACCGACAACGAGGAATGGGCGGTCTGGCGCCGCGACTGGCTGGGAGAGCGGGACAGGGTGGCTGGAGACACGGATCAACCGGGATAGGCGACGACCACCCCATAGCCTTGTCCGAGCGTAATTTCCAGCGGCCCGACAACGACGTTCGACAGGGTCAGGCTACTGCTCAGCTTGACCGTCCGGTCGGCAAGCGGCCATTCCACCCCGGTCAGGGACAGCCCGACCAGATCGGCGAGGGCGATGATGCTCATCCGGCTGGCCGGCGGAAGGTCCAGCGCCCGCACGCCGGGCAGCAGGGGATAGGCCTCTTCCCCGCCGCTGGTGATGACGACTCGGATGCCCTCGCGCTCCAGCCCGAGGCCGAGCATGATATGGGCCAGCGCATGGTCGCTCTGACCGCCCAGCCCGCCGACCAGCGCAATTTCGCGGGCGCCGCGCCGCCGGGCCTCGTCGATGGCGATCTCGCCATCGGTCTTGTCCTTCGCCGCCGGGTGGGTCTGGCGTTCGACATTGCCGTTATGCGCGATCAGGCCGGGTTCAGAGGAATCGAAATCGCCGACCCACAACTCGACATCGAGACCGAGCGCCTGCGCATGCCGTATCCCGCCATCGGCGGCAATAACACGGCTGCCGGCGACCTGGTCACGGAGCCTGTCGGTCGGATTGAGCGTGCCGTCGAGAAGAATGCTGAAACGGGTCATGACCGGGACCGTAAAGCACAGCGGCGACGATCAGTCCAGTTCATGTTTGGGTAATTTCCCTTTGTTCCCGCCGGCCCGACGGTTTATGGTCGCATTCACTCTACGGGGTGCCGGAAACGGCTGAGAGGCAGGTTGTACGCAATAGGCGGCCTGCCAACCCGATGAACCTGATCCGGGTAATGCCGGCGGAGGGAGCAGGAGTCCGCCTAGCAAAGTCGGCCCCTTCATCCGTTCCGGTCACATGGAAGGAGACGCCGATGCGTAATCTGATTGCCGTCATTGCAATGTTTCTCGCCTTTGCCGGAACGGCGAAAGCCGCCGAGACATTGAACGTCTATACCTACGAAAGCTTCGTTACCGATTGGGGCCCGGGCCCCGCCATCAAGAAATCCTTCGAGGCTGAATGCGGCTGCACGCTGAACTGGGTCGGTATCCAGGACGGCGTCGCCATCCTCAATCGCCTGAAACTGGAAGGGGCGTCCGCCAAGGCCGACATCGTGCTCGGCCTCGACACCAATCTGATCGCCGAGGCCAAGGCCACGAACCTGTTCGCCGGCCATGGCACGGACACGTCGAAGCTTACCCTGCCGATCGACTGGAAGGACGACATCTTCGTGCCCTACGATTTCGCCCATTTCGCGGTGATCTATAATACCGAGAAGGTGGCCAACCCGCCGGCCAGCCTGAAGGAACTAGTCGAGGGCGACCCCGGGCAGAAGATCGTTCTGCAGGATCCACGAACCTCGACCCCGGGGCTGGGCTTCCTGTTGTGGATGAAGTCGGTTTACGGCGACAAGGCGGGCGAAGCCTGGGCGCGGTTGCGGCCACGCGTGCTCACCGTCACCCCAGGCTGGAGCGAGGCCTACGGCCTGTTCACCAAGGGCGAGGCGGAAATGGTGCTGAGCTACACCACCTCGCCGGCCTATCACCGGATCGCCGAGAAATCGGAAAAGTACGCCGCCGCGTCATTCGCCGAGGGGCATTATCTGCAGGTGGAGGTGGCGGCCATGCTGAAGGCAACACCGAACGAAGCGCTGGCCAGACGCTTTCTGGCGTTCATGACCGGTCCCGGTTTCCAGGATCACATCCCGACGAACAACTGGATGTTCCCGGCCGGGGCGTTGTCGAAACCTTTGCCCGACGAATTCGGCCGGCTGGTCAAGCCATCGAAGACGCTGCTTTATTCACCCGAAATCGTGGCCGAAAATCGCCGCGCCTGGGTCGGCGAGTGGCTCGAATCCATGAGTAAGTAGTTGGTTCCGAGAAACCGGAATTTGCCGAGTCTGTTCGCCGGTTCTGTTGCCCTGGCGGGCCTTGCGGTCGTCATGGCCGGCGCGCTTGGCGCGCTGACCGTGACGGCGCTTACCTCTCCCGGCGCCGGCGGCGAATTGTGGGACGATTATCTGTGGCGGGTCCTGCGCTTCACCCTGTGGCAGGCCGGTCTTTCGGCGGTTCTGTCGGTCGGTCTGGCCATCCCGGTTGCGCGGGCCATTGCGCGGAGGCAGGTTTTCCCGGGGCGCGGCCTGTTGTTGAGGCTGTTCGCCCTGCCGCTGGCCCTGCCCGCCCTCGTCGTGGTGCTTGGCGTCGTCGATGTCTGGGGCCGTCACGGATGGATCTCCGTCGGCTTGGGGGCGCTGGGGGTCAGTGATGGCATGCCCAATATTTACGGCCTGACCGGCATTCTGCTGGCCCATGTATTTTTCAATCTGCCGCTGGCGGCCCGGCTGATGATCATGCATCTGGAACGCATCCCGGGCGAGAGCTGGCGCCTGTCCAGCCAGCTCGGCATGAAATCCGGCGCCATCTTCCGTTTTATCGAATGGCCGGTCTTGCGCGCCGGCCTGCCGGGAATTGCCGGCCTGATCTTCATGCTGTGCATCGCCAGCTTCACCGTCGTGCTGACGCTGGGTGGCGGGCCGGCTGCGACGACTATCGAAGTTGCGATTTACCAGGCCTTGCGCTTCGATTTCGATCCCGGCCGGGCGGTGATTCTCGCCCTTGTTCAGCTCGGCGTGACGGCCCTTCTGATTGCCATCGGCATGCGCCTGACCATGCCGACGGTCGCCACGCCCAGCCTCAACCGCGCGGTCGCGCGGCCGGATTGCGCCGGGCTCGGCGGCCGGATCGGCGACGGCGCCGTCATCGCCTCGGCGGCGATATTTATAATCCTGCCGCTGGTGGCGCTGACGGTCTCGGCCCTGACCGCGCCGTTTCGCAAGCTGCTGGATGAAGCCATCGTCTGGCAAGCCGTGCTGACCAGCCTGTCCATCGGCGCCGCGGCGGCGGTGCTGTGCATCGCCCTGGCCTGGTCACTGCTGATCGCCGCCCACGCGGCGAAGCGCTCCAATGGCAAGGCCTGGTGGCATACCGGTTTCGTCATGGCCTGCGAATCGGGTGGAAGCCTGATCCTGGTGATGCCCCCGATACTTCTGGGGGCGGGGTGGTTCGTGCTGCTGCGCGGAGTGGGCGAGGGTTTTGCGTTGGCGCCGGCCGTGGTGGTGACGATCAACGGGCTGATGGCTCTGCCCTATACGCTACGCATTCTCGGCCCCGCGCACGCCAACGCCGCCGGCGCCCATGACCGGCTGTGCGAAAGCTTGGGGATGTCCGGCTGGAACCGATGGCGCCTGGCGGACTGGCCCGTCCTGCGGCCGGCCTTCGGGGTGGCCTTCGCCTTCGCCATGGCGCTGTCCCTTGGCGATCTGGGGGCGGTGGCGCTGTTCGGGTCGGAAGACCTGACCACCTTGCCGCTGCTGATCCTGCAGCGCATGGGCAGCTACCGGACGACCGACGCCGCGGGGCTAGCCCTCATGCTTGCGGTGTTTTGCCTGCTCCTGATCCTTGCCGCCGAACGCGCAACGGCGAAACCGGAAGGCCGAAGATGACAGACGCTGCGATCGAACTGTCCGATGTCCGGTTCAGATATGAAGACATGGATATGAGGTTCGACCTTACGGTCGGGCCGGGCGATTTCCTGGCCATCATCGGGCCGAGCGGGTCGGGCAAGACCACGCTTTTGAACCTGATCGCCGGCTTCGAGCCCCCGCTCTCCGGCAGCATCCGGCTCGGCGGTCTGGACGTGACGGCGCTGCCGCCCAGCATGCGCCCGGTCACCATGGTGTTTCAGGAGCATAATTTGTTCGCCCATCTCGACGTGAAGACCAATGTCGGCCTGGGCATTTCGCCTGCCCTGAAACTGACTGCGGCCGATCGCGAACGAATTGCGACTGCCTTGAACCGGGTGGGCCTGACGGGGTTCGAACGCCGCCTGCCGGGGCAGCTGTCGGGCGGCGAACGCCAGCGCGTCGCCATTGCGCGCGCCCTGGTGCGCGACAAGCCCGTATTGTTGCTCGACGAGCCCTTCGCGGCGCTCGGACCCGCCCTGCGCCGGGAGATGCTGGATCTGGTTCGTGAAATTCACCGCGAAAAGGCGATGACCGTGCTGGTCGTTTCCCACCAGCCCGACGATGCCCGCTACGCGGCAAGCCGCACCGCCTTCGTCCACCAGGGGCGAATCCTGACCGTCAAGCAAACGGAAGCGCTCTTCGCCACGACGGACATACCGGAACTCACGAAATACCTGGTCGTGTAGAGCTTGTTCACCCGCCCAACGCGGCGAGCCATTCGTCGACGCGGATCAGGCCGAAAAACACCAGCAGCGGAATCGGCGTCGAGGCCAGTGCCGCGGTCAGCAGGAACCAGGGCCAGCGATAAAGGCGGGCGAAGCCGCTGACCAGCGCGATGCCGCCGCCGCCGCCCAGCACCGAATTGCCCGGCATGTTGATCAGCGCCGCGAACAACAGGTAGCGGTGGCGCAGCAGGAAGGCGGCGATGCGGTGGCCCTTTTTTTTCGACAGATGCAGGCGGTCCAGCATATCGGCCATGGGGGATTTATCAGGATCCCGGTTAGCTGGAAGTAGCCCGTGCCGGTCCAGCCAGTGATGCACCCGGTCGGCCGGCATGTAGCGGCCCGCCGCATGGGCCAGTGACAGCCCGGCGATGGTCGCCAGCCAAGCCGCGACGGCGCCCTCGCGGCCGAACACCGTCATCATCAATAATCCCATCTCGACGCTGGGCACGAAGGGCAGACCCAGCAGCACCGCCAGCATGAGCGCGCTCGCCACCAGGGCGCCCATGCCCAGGCTCTCGCGCAGGGCCGTCAGCGTATCGCGGATCGCCGCCGCATCGAGACGCGCCAGATAGTGCCCCAGCACGATCAGGCTGACCCAGATCGCGGTCGCTAGCACCGCCCGCAGGGTGATTAGGTGGGTCGGCTGGCGCACCGCCAGCAGGGCCAGGGTGGCCAGCGTAATCGCCACCGCCTGGACGGCTAGCATCTTTAGCCCGGGCCCCGGAACCGGCTCCGTTACCGGCAGGAAACGGTGGGTCACTTCGTGGGCCACGAGGACGAACGCCGTCCATATGGCGGCGGAGACGGCCATTCGCGCGATGGCGACTCGTTCTGGATTGCCGGGTGCAGCCACCATTGAACCCTCGATACAGCCTCCCTTTACCGGAGGTCAGTGAAGCATTTTGGTTGCCGCCACGGCTATTGCGCTGCCTTTGCCGGCGTTTTGTTCCAGCGCGTGGCGGCTTCGTCGTCGCTCTCCCTAGCCTCGACCCAATGTTCGCCCTGGCCGGTTTCTTCCAGCTTCCAGAAGGGCGCCCTGGTCTTCAGCCAGTCGATCAGAAATTCGCAGGATTCAAGCGCGGCCTTGCGGTGGGCGCTGGCGGTGACGACCAGAACGATGCGGTCGCCGGGCTCCAGCCGGCCGTAGCGGTGGATGATCAGGGTTTCGTCCAGCGGCCAACGTACCAGCGCCTGAGCCTCGATATCGGCCAGCATTTTTTCGGTCATGCCGGGATAATGCTCCAGCGTCATGGCGCTGATCTCTTCGTCGCCGGCGATGTCGCGCACCAGGCCCAGGAAGGTCGCTACGCCGCCGATATCGGAGCGGCCCGCCGTCAGCGCCGCGATCTCCGCGCCGACGTCGAAATCCTCTCGCTGGACCTTCACGGTCATTGCTCAGCCGCCCGTTACCGGCGGGAAGAAGGCGATCTCGTCATTGGCGGCGATGGCCGTGTCCATGCCGGCGAATTCCTGGTTCACGGCGACGCGGATCGCCGAGACGTCCCGCAATGCCTCCGCATGGCCGGGGCCGCGCGTCTTCAGCCATTCCACCAGGCCGGCGACATCCTGAATCTCGTCCGGTGCGTTGACGGTTTCCTCGCCCAGGCCGGTGCGCTGGCGCAGAAAGGCAAAATAGAGGATCTTCATGTCAAAACCTCGCTGAAGGGCAGGAAATCAACACTGCTACCTGACTCTAGATAGGTCAAGTCGGGCCCCAAATCCACCAGCCCGTCGGCCTCGACCAGGGAAGACAGTATCCCCGCCCCGCTGGCCCCATGCTTGAGCACCACCGCCGCGCCGTCCTCGCCCGCCGTCAGTCTGGCACGAACGAATTCCCGGCGGCCCGATTTTTTCTTGTGGTCGAATCCGGCCCGCACCGCAAAACGATGTGCAGTCACATCCTCCATCCCGGCCAGCCGCAGCAGGATCGGCCGGGCGATCAGCAGGAAGGTCACCAGCACCGCGCCCGGGTTGCCCGGCAGGCCGACGATCGGCGTGCGGGCGATCTGGCCCATCGCCACCGGCCGGCCGGGCTTGATCGCCAGCCGCCAGAAATGCAAGTTGCCCCCGGCCTCGACGGCGGCCCGCAAATGGTCCTCCTCGCCGACCGACACGCCGCCGGAGGTCAACAGCAGATCGTGGCTTTCGGCGGCTTGGGCCAACGCCTTGCCGATGACCGCCTCGTCGTCGGGCAGGATGCCGAGATCGCTGACCCTGCAGCCCAGCCGGGCGGCCGCGCTCATCAGCGTATAGCGGTTGGCGTCGTAGATCGCCCCATCGGGCAGGGGCTGGCCGGGTTCGCGCACCTCGTCGCCGGTGGAGAACACCGCCACCCGGATTGGCTCATAGACCGCCAGTTCGGTTCGCCCGACAGCGGCGGCCAGACCGATATCCTGGGGTTTCAGCCGTCGGCCACGCCGCAGCACGACGTCACCCTCGTGCACATCCTCGCCGGCGTGGCGGTGGTTCGCGCCCTGCCTGATGCCCGGCATAACCACCACATCATCGCCGTCCTCGCGGCAGTCCTCCTGCATCATCACCGTGTCCGGCCCTTCGGGCATCGGCGCGCCGGTGAAAATTCGGATCGCCTCGCCGCGCACCGCCGCACGGCCCAGCGGATGGCCCGCCGCCACCCGGCCGGTAACCGGCAGGCGGGTTTCCCCATCCGGGTCGAGATCGTCGAAAAACAGCGCATATCCGTCGACCGCCGAATTGTCGTGCGGCGGCACATCGACCGCGGCCGTGACGTCTTCGGCCAGCAGGCATCCGCCGGCCTCCGCCAGCGGCAGGCGCACGGTCTCCGCGACCGGGCCGATCCGCTCCGCCAGCATCGCCAGCGCCTCGTCCAGCGGCATCAGCGCGCCGCCATGGGCGAAACAATCGTCGCTAAGCTGCGCCATGCTTCGTTCCGCTCTTCAAATCGCAATAATCGATAATGAAATCTGCGATCGCCGGGATGTCGTTCAAGTCCAACTGCGGAATATCCAGCCCATCAAGAATTTCGTCACTTGCCACGGCGACGATCTTCGGGTCCTGCCTGCAGATCAGCGGCTTGCCCGTGGCGGAGCGAAAGACCTCCAGTTTGAAGTGCTCGTCGTTTTTGAACCCTTCGATCATCAGCAGATCCACCGGCGTCATATGGTGCATCAGGTCGCTGACGCGCGGCTCCGCCTTCTCGCGTATTTCATGCATCAGCGCCCAGCGTTTGCCGCCGGTTATCATGACCTCCGTCGCGCCCGCCTCGCGATGTTCATAGGAATCTTTGCCCGGCCGGTCGATTTCGAAATTGTGATGCGCATGCTTGACCGTCGAGACCGACAGGCCGCGCCCTACAAGCTCCGGCAGCAGGCGCACCATCAGGGTCGTCTTGCCGCTGCCGCTCCAGCCAGCCAGTCCGAATATCTTCATGGAAACATCGTTCGTAACCGGCAATCGGCTCGCCTCATTCATCGGACGCGCTGTCATCTTCCGCCATATGCCTGAGGCCGGCCTGAAGATAGTCGTATCCGGTAATCATCGTCAGCAGCGCCGCAAGCCACAGCAATGCCTCGCCAACGGCCGTGGTCGTGATCTCGGGATGCCAGAAGTCCGGTCCCGCCGCGCCAACGATCAGGAACCCCAGCGCGAACATCTGCACGGCCGTTTTCCATTTGGCCAGATTGCTGACCGGGACGCCGACCTTTATGCCGGCCAGGAATTCGCGCAGGCCGGAAACCAGGATTTCGCGGCACAGGATAACCAGCGCCGGCAGAATGACCAGCCCGGAAATATTGTCCGACCAGACCAGCATGATCAGCAGCGCCGAAACCAGCAGCTTGTCGGCCACCGGATCCAGGAACCGCCCGAGGCTGGAAATATTACCCATGGAGCGCGCCAGCATGCCGTCGAAATAATCCGTGACGCCGGCAAGGGCGAAAAGCGCCAGCATCGCCCAGCGCGCGGCATCGCCCTTGACCCAGAACAGCGCCACGATCAACGGAATCGCAAGAATGCGCGAAATCGTCAGGATGTTGGGCAGGCTGTAAAGCATCGGCTCCAGGGCAACTGCGGTGTTGGCGACAGGGTTGCGGGTTGCGGCATTCTAGCGATCATCGTGGAAATGGCCATAAATTTTCCGGGCCACCGCGCGGCTAATGCCGCCGACCGCCTCCAGATCACTGAGTCCCGCTTGGCCCACAGCCCTGGCCGAACCGAAATGCCGCAGCAGGGCCCGCTTGCGCGCCGCCCCGATGCCGGGAATTTCATCCAGCGGCGATGCGGCAATGCCCTTGGTCCGGCGGGTCCGGTGGGCGCCGATCGCGAAGCGGTGGGATTCGTCGCGCAGCCGCTGCAGGAGATAGAGCACGGGGTCGCGGGGCTCCAGCATGAAAGAGGGGCGGTCCGGGCGGAAGAACCGCTCGCGTCCTGCATTGCGGTCCGGCCCCTTGGCGATGGCCAGCAGTTCCACATCCTTGATGCCCAGTTCCTCCAGGGCTTCCTGCGCCGCCGTCAATTGGCCCTGCCCGCCGTCGATCACCACTAGGTCGGGCCAGCCGCCTTCCTCGCGGTCGGGATCTTCCTTCAGCGCACGGGCAAACCGGCGGCCCAGCACTTCGTGCATCATCGCGTAATCGTCGCCGGCCGCGGCTTCGCCCTTGGGCCCGCCCGCCGTGCGGATGTTGAACTTCCTGTAGGCGCCCTTGTTCAGCCCTTCCGGTCCGGCGACGATCATCGCGCCGACGGCATTCGATCCCTGGATATGGCTGTTGTCGTACACTTCGATGCGTTCGGGCGGGGATTCCAGTCCCAGCGCCTCAGCCAGCCCTTCGAGCAGGCGGCGCTGCGAGGCGCTCTCCGACATGCGCCGCGCCAGCGCCTGGCGTGCGTTGGCCAGCGCATGCTCCACGGGTTTACGGAAACGGCCGCGTTGCGGCATGCGGACTTCCACCTTGTGTTCAGCATTGATCGACAGGGCTTCGGCCAGCAGGTCCGCCTCGGCCGACTGGATGCTGGTCAGCACCAGCCGCGGCGCCGACCGGCCATCGTAGAACTGTCCGATGAAGGCGGACATGATTTCCGCGGGTTCCGCCTTGCGGTCATGGCTTGGATAGTAGGCCCGGTTACCGTGATTGCGGCCGTCCCTGAAGAAGAAGACCTGGATGCAGGACTGGCCGCCTTCCTGGGCCAGCGCGATGACGTCGGCATTGCCGATGCCCATCGGGTTGATGTCCTGGTGCGACTGCACCATGGTCAGCGCCTTGATGCGGTCGCGCAGGGCGCCGGCCCGCTCGAACTCAAGGCCGTCGCTGGCCTCCTGCATCTGGTGGGCCAGCTCCTTCTGCACCGCGTGCGACCGTCCAATCAGGAACTCATGGGCCTGGCGGACCAGCGCGCCATAGTCCGCCGCGTCGATCCGGCCGACGCAGGGCGCGCTGCAACGCTTGATCTGGTATTGCAGGCAGGGCCGGGTGCGGCTGGCGAAGATCGAATCCGAACAATTGCGCAGCAGGAAGGCGCGCTGCAGCGCGGTGATCGTCCGGTTCACCGCGCCGGCCGACGCAAAGGGGCCGTAATATTTGCCGGGCCGCTTGCGCGCGCCGCGATGCTTGATGAGCTGCGGAAAATCGTGGTCGGCCGCAATCAGGATGTCGGCGAAGGATTTGTCGTCGCGCAGCAGGATATTGTAGTGCGGCTTCAGCGTCTTGATCAGGTTCGCCTCAAGCAGCAGCGCCTCGACCTCGGTATGCGTAGTGACGATCTCCAGCTCGCAGGTCTCGGCGACCATGCGCTGCAACCGCACCGGCAGGCGGCCGGCGTTCGCATAGGTCGCCACGCGTTTCCTCAGATTGCGCGCCTTTCCCACATAAAGCACTTTGCCGCGCGCGCCGACCATTCGATAGACGCCGGGGCTGCCCGGCATGCTCTTCAATTTGCCGCGGATCAGGGCCGCGCCGTCGGCCAGGCTGACCTTGGCGGTATAATCGCGGGCCCGTTTGTCCCGCTGACTTGTTGTATCGCTATTCATTGCCCCTAATTTCGGGGTCGCCTTAGGTCCCGTCAATGGCGGAAACGCCGCCGGCATGATTTAACAACCCATTAACAGGCTGCAAATTCAGGCCTTTACCTATCAATCCACGATTCCTGTGGATAAGTCTGTACACAACTTTGCGACTCGGCGCGCGGTCCGCAGGAATCTCACAGATTCGCGACAGTTGCACAAAAAATAGGCACAGTCCCTAACTTATTGAAATAACTATGTTAACCAATGCACATACAGCTGCGGTTGTACCCGGCAGGCGGGACCGACTCGGATGGAATCGGGAAAAAATGACCGGCGCGACAACTGTGTAAAAATATTCGCGATTCGTTCGCAAAATGCCTCAACATGAACAGTTGAAAATCTACAAAAAGTAGTTCGGTTGATTGGACCACTACTACTCAAAGGGAACAAAGCCGCGTGATGGCTGCGCCCAACCCAGATGTTCGCCACCATCCAGCGCGATCATCTGGCCGGTCATGGAATGGGCCGCCAGGATATAGCGGATGCCCGCGGCGATTTCTTCCGGGGTGGCGCCGTGCTGCAGCGGGGTCGCGTCCCATTGCATGCGGAAATGGTCTTCATTTTGGCGTTCGCTCTTGAGCGTCGGCCCCGGTCCGATCGCGTTGACCCGAATGCGCGGCGCCAGCGCCAGCGCCAATGTCTGGGTTAATGTCCACAAACCGGCTTTCGACAGCGTATAGGTTATGAAATAGGGGGTAAGATTCCACACGCGCTGATCCAGCAGATTGACGATCACGCCTTCCGCCTCATCCGGCAGGGCGCGCGCCAGGCCTTGCGATAGCAGGAACGGTGCGCGCAGGTTGGCCTCCATATGGATATCCCAGCTTTCCCGCGTGGCCTTGTCCCAGACGTCGTATTCGAAACGCGAGGCGTTGTTAACAAGAACCCCCACCGGCCCCAGCGTCTCCGCCGCGCGCCCAATCAGGCTTGCGGATTCCTCTTCGCGCCCAAGATCGGCTGCCAGGGTCACGGCACGCCGGTCCATCCCGCGGATGTGAGTCGCCAGGTTCTCGGCCGCTTCGCCCGAGCGATTGTAATGAATCGCAACGTCAAAGCCTTGTTCCGCCAGGTCCAGCGCAATGGCGCGGCCGATGCGGTGCGCCGCACCGGTGACCAGGGCTACGCGCGGGATGGACTTTGCCGGGACAGCGCCGTCGCTCAAGACATGGCCTCCCCGTCGCGCGAACCGGCATAGCGCAGCACCATGTCGCGCAGGGTCACCATGCCCTGGATCTGCCGGTCGGCGCCCAGAACCAGCGCACGGTTGAGCCCGATGCGCACCAGCAGCCGGATCGCGTAGCGGAGGTCCATCTCCGGATCGACGTAGACGACGGGTTTACTCATCACCTCATAGACCTGCACCCGGTCGAAGGAGAGGTTCGCCGCCACCACCTTGCGGGCGATGTCGTTGACCACGATCACGCCATACTCATCCTTCTCGTCGCGACGCTCCACGATCAGTGAACTGACCCGCTCACGCGTCATTTTCTCCATCGCCTCGCGCACCGTCGCCATGCTGTCGATGGTGTGCAGGTCGCGGGTCATGACCTCGGCGACCTTGATATAGGGTTCCTGTTTCATATCTGTTCTTCGATCTCTTGAGTCAGGGTCTCCATCTGCGACGACAGGCCGACGGCGTCTTCTATCCCAACCTGGAACGCGATTCCGGTGCCAGGCTGTTCGTCGAATTCCCCTGTGGCGGCGATGGTCTCGAGAATATCGCGGCTCAAGGGTTCGGCCACCAGGAATAGCAGCAGGTCCCTCTGTACCGCCAGATCGAGCCCCAGGAAAGTCTTCTCGGGCTTCAGTCCCTCGCCGCGGGCGCTGGTGATGACTGTGCAGCCCGTGGCGCCGGCTTCGCGCGCGGCGGCAAGGATGCCCTCGGTATGGGCGTCATCCACCAGCGCCATGATCAGTTTGAACCTCATTGTTCACTCCCATTGTTGTCCCGGGCACGCTGCTTTAACCGCTTAGCCTTCCAGGCAGACAATTCAGCGTACCCCAATACGGAAATCATCGGAAACAGGCTTGCGAAGGCGATCAGCCCGAATCCGTCAATCACCGGGCTGCGGCCCGGTATGGTCGAGGCCAGGCCAAGGCCCAGCGCGGTGACCAGCGGCACGGTCACGGTCGATGTGGTGACCCCGCCCGAATCGTAAGCCAGCGGCACGATGCTGCCCGCCACGCGCACGGCGCGCCATGTTTGCAGGATAAGCGCCGCATAACCGGCGATAATGTACCAGTGCAGCGGCGTGCCTGTGACAATGCGGAAGGTTCCCAACGACACGCCGACAGCGACGCCCAGGGCCACGGTGAGGCGCAGGCCCCAGACCGAAATGGCGCCGCCCGATACCTGGTTCGCCTTGACGGCGACCGCGATCAGCGACGGCTCGGCGATGGTCGTGGCGAAGCCGATGGCGAAGGCGAAGGCATAGACCCAGCCGTAATCGCGCCAGTCGACGGTGATTGCCTCGACGCCCAGAAAGACGGGATCGGTCAGTTGCGTCGCCATGATCTCGCCGATCGGGAACAGAGCCTCCTGCAGCCCCACCAGGAACAGCGTCAGGCCAAGCAGCACGTAAAGGAAGCCGGTAACGATGCGCCGAAGGCTGGCCGGTTTCCTGCGAATTACCGCGATCTGGAAGAAGGCCAGAACCGCGACGATCGGTAACACGTCCAGCATCGTAGCCAGGCCGACATCCGAAATATGGAACAGCAGGTTCATCGCATCGCCATCCCGTACAAAAGGACGAAGATCATTGGGAACATGCTGGCGAAGGCGATCAGCCCGAAACCGTCGGTCAGCGGGTTTCGCCCGCGGATCGTCGAAGCCAGCCCGACGCCCAGCGCGGTGACCAGTGGTACGGTAACGGTGGATGTGGTCACGCCACCCGAATCGTAGGCCACGCCGATAATCTCCGGCGGCGCCAGGAAGGTCAGGATCACCACGATGATATAGCCGCCGATGATCAGCAGATGCACCGGCCAGCCCTTCAGGATGCGGAACACCCCCAGCACCAGCGATGCGCCGACCGAGACCGCCACTGTCATACGCAGGCCCAGCGCATAGGCCTCCCGCGCCGCCTCGTCACTCGCCACCATCCCGGCCTCTGCCATGGCCTTGGCGGCCTCGGCCGCGACCGCGATCAGGGCCGGTTCGGCCGCGGTGGTGCCGAAACCCAGGCAGAAGGCGAAGGCCAGCAGCCAGAACAGGCTGCCCTTGCGGGCGAAGGCATGCGCCATCGCCTCGCCAATCGGGAACAGCCCCATCTCGAGGCCCTGGATAAACAGCGTCAGCCCCAGCATTACCAGCAGGATGCCGACGATAACCCGTTCCAGATGGGGGAAGGGCTGCTGCAGCACGAAAACCTGGAAGAAAAAGATCACCAGTACAATAGGCGCAAGATCCCGCAGGCTTCCAAGAATCAGGCGAAGAAGGGAAAGGATGCCGGCGAACATCTGGGCGGGGCGTATCCTGTAACTGCGGGTGGCGATGATCTATGTCTAGTGTCGTGATCGCCGGAGGGCAAGCGCAAGGGACGCAGTTGCAGGGCCTCTCTCAGTCCGTCACTCCGCCCTTTCCTCGGCCGCGTCCTGTTCGAACAACTCTTCCAGCTCAAGGGCCCATTCGCGGGCGAGGCGGGCCATGCGTTCTTCGTCGTGGCGCATCTCGAAATGTTCTTCGAGCCGCTTGACGTCGTGGTCGTGAAACATATCGGTCGTGCGCGCCGCCTCGCCGGCAGAGAAGCCCAGCCCTTCGAGCACCCGCCGGCCGACATCCAGCGACGACAGCAGGGTTTCGCGCTGGATCACCTGGGCGCCGACCTCCATCAACCGGTAGGCATGCTGGCGGTTGCGGGCGCGCGCGTAAATCTTGAGATGCGGGAAGTTCTGCCGCACGGTTTCGGCGGTGCGCAGCGACGCTTCCACATCGTCGATCGCGAGTACGAAGATTTTCGCCGCGTCAGCCTTGGCGGCGCGCAGAAGGTCGAGGCGTGAGGCATCGCCGTAATGCACCTTGTTGCCGAAGCGGCGCACGAAGTCTACCTGGTCGGGGCTGATCTCGAGCGCCGTGAAACCGATCTTGCGGGCGCGCAGCAGGCGTCCCACCATCTGGCCAAAGCGGCCGAAGCCGGCGATGATGACCTGGTTCTCCTCGACCGGCGGCAGTTCCATGTCCCTCGCCGCGGGCGTCTCGCCGCGTGCGGCCAGCCGCTCGGCGGCGGCCATCAGCAGCGGCGTCACCGCCATCGACAGCCCGACCACGAGGATCAGCAGGTTGGACAAGTCTTCCGGCATGGTGCCGGCCAAGACCGCGGCGCCGAAGATCACGAAGGCGAATTCCCCGCCCTGGGCGATGGTCGCGGCGAGGCGGAGCGCCACCATCGGGCGTGCGCCGGAGAGCCGCCCGAGGCCAAACAGGACGGCGCCCTTCAGCGAGACGAGGCCGGCCGTCAGGCCGATGACGGTGAGCGGTTCGTCGACGATCAGGCCGAGATCGATCGACATGCCGACAGCAATGAAGAACAGGCCCAGCAGCAGGCCCTTGAACGGCTCGATATCGGCCTCCAGCGCATGGCGATATTCCGACTCGGCCAGCAGAACCCCGGCCAAGAATGCGCCCAGCGCCATCGACAGGCCGACGAGCTGCATCAGCAGCGCGGTGACGACGACGGTCAACAGCGTCATGGCGGTGAAGGCCTCGCGGACGCCGCTGGCCGCGACCAGCCGCAGCAGCCGATTGAGCAGCAGCCGGCCGCCGACCACCACCGCCGCCAGCACAACGGCGACCTTGGCGATCCCCAGCGCGATATCGCCGCCGCTTGCCCCGTCCATCCCGCCACCGAGCAGTGGCACGACGGCCAGCATTGGGATCGCCGCGAGGTCTTGGAACAGCAGCACGGAAAAGGCGGCGCGGCCGTGTCGCGCTGTAAGCTGACCCTTTTCGGCCAGGGTTTGCAAGGCAAAGGCGGTGGACGACAGCGACAGGCCGAGCCCGGCGATGATCGCAGCCAGCGCCGGGACGCCGAGCGCATATCCGGCCAGCGCGATCACCGCAGCGCTGACCAGCACCTGCGCGCCGCCCAGTCCGAACACAGACCGCCGCATGGTCCACAGCCGGGTCGGTTGCAGCTCCAGCCCGATCACGAACAACAGCAGCACCACCCCGAATTCGGCGAAATGGAGGATGCTGTCGACATCGCCGGCCAGGCCCAGCCCCCGCGGCCCGACCGCCACCCCCGCCGCCAGATAGCCGAGTACCGCGCCAAGCCCAAGCCGCCGGAATACCGGCACGGCGATCACCGCGGCGGCGAGAAAAATCGTCACCTGTATCAGAAACGCCATGATTCGATTCCCTCGGTGCGCCTGTTACCGGCGCCTGTGTTTGCTCTTTCCTTTACCGCCTCTTCGGGGCCGGGCGCCGCGCTGCGGCTGCAGGGCCTTGTCCAGGCCGGCGATCTCGGCGGCGATGCCCGGGTCGATGGGGGCGGCGCCGGCCGGCATGTCAAGGTCCAGGGCCTCCAGTCGCTTGATCTCGTCGCGCAGGCGCGCGGCGGTTTCGAACTCCAGGTCGGCGGCGGCCGCGCGCATGCGTTCCTCCAGTTTTGCGATATAGCTTTTCAGGTCGACGCCGACGAGATGCGGCATGCCCGCATCCCCGGTCCCGACCGTGACATGGTCGCGCTCGTAGACGCTGCCCAGGATATCGGCGATCTTGTTGCGCACCGATTCCGGGGTGATGCCGTTGGCGGCGTTCCAGGCCTGCTGTTTTTCGCGCCGGCGTTCCGTCTCTTCGATGGCGTAGGTCAGCGAGTCGGTCATTCTGTCGGCATAGAGGATGACGCGGCCGTCGATATTGCGCGCCGCGCGGCCGATGGTCTGGACCAGCGAGGTGCGGCTACGCAGGAAGCCTTCCTTGTCGGCGTCGAGAATCGCGACCAGCGCGCATTCGGGGATGTCCAGCCCCTCGCGCAGCAGGTTGATGCCGACCAGGATGTCGAATGCGCCCAGACGCAGGTCGCGGATGATCTCGATGCGCTCCAGCGTGTCGATGTCGGAATGCAGGTAGCGCACCTTCAGCCCGGCCTCGACCATATAATCGGTCAGATCCTCGGCCATGCGCTTGGTCAGCGTGGTGACCAGCACGCGCTGGCCCAGTTCCGCGCAGGATTTGCATTCGGCCAGCAGGTCGTCCACCTGTTGCTCGGTCGGGCGGATAATGCAGACGGGGTCGATCAGGCCGGTGGGGCGGACCACCTGTTCGGTGAAGACGCCGCCGGTGCGTTCCATCTCCCACGGGCCGGGCGTCGCCGAGACATAGATAGTCTGGGGCCGCATGCGGTTCCATTCGTCGAAGGTCAGCGGCCGGTTGTCGACGCAGGACGGCAGCCGAAAGCCGTATTCCGCCAGCGTCGATTTGCGGGCGTAGTCGCCGCGCGCCATGCCGCCGACCTGTGGCACGGTAACGTGGCTTTCGTCGACGAACAGCAGCATGTTTTCCGGCAGGTACTCGAACAAGGTCGGCGGCGGCTCGCCGGGCGCGCGGCCGGTCAGGTGGCGCGAATAGTTCTCGATGCCGGGGCAGACACTGGCGGCTTCGATCATCTCCAGGTCGAAGGTGGTGCGCTGTTCGATGCGTTGCGCCTCCAGCAGTTTGCCCTGGTCTTGCAGTTCCGCCAACCGCAGCTTGAGTTCGGTCTTGATGGTGCGCATTGCCTGTATCAGGGTCGGGCGGGGCGTCACGTAATGGCTGTTGGCATAGACCCGCACGGCCTCCAGCGACGCAATCCGTTCGCCGGTCAGCGGATCGAACTCCTGGATCGCCTCGATCTCGTCGCCGAACAGCGAGACGCGCCAGGCGCGATCCTCGTAATGGGCCGGGAATATCTCGATCGTGTCGCCGCGCACGCGAAACATGCCGCGCACGAAGTCTGTGTCGTTGCGCCGGTATTGCAGCTCCACCAGACCCGACAGCAGCTCGCGGCGGTCCATGCGGGCGCCGGTCTCCAGGGGGATGGTCATTTCCGAATAGGTCTCGGGCGAGCCGATGCCGTAGATACAGGATACGCTGGCTACGATGATCACGTCGTCGCGCTCGAACAGCGCGCGGGTCGCGGCGTGGCGCATGCGGTCGATCTGCTCGTTGCGCGAGGATTCCTTCTCGACGAAGGTGTCGGTGCGCGGCACGTAGGCTTCCGGCTGGTAGTAGTCGTAGTAGGAGACGAAATACTCCACCGCGTTGTTGGGGAAGAAGCTCTTCATCTCGCCATAGAGCTGGGCCGCCAGGGTCTTGTTGGGCGCCAGCACCAGCGCCGGTCGCTGGGTCTGCTGGATGACCTGAGCGGCCGTAAAGGTCTTGCCCGACCCGGTCACGCCCAGCAGCACCTGGTCGCGCTCGCCATTATTCGCCCCCTCGACCAGCTCGGCGATCGCCTGCGGCTGGTCGCCGGCCGGCCGGTAGTCGGAGACGAGCTCGAACGCGATCCCGCCCTCGGAACGGGGGCGGACGGGCTGCGGCTGGGCTGCGGTGACAGACATGTCGCCAATATAGTCCAGCCGGTCGCTGCCGTCACCGTCAGCGGGTAAAATTGCCCAGGGCCGGACGCCGGTGTTTATCCCGCTGCCGCACGACGTGACCAGCACCGACCTTCCGCGGCCATGACTGCGCGCCTGCCTTCCCCGGGCAACCTCTTCCCCCGTGACCTCGGGTAATGTCATCGGCGGCGCGGGCTTCCAGGCGCTGGTCTGCCGGATCATTTATCTTCGAAAATGACCGGTTGCGGGGTCATTGCCCGTTGAAAGCAGCGTTCCGTGGGGCTAGTGTGCGCCCGTTCCATTATCCAACCGCAAAGCCCCGGGAATTTTTGTCATGGCTTTCATCGCCGACCGTTTGTCACGCATCAAGCCTTCGCCCACCATCGCCGTCTCCAACAAGGCCGCCGAGATGAAAGCCGCGGGCGCGAACGTCATCGGCCTGGGCGCGGGCGAACCCGATTTTGACACGCCCGAACATGTCAAACAGGCCGCGGTGCAAGCGATGGCCGCCGGCAAGACCAAATACGCGCCCGTCGCCGGTGTTGCCGAACTGCGCCGGGCCATCTGCGACAAGTTCAAGCGCGACAACGATTTGACCTATACGCCGGAGCAAGTCACGGTCAATTGCGGCGGCAAGCAGAGCATCTATAATGCCCTGATGTCGACTCTGAACCCGGGCGACGAGGTGATCATTCCGGCGCCCTACTGGGTCAGCTATCCCGACATTACCCTGCTGGCCGAGGGCGAGCCGGTGATCGTCAATTGCCCCGAATCCGCGAATTTCAAGCTGACGCCCGATATGCTTGAGGCCGCGATCACGCCGAAGACCAAATGGCTGATCCTTAACTCGCCGTCCAACCCCACGGGCGCGGCCTATACGCGCGACGACCTGGCGGCGCTGGGCGAGGTCTTGAAGAAGCACGCCGATGTCTGGGTGATGTCCGACGACATTTACGAGTTCATCATTTATGACGATTTCAAATTCACCACCATCGCCCAGGTCGTGCCCGAGCTTTACGACCGCACGCTGACGCTGAACGGGCTTTCCAAGGCCTATTGCATGACTGGCTGGCGCGTCGGTTACGCGGCGGGATCGGTGGAACTCATCAAGGCGATGAACAAGATCCAGTCGCAGTCGACGACCAGCACCTCGACGATCAGCCAGTGGGCCTCGGTCGCGGCCCTGGACGGCGACCATTCCTTCATCGCCGAGCATAACAAGGTGTTCAAGGAACGCCGCGACCTGGTGGTCTCCATGCTGAACCAGACCAGCGGGCTGAACTGCGCAACGCCCGAGGGCGCCTTCTACGTCTATCCCTCCTGCGCCGGCGTGATGGGTAAAAAGACACCGGAAGGCAAGTTGCTGGAAACCGATGAGGATTTCGTGACCTACCTGCTGGAGGCGGAAGGCGTGGCGGCAGTGCATGGCGAGGCCTTCGGTCTCAGCCCCTATTTCCGCATATCCTACGCCACCTCCACCGAGGCCCTGGAAGACGCCTGCCAGCGCATCCAGCGCGCCTGCGCCG
>CAMYNJ010000147.1 GCA_947259795.1 uncultured Alphaproteobacteria bacterium | reverse complement strand
CATCGTCAACTCCTACCAGGCGGAGAAGTGGCACGTCCGGTCAGAGGCGGCCCGCGCCGCCGATCTGATTTCCATGCGCATAAGTCGAGTTCCGGACAGCTGGCGGGATGATGTCCGGTGGCTCGACGATACCGTCAACAATCTCCACGGCCCGGGTGAGGAAAGCTGGCACGAAATTGTCGACAGTTCCGGCGTTCTGATCACCCGGTTCGGCACTGTTCCAGGCCTCTTTTCGGTCATCGGCGAAGCGCCGGTTCGGGCTGACGGCCGGGTGGTGGCCGTCGTCAGGGTCGGGCAGTTCCCGCACAGGGCATACGAGTTCACGGCCCTGGGCCTGGCCCTCGGACTCATCCTGGCTGGCTGCGTGATCGTCGTCCTCTGGGTCCTGCCGATGCGTGCACTCGATACGGCGTTCGGGCGGACAGAATCGTACCGCCGGGCGCTCGAGGTCAGGGTTGGCGAACTCGAGTGCACTCAAGAAAAGCTGGAGCGACAGGGCGCTGAGTTGACCCAGGCCGCGGAACGGCTGTTCGATGCGCGTGAGACGGAACACAAGGCAAATGTGGCCAAGTCGGAGTTCCTTGCCAACATGAGCCATGAGCTTCGCACGCCGCTCAATTCGATCATGGGTTTTACCGAAATCATGCAGCTCGGAAGTTTCGGGCCGATCGCGAACACGCGCTATGTCGAGTATCTCGGACACATCCACGCCTCGGGCAATCTTCTGCTGGAGTTGATCAATGACATGCTGGATCTGGCGAAAGTGGAGGCAGGCAAGCTGGAGCTCGAGGAACAGACAGTCGACTTCGGGCAGCTTGTCCGCGGCTGCCGAAATCTGCTGGAACAGGACATCGGCAGCGGCAAGCTTGAGTTCGAGGAACGCATCCCGGAGCGGCTGCCGATGCTGATAGCGGATGAGCGCAAGCTGCGACAGATCCTGTTCAACTTGCTGTCGAATGCGATCAAGTATACCCCGCCGAGCGGGCGGGTCTCTGTAGAGGCCTGGCTGGACGCGTCGGGACGATTCAACTTCAACGTGACCGATACGGGCGTCGGCATGGCGCCTGAGGACATACCGACGGCGTTGGAGCCGTTCGGGCAGGTCGATAACCTGATGGTGACCGACAAGGAAGGGACGGGGCTGGGTCTTCCGTTGACCAAGGCCCTGGTCGAACTGCATGGCGGGACGATCACCCTGGATAGCAAACCCGGGAAGGGAACGACGGTGACGGTTGCGATGCCTGTGGCGCGGGTTCTCGTGCGGCCGGAAACAATTACGAACGACCGCGCCGGCTAGAACGGTTTGGGATGATTGGCCTCCGCCCGCTCGACGAGGGTGAACGACAGCCTCGTGGCACTGCACGCCGAAAAGATTCGGCGAGCCCCAGAGGTAACCGCCGGTATTGATTCAATCGCCCTCGCCTCGCCGGTTGACCGAGTAGTCGTCGGCCCCGCCACGCAAAGGCTGCAGCAACAGCCGGTCGAGCCGCAGTTCGGAAGCGTCGCGAAACCGATTGAGGCCAATCGTCATGCCTTGGTGTCCCGCGGCAGGCTGGGCGCGGTCGGTGCCGAACAGCCGGTCCCACCAGGGCAGGTTGAAGCCGAAATTACTGTTTGTCTCGTGCGGTATGACCGAGTGGTGCACGCGGTGCATGTCCGGCGTCACCACGATCCAGCGCAGCCAGCGGTCCAGCCACAGGGGCAGCCGTGCGTTGGCGTGGTTGAACATCGCCGTACCGTTCAGCAGGATTTCGAACACCAGGACCGCTACGGCGGTGGGGCCGAGCGCGGCAATCGCCGCGAACTTGATGATCATGGACAGCAGGATCTCGACCGGGTGGAAGCGCGCGCCGGTCGTCACGTCGAAATCGAGGTCGGCGTGATGCATGCGGTGGAGCCGCCACAGGGCCGGCACCGCGTGGAACAGCACGTGCTGCAAGTAGATCACAAAGTCCAGGATCATGACGGCCAGCAGGAATTCGATCCAGAACGGCAGATCGACGGCGGCCATCAGGCCCCAGCCCCGCGCCGAGGCCGTCGCCGCGAATTGGACCGCCGCAACAGGCAGTGCGAGCTTCAGGACCAGCGTATTCAGCACCACGATCCCGAAATTGTTGGGCCAGCGCCGAAGCCGCGCGAACGCGCGCCGGCGGCGCGGGGCGAGCGCCTCCCAGACCGCCATCACCGCGAAGACCCCGACGAAGAATGCAAGCCGGATCGTGTCCGCATGGCTCAAAAGAAGATCGTTCATGCACGATACATAGTGACTCGACACCGCGCGCCGCAATACCGCTCAGTCGGGCGGCACCCCTTCGGGCGCCGCGGGCGCGGTCACGCCGGCCCGGCGTGCCTGGCGGTACATGATCGTGCCGACACCGCTCAGCACAAGCGCCGCGCCGGTAACCGTTACCATCGTCACGACCTCATCCAGCAGCAGCACAGCGCTGATCATCGCGGTCACCGGCAGCAACAGCAGGAAGGGCATGACATGGCTGACCGGGTGGCGATTGAGCAGATGGAACCACAGCCCGTAGCCAAACGCCGTCATGACGAGGCCGAGATACATGATCACACCCCATCCCAGCCAGCTGGCGTCGGCGATCGCCGCGGCGTGGCCGTCCTCCAGCAGCAGGGAGGCGACGAACAGTTGCGGCGCGGAGAACACGGCCAGCCACGCGATCAGCCGGAACCCGCCGACCGACCCGCCGAGCGTCTTGACGAGGATGTTTCCGACCGCCCAGACGAAGGCCCCGGCCAGAACCAGGAACAGTGGCTGCAGATCGTCCTGCATTTGCGGCTGTCCCGCGATGAGCGCGACTCCCCCGAAGGCCAGCACCATCCCGCCAATTCGCCACAGACCGATCCGGTCGCCCAGGAACAGGGCCGCCAGCAATGCGGCGAAGGGAACCTCTAGCTGGATCACGATGGCGGCAGTGGAGGCATCGACGCCGGAAAGCCCGGTGAATGTAAGGCTGTATTGCACGGTGCTGATCACGAATGAAATCAACAGGATTCGGCGCATATGGCCAAACGGCGGCTTGACGAACCAGACCAGCGCCAGCGCCGTCACCGAAAACCGGAACGCGGTCAGCAGGATCGGCGGGAATTCCCCCAGCGCCGCCTTGGCCAGCGTCAGTCCCAGGCCCCAGGTGACGGCGACGACCTCAC
>CAMYNJ010000146.1 GCA_947259795.1 uncultured Alphaproteobacteria bacterium | reverse complement strand
TAAACCAATCGCGGTGTTCGGTGAATTCCATATTTTCCCGGCCACATCCATTGCGGTCCAGAATGCCGTGCCGATGCCTTGCGTTATGGCGATGCCTCCAAGATCTCCGAATAGCCTTTGAAACGCGGCCGACCTTGCGCCGTTGGCAAATTTACCGCCCCCAAGCTGTGCACGTACACCGCCAGCAACAGCAGCGGTAGTAGTTCCGCCAAGAACGGCACCCCCGCTACTGCCTCTGAATTCGGGCAAGATCCGCCCGATGGCCCCGTTACGGCACGGCAGTTGCCGACCCCGTTACTCGTTTCCTTGCGCCATCAGAGGCGGAATTTCGCCGGTCGGCAGGCGGCGCAGGCGGCGCTGCAGGAAATAGATGCCCAGCGGCAGGAAGGCAAACATGAAAAAGGTGCCGATCGCCCGGTTGAACGCGACGGCGTGGCCTTCCTCGGCATATACGAGGCCGCGGGCCGCCGTCCCCATAATGTAGAGGGGGCTGGCGAATCCCGCGAGCCAGGCCATACTGCCGAGGATCACAAATCCCGGCCCATCAGGCCACGGCCCGATACCCATGATGTGGGCGGTCACATGTGCCGCCAGCATAAGAAGCGCCGCCGCCGCCAACCGCGCTGGTTTGACCTGCGTTACCGGGCCCACCGTCCGCAGCACATGAATGGCGATGGCCACGGGGTATCCCATGTAGAACACGCCGGAAATAGCGGTGGTGACCGCGATATATGCCATCGAAGCGGGCGGAAAGACGTCCGGCTCAACAAATCCGGCTACAACAATTCCGGCTGTCTCGGCCACGACGATCACGCCGAACATCGCGATTAACGCCAGCAGCGGGTGCAGGCGCGCAACCCGGCCAACGATGTGCGCTCCTAGCGCCATGATCCAGGGCCTGCAGCAACCATCGTCCCAATAGTCCTTGTGCCGAATGTTATGCCGGATCGGGGCAATATCTTGATGCCAGCCCACCGGGTCGAAGCTTCCTGTTGCACCAGAGCCAAGACCTATTTTGCCCCCAAACCAACCGGGTAAATCAAAAACCTCCGTGTCCGTCCCGGGGCCGTAGAACTGAGCTAACCCGGAATTCCCCGACTTTATAGGCACACTGTACCCGGAATTTCACGCTTACACGACACGAAGACTTCGCAAACATTCATGCGCCAAACGCCGCACTCCTTCCCACTCCTCGCTACTTCTTAAGGCGTCCGCTGTCCAGAGTGCAGCATTTTCCCTTCCGCTCATGCGATCAAGCACCGCGTCAAGCACAACGATCTTGTCGTGCTGCGCCTTGCTGATTTCGCCCTGTTTGAGTCTTGCATCAGCCATCGACGCCACATCGCCAAACTCCAGAGCCAACTCATCGACACTACCATTACCGATTTGCGCCAGATAACTCATCTGGTCATCTGGACTCATCGCCAGATGCCTGAGGGCGTCGATCAACAACGCCATGAAATCGACCATGTTACACTACCGAATTATATCGGACTTGCCATACGGCCCACCCGTGACACGCCAATACGGATCCGTACCATGGTGTCCACCACCTGGGTGCCATCGTATCATACGCCCGGTTGTTTCTCCACTCCATGGATTGTACTCACGGTATACCCATCCTTGGCCCTTATGCTCACCTTTCCCCAAGGTCTTCACCTGCCGGCCGCCTTGGCGCCCTCCCCGGCCCTATTCCCAGCGGGCCAGGCGCCAGATGTCCTCGAATTCGTCACGGGTAATTTCGGCGGGCGCGTAGTTGGGGCCGGCGGCGAGTTCGTCCATCGTCGGCATCGGCAGGGCGCTGAGGACGGTTCTGCCCGACGAGCGCCGTTCGTCGGCATAGCCGAGGCTGCCGTCGGCGAACAGCTCCACCTTGCGGACCTCCATCCGGTCGTCGGCCAATTCGCAATAGAAGGCGACCGGCTGGATTTCCGAATCGTGGCTCCAGTGAACCTTCAGATAGATCATTCCCACCCCCGTCGAAACGCGGCGGACGACATCGTGGCCCCAGACCGCAGCCCGAACGGCACAGAATAAGGGAAAACCCGCTTACCTAAGGTTAACGGGGCGGCGCAGCGCCATGCGCCGCCGCAGCCTATTCCGCCGCCTCGTCCTCGCCGGCGGCTAGCGATCGGCCCTGGTCGAACTGCAGCTTGGCGAGGCGGGCATAGAGGCCGCCGGCGGCCGCCAGCTGTTCGTGGGTGCCCTTGTCGACGATGGTCCCCTGGTCCATGACGGCGATGCGGTCGGCCTTCAGGACGGTGGCCAGGCGGTGGGCGATGACGATGGTGGTGCGGCCTTCCATCAGATGTTCAAGCGCTTCCTGCACCAGCCGTTCGGATTCGGCGTCCAGCGCGCTGGTGGCCTCGTCCAGCAGCAGCACCGCCGGGTCGCGCAGGATGGCGCGGGCGATGGCGATGCGCTGGCGCTGGCCGCCGGAAAGCTTGACCCCGCGTTCCCCCAGATGGCTTTCGAAGCCTTCCGGCAGGCGGTCGAGGAATTCCGTGGCGGCCGCAGCCTCCGCCGCGGCGCGGACCTCGTCGTCGCTCGCATCCGGGCGGCCGTAACGGATATTGTCCCAGGCGTCGGCGGCGAAGATCACCGGCTCCTGCGCCACCAGGGCGAAGCGTTTGCGCAGCGCCGTCGGGTCGGCCTCGCGCAGGTCGACGCCGTCCAGCCGCACCGTCCCTTGCGTCGGATCGTAGAAGCGCAGCAGAAGCTGCATCACCGTCGTCTTGCCGGCGCCCGACGGGCCGACCACGGCCACGGTTTCGCCGGGTTGCACGGCAAGGTTCAGCCCGTTCAGCGCCGGGATGTCAGGGCGCGACGGATAGTGGAAGCGGACATTCTCGAACTGCACCTCGCCGCGCGGCGGTTCCGGCAGGGCCACGGGGCTCGAGGGCGCGGCGATCTGCGGCTCGGTATGCAGCAGGTCCAACAGGCGTTCCGCCGCGCCGGCGGCGCGCTGCAGGTCGCCCACCACCTCGGAAATGGCGCCGACGGAACCCGCCACGATGACGGCATAGAAGACGAAGGCCGACAGGTCGCCGGCGGTGATGCGCCCGGCGATCACGTCGTGGCCGCCAATCCACAGGATGGTGCCGACCGCGCCGAACACCAGGGTGATGACGATTGCCGTCAACATGGCGCGCGAGCCGATGCGCCGCACCGAGATATCGAAGGCGTCCTCGGTCAGGCCGGCAAATCGGCCGCGGTCTTCCACCTCATGGGTATAGGCCTGCATGGTGCGGATGCCGTGCAGCGCCTCGTCGCCATAGGCCGACAGGTCGGCAACCCGGTCCTGGGATTCGCGACTGAGCCGGCGCACCCGGCGGCCGAAGATGACGATCGGCGCGACGACCACCGGCACGAACAGGAAGACCAGGCCGGTCAGTTTGGGGCTGGTCACCGCCAGCATAATGCTGGCGCCGGCGAACAGCAGGAAATTGCGGATCGCGACCGAGACGGAAGAGCCGATCACCATTTGCAGCAGCGTGGTGTCTGTGGTCAGCCGCGACAACACCTCGCCGGTGCGCGTGACCTCGAAGAAACCGGGGCTGAGCTTGACCACATGGTCGAAGACGGCACGGCGCAGATCGGCCACCACGCGCTCGCCGATCCAGGAGACCAGATAGAACCGGCTGTAGGTGGCCGCCGCCAGCAGCAGGATGACGGCCAGCATCACCAGCAGCGCGGTATCCAGCAGGCCGGAATCGCCGCTGCTGAAGCCCTTGTCGACCAGCATTCGCAGTCCCTGGCCGAGCGCCAGCACAGTGCCCGCCGCCACGACCAGCGCCACCGCCGCGCCGGCGGCCGCCAGCCAGTATGGCCGCACGAAGCCCAGCAGCGCCGATAGCAACCGCATGTCGTTCGCCTTGGCCCGTTCTTCCTTCAGGCCGGCATCCATGTAGGTGGGATGACGCAGTTTCCGGCTCCCTCAAGCAATGTGCCGCCAGAATGCATATGACGCCGGCCATGGCAAGGGGCAAGAGGGTCGCGGGCGGGAAAGCTTCAGTTGGCGGTCGCCGTTCCCCGGGGCGCCGCGGCCAGCGCCTGGGCGGCCGCCGGGCCCGCCAGCAGCGCCAGCCTGGCAATCACGGACCGGTGGTCGGAGCCCGGGCCCGGCCCCAGCGTCACATTCAGCGGCGCCAGGTCCTCGGGCAGCAATATATGGTCGATCGGCACCGGGATGGTCGGCCACCAGCCGCGGAACCCGATGTCGAAGCTGAAGCGCAGACCATCGGCCACGCTGGTGTCGGTTGCCGCCGCGATCCTCCCCACCGCGTGGCTCCAGGGGGCCGCGTTGAAGTCGCCGGCCAGGATCACCGGGCGCGGTATGTCCCGCAGGTGATTTTCCAGCTCACCGATCTGGCGGTCCTGGCGGAAGGGATACGGCCAGTGCAAATGCAGCGAGGCGACGCTGACCGCCCGGCCGCCCGCCATGACCCGCATCCAGGCCAGTCCCTGCCCTTCGACGCAGCCTTGCGCGGCGCCGGGCGCCTTCGGCAGGCGCGACAGGACGGCCACGCCGCCGACGCGGGCGAAGGGGCACAGGACGCGGTTGGGATAGTCTTCCTTGAGCAGTTCCATAACGCGTCCCGTTCTGGCGGTTACTTCCTGCAGGGTCACGATATCCGCGCGTTCGCGCCGGACGAAGGCCGCGACCGCCTCCGGCGTGGCATTGCGGAACGACAGGTTGAGCTGAACCGCGCTGATCGTTGGCGCCGCGCCGGCGATGGCTGCATTTCCCCAGACCGGGAATGCCGGGGCCATGCCGGCAATCCCGGCTGCCGAAACAGAAAGAGACAGACCGGCATGCCGCCAATCGCGAAGGACAGCCAGCAAAACCGCCGTCAGCAGCATGATCGCGGTGAGATGGAACCGGAAGTGGGCCACGGAATCCGCCATGGGATACCAGGGAGCCAGAAAACTGAACAGGATAAAGAACCCGGTGAAGGCGGCGGCGATCGAAACGATCACCCTGCAAAATGTCCCGAACATGAATGCAATATCTCTCGAAATAGCTGAAAACCGGTTAATACCAAGGCTCGCCGATAAAGACCCGGCTTCCACTATCAGGGAAATTTGTCCTGTCGATGGCGGCGGGGTGACATTCGATGGCGGCCAGCGCGCTTGCAATGTCCGGCCGCCTCGGTTATACAGCCGCGCTGATTTATACGAGGACTGAGCGATGAAAGCCGACATTCATCCCGACTACCATGACATCACCGTCGAAATGACCGACGGCACCACCTACAAGACCCGCTCGACCTGGGGTAAGGAGGGCGACGTGTTGAAGCTGGAAATCGACCCGAAGTCGCATCCGGCCTGGACCGGCGTGCATCGCCTCGTCGATTCCGGCGGCCAGGTGGCGAAGTTCAACAAGCGCTTCGAGAGCTTCGGCCTGAAGAAGTAGCTTGCGTGGGGGCCGTCGCCGGACGGCCCGCTACTGCGACAAGGCGGACGCGCAACCGGGCGTCCGCTTTTTGCATGGGCGCGGACCGGCGCCATTCAGGTGAGTAATCCGGGTCAGGAATGCGTCGAACGGCTGGAACTCAATTTTCCTTCTTGTCCCCAAGATACTGCTCGTCGAGCCGCATGATGCGGCTGTAGAGGCTGTAGCTGCGGTTCATCAGGTCGCTGAGCCCTTCGGGAAGATCCTCTTCCATCTCGTCGATCGCGCGCTTCAGGCAGACCGCCTGGCCTTCCAGACGGTACTTGTCCTTGACGAACTCCTCCTCGCCGATTTCGCCCTCATGCACGGCGCGCTGGGCCATCAGCCAGGCCATGACTTGGGTCAGGCGCGAGGTCAGCCGCATGGTTTCCTGGGTCATCGCCACGGGATCCGGCGGATTGTCGGCGTATTTGAAGGCCGCGACGTCGTTCTGGACATAGTTGCGGGCCTCGACCAGCAGGTCGAACGCCTCGTCATAGGTGCCCCGTAAGAATGTCGGCGCCTGCGTGACGCCATCGGGCTTCTTGTCCATATCGTCGGTCATGTCCAGTCCCTCCTGCCGATCATCGTTTCATCCGCCGGCATATCGGTAAGTGTCTAATATACCTCATTTTTTCAGATTCCGCAAATTTACCGCCCGTTAATCATACTAGTCCTTGAAAGCAAAGCATCATTGCCTAAATGAGACATGTTCCCGATGCCGAAAACCGGGTCGGGACTCGGAAAAGCCGGATAATCCGGCAGGTTCGGCCTTGTGGCGGACCGATGAACCAGTCTCGCTTTTGAAAAGGAGAATGAAGCTATGCGTACGTCTTTCGATTTGTCCCCCTTTGCCCGTTCGACCGTCGGTTTCGACCGCATGCTGCGGCTGCTTGACGGCGTCGCCGGCGCCGGCGAGGCGCCGTCCTACCCGCCCTACAATATCGTCAAGACCGGCGAGGACCAGTACGAGATCGCGGTCGCGGTTGCCGGCTTCGGCGAGGATGAGCTCGAGGTCAAGGTCCATGACGGCCAGCTGACCATCATGAGCAGGCCGGAGAAGGCCGGGACGGAAGAGGCCGCCTATCTCCACCGCGGCATCGCGCGGCGCGCCTTCGAGTTGCGCTTCAGCCTCGCCGACTATATCGAGGCGAGCGGCGCGCATGTGGAGAACGGCATGCTGCATGTCGAGCTGGTCCGCAACGTGCCCGAGGCGAAGAAGCCGCGGACCATCGCGATCGGCAAGGCCGATTCGAAGAAGGCGCTGCCGGGCAAGCAGGCCGCCTGACCTTCGAAGCGGCGCAATAAACCAGCGGGGCGCGCCTGAACAAGGCGCGCCCTTTGCTTTTCAGGTCTCCACGACCAGCGGCTCCAGCGCCCGCCGGATCTTGTCCGGCACCGGCACGGGACGGCGGGTTTCGCGGTCGACCCAGACATGGACGAAACGGCCGAGCGCGGCAGGCTCGTCCGAATCGCCGCGAAACAGGCCGATTTCATAGGTCACGCTGCTGTTGCCCAGCCGCGTGACGCGCATGCCCGCGTCGACAATATCCGGGAATGTCAGTTCGCTGAAGAACCGGCAGCCGGTCTCGGCTACTACCCCGAAAGCGCTATCCCTGTGCATGTCCAGCCCGCCGGCCTCGATCAGATGCCGGTTCACCGCCGTATCGAAATAGGAGTAATAGGTGACGTTGTTGACATGGCCATAGACGTCATTGTCCATCCAGCGCGTCGGGATGACCATGAAGTGGCGGAAATCGCCGCGCGATGGCGCCGGTCTGTCGTTCATAGATATGCGCCCCCGAAGGAGCGGCCCTGGTTATTATCGTAGAGCAGTTACAGCAAACATGGCCTGGAACCCGTAACTAGCGCTCACAGCTCCCTTTTTTATTATTGGGGGCGCCTGCCATGCGTGGTGCTGCTGGTCTACCTGCCTGTCCAACTTGCCCACGGGCGATACGTTAGCGCCGAAAATTCGGTACGTCAAAAAAAAATGAGCCGCGCGAAGCGGCTCAAGTTGGACAGGGAGGCATAAACGGGGGATCGAATTCCCAGAGTATGCTAACTAGGGGCCTCATAGGGCACCCCCAATATGCATCAAGGGCCACTAACAAAAGGTTAACGGGTGAGAGATATTCCGAAAAAAAGATAGCATTCTATCTTTTTCCTTTGCCGGACCGCCGAAAATCGCAGAATTCAGCGCCTTTCAGGTGATACAGAATCGGCCGGGCGCTTGTGTTTTATTTGCGAAATACGGAATCTGCGGCGGATCGGGCTGAATTTTTGCGCTTTATCTCTTCGCGGACCCGCTCGATCTCCATCTGCAATTCGCCGATATATTCCTCGAGCGCCTCTATGGAGAGTACCTCGAGATTCTTAACATCCGGTTTCCGCGTCTGGGGTTCCAGCTCCCGCTCATCCATGGCCAGCGCCTCCTTGCCGACGGATTTTGGCCAATTCCGGCGGCGCAATCAACCCGCAATCCGGCCGCAAAGCGGTTTTCCGACAATGCGGCGATTGCACCGAAGCATCCCTGCGTTATATAAGGCGTCAACAAATCTTACCTACATGCTCCGGCCACGCGCCGGGCGGAAATCCCGGAGATGGAATTGGCCCAACCCCTGATGCCCAAGGCGACCGCGATCTGGCTGGTCGACAACACCACACTCTCGTTCGAGCAAGTTGCGGATTTCTGCGGCCTGCACAGTCTGGAAGTTCAGGCCATCGCCGACGGCGAGGTCATGGGCGGCATGGCCGGCATCGATCCGATCGTCAACGGCCAACTGACCCGTGAGGAGATCGCCAAGGCCGAGGCCGATGTGAGCTACCGCATGAAACTGGCCGTGTCGGATATCCCGGCGCCGGTGGCCCGGCAAAAGGGCCCGCGCTATACGCCGGTCTCGAAACGCCAGGACAAGCCGGACGCCATCGCCTGGATCCTGCGCCACCACCCCGAACTCAGCGACGCCCAGGTCGGGCGGCTGATCGGCACCACCAAGCCGACGATCAATTCGGTGCGCGAGCGCAGCCACTGGAACATTTCCAACCTGCGGCCGCGCAGCCCGGTGGAGCTGGGCCTGTGCACCCATATGGAGTTGACCGAGGCGGTCGAGAAGGCGCGCAAGACCCGCCGCGGCGCCCAGGCGGTGCCGATGAAGGCCTCGGAAATGCCGGAAGAGCCCGAACTGCCGCCGGAGCCGCCGCGCTACGACTGACGGCCCTGCCCTACGCCTTGACCGGCACCGTGTAGTTCAACGCGAGGCGCCCGCCGTCGACATAGACGATTTCGCCGGTCATGTAGCTGGAATCGTCGGACGCCAGGAAAACCGCGACCTTGCCGATCTCCTCCGGTTCGCCGAAGCGGCCCATCGGCGTCCGGCTGAGCGCGCCACGCGCCTTTTCCGGGTCGCTCAACACGGCCTGCGCCATCTCCGTCGCGATCGAGCCCGGCCCGATTGCGTTCACGCGCACGCCCTTGTCGGCCAGGGCCAGCGCCATGGCTTTCGTCAACTGGTTCACCCCGCCCTTGGCGGCGACGTAGGGCAGGATAGTGGGGATCGCGACGACCGCGTTGATCGACGACATGTTGATGATGGTGCCGCCGCCCTGCTTGACCATATGGCGCGCGGCGGCCTGGCCGGTTAGAAACACACCCTTCAGATTGACCCGCAGGACCGCGTCGAAATCCTCTTCCCGCAGATCCAGGAAGTCGGCGAATTTCACGATCCCCGCATTGGCCACCACGCTGTCCACCCGGCCGTACGCCGCCACCGCGCCGTCAATCAGCGCATCGACCTGGGGCTTGTCGCCCACGTCGCAGGCGATGAAGCGGGCCTCGCCGCCGGCGTCCCGGATCATCGCCGCCGCCGCGTCGCCGGCATCGGCATTGACGTCCGAGACGACAATCTTCGCCCCTTCAGCCGCCATGCATTCCGCGCAGGCCCGGCCCAGACCCTGTGCCGCCCCCGTCACCACCGCCACCTTGCCTTCGAGACGCATTTGCCGATCCTCCGCCGTTGGATGTCCGGCGGAAAGCTGCCATGCCCACCGGCAGGCCGCAAGGAAAGACGACATGTGCCGGTTTATCAGGTCCCTCCGCCGGGCAAGTCCAATGGCGGCATATCATGCTCCCGCGCAACTTGTTTGAGATAGTCGCGCAGTGTCCGGCCTCGCTCGACGGCAAATGTCCCGACAGCTTCCGGCTTGCCGATCCTGTCAACACGGAAGATGCGGAAATCGGTGCGCATCTCGCACCAGGCGACCAGCGTCCAGACCTTGCCCCAATAATAGAGCCCGAGCGGCCGAACCGTCCGCACGCTGCGCTCTCCGTCCAGCCGGTCGTAGGTCAGATAAAGCCGCTGCCGTTCGCCGATCGCCTCGTCGAGACGGTCCAGCATCGCCCGCACATCGTCAGACTGTTGGAAGCCGAGCGCATAAAGCGGTGTCTGGCGCAGCTTGGCCCGCTCCTTTTCCGGCAGGACACTCTCGATCTTGATCAGCGCCTCTTCCGCTGCCAGCGCCATGCCGGCACCGCCCCAGGCCTTGGCCAGCCGGGCGCCAAGCACGAGCGAGGCGACTTCGGCGCGGGTAAACATCAGCGGCGGGAGATCGTAACCTTCGCGCAGAATATAGCCGACACCGGCCTCGCCATCGATCGGCACGCCGGTCGATTGCAGGTCAACGATATCGCGGTAGATGGTCCGCTCGGATACCTCCAGCCGCTGCGCCAGATCGCGCGCCGTGACAAGCCGGCCGCCTCTCAGATATTGGACGATCTGAAACAGGCGGTCGGCACGTCTCATGTCATGGTCCTATTCAGGTCTCAGTCCCGCGTGAACAGGCCGAACTGGTTGCTGTCGGGATCGGCGCAATAGGCGAAACGGCCGGCCCCATCGGGTAGTGAAATGATCTCGGAGATTACCGTTCCGCCGGCCTCCTTGACCCGGCCGAGCGTCTCTTCCAGCGGCGACGGGCTCATCAGATGAACGAGTGGCGCGACGCCGCCGGCGGCTTTGGCACTCTCATACAAATGCCCGCCGACGCCATCTTTTTCAACCGGGAACAGGGCGACATCGTTCGGTCCCATCGCCTCGGTCTTCAAATCGGCCATCAGGATACTGCCATAGAATTTCGAACCCTTCTTCAGGTCGCGAACCGGGATTTCGAACCAGACCGCGGCATTTTGCGGAAGTCGGTTTGTACTCATGGGTCACACTCCTTTTCAGTTGCCCGGCGATCATCCCATAGCCCTCCTGACAGCATTCTGTCAGGAGCATGCGCGCGGTCATCTTCGATCCCGGCCATATCGTCCACGCCCGGGCCGCAAAGAAAAGTCCCGGGTTTCAGCGGTTTTTACACTTTCTACAGTCGTTAACCATAATTTCACTAAAATCCCGTCTAATTAACGCAAATCAATGAGAGGTGAGACCGTCGAAACAACGCGGTCGTGCATTCCAGGGAGCTAACAGCGCTGAGAGACCCGCGATCCGGCAGGATTTCCGTGGCGCGCCTGACCAAGGAGTACGACATGTTCGACCGGTTCGCGTCCGTCCCGATTTTCCGCGGCACCCTGTTGCGGACCGCCGCCCTTGCGGGCCTTGCGGCGGCCTGCCTGGCCGCAACGGCGACAGCCGGCTTCGCCCAGACGGCCTGCCTGACCCGCGACAAGATGGTGGACCTGCTGGGTGGCCGCTATTCGGAGCAGCGCATCGCCATGGGACTGGAGAGCAACGGCCGGCTGTTCGAGGTCTTCGCCACGGACGACGGCAGCACCTGGACCATGGTCATCACCACCCCAGACGGCGCCAGCTGCGTCGTCGCCGCCGGCCTGGAATGGCAGGCCCCGGAAGGGGAAGAAGCCGACCCGGCGACGTGAGGGGGACGCAATCGTCCGGGCGACCGGCAATCGAGTCGCAAAACGAGCCCATGCAAAGGCGTTTTCCGCGGGTTTCAGCCGGGACATTATGGAAAATCGGGCGGTGTTATGGAAAACTGTTTTCCTTCCACCGATCTCCTCGCTCAGCCAAAATATGCACTTGAAAACATATGTCTTGCATGCCATAATATTTCGATGGCGTGGAAGGTCGAATTCGACGAGGCGTTCGCGGCGGAGTTCGACGATTTGCCGGAGGCGGTGCAGGATGAACTGCTCGCCCATGCCCGGTTGCTTGAGAGCGTCGGCCCGCATTTGTAGCGACCGCATGCGGATACGCTTAACGGGTCGGCGCACGCCAATATGAAGGAACTCAGGTTCGACGCCGATGATGGCGTCTGGCGCGTCGCCTATGCGCTCGATCCCAAGCGAATG
The DNA here is from genome assembly GCA_947259795.1 of uncultured Alphaproteobacteria bacterium. GTDB lineage: Bacteria > Pseudomonadota > Alphaproteobacteria > UBA8366 > JADFVY01 > JADFVY01. The sequence goes on along the minus strand of CAMYNJ010000146.1, from coordinate 4,056 downwards.
GGCATTCTGCTGGTCGCCGAGGACAAGTCGGGCGTTTCGCAAAAGCGCTTCTACAAGCGGTTTATCAGGACGGCGGACGATCGCTTCGATGCGCATCTGGCGGCGCTGAAACGGAAAGGCAGTAAGAAATGACGGTCAAGCTGGAACGGAAACTGGCGCAACTAAGCCCGGCGCGGCGAGAGAAGGTCGAGGCGCGCGCCCGCGAGCTGATCGCGGAGGAAATGACGTTGCGCGACCTCAGGAAAGCGCTCGATCTGACGCAGGTGCGCATGGCCGAATCGCTCGGCATCGGCCAGGACAGCGTGTCGCGGCTGGAGAAGCGCAGCGACCTGCTGCTGTCCACCCTGCGGAGCTACGTCGCAGCGATGGGCGGCTCGCTCGACCTCGTCGCCCGCTTCCCCGACCGCCCGCCGGTTGTCGTGTCGGGGCTGGCGGACGTTGGGGTGGATGAAAAGAAGTCCCAAGAAAGCTAATCTTACTTCCCCTGCTTCGCGTATCCCGCGCCCTGCAGGGCCTCCCTGATTTTGTCGAGGATTGAAAAATTCGATATCATGGAAGATTAGTTAGAATACTAAATACAAAGAAGGCGGCCAGCACAACGCCCGCCGCGAGTACCGCACCAAGCAGCAGCGCCGCAATACCAATTGTTCGTCCGGCAACTACGCGAAACCGGGTCGATTCTGCCTTGTCCTTATCCTGCTCGCTCATTACCGTCGACTTCCAGACAATCGGAGCTACTTCGCATACCCCACGCCCTTTAACGCCTGCCTGATCTCATCCAGGATCGCCGGGTCGTCGATGGTCGCGGGCGTCTTGTATTCCTCGGAATCGGCGATTTTCTTCATGGTGCCGCGCAGGATCTTGCCTGACCGCGTCTTGGGCAGTCGCGGGACGACGGTAGCGGTCTTGAAGGCGGCGACCGGGCCGATCGCCTTGCGCACCATGCCGACCACGTCCTGCACGATATCGTCGGCGGATTTCGCAGCCCCGGCCCTCAGCACCAGGAAACCGAGCGGCAATTCGCCCTTGAGCTGATCGGCGACCCCGATCACCGCGCATTCGGCGACGTCCGGGTGGTGGGCCAGTACTTCCTCCATGCCGCCGGTCGAGAGGCGATGGCCGGCGACATTGATGATGTCGTCGGTGCGGGCCATGATGAAGATATAGCCGTCCTCGTCCATATAGCCGGCGTCGCCGGTGGCGTAATAGCCAGGGAATTCGGCCAGGTAGGAATCGATATAGCGCCGGTCGGCCTGCCACAGGGTCGGCAGGCAGCTTGGCGGCATCGGCAGCCGAATCGCAATCGCGCCCATCTCGCCACGCTTCACCTCGTGCCCCGCGGTATCCAGGATCCGCACGTCGTAGCCCGGCACGGCGCGCGACGACGAGCCGGCCTTGATCGGCAACTGCTCGATGCCCCAGCAATTGGCGCCGATGGCCCAGCCGGTCTCGGTCTGCCACCAGTGGTCGATCACCGGCACGCCGAGCTTGTCCTCGGCCCAATGCAGGGTGTCCGGGTCGGTGCGCTCGCCGGCCAGGAACAGGGTGCGGAAGTGGCTCATGTCATACTGCTTGAGGAGCGTTGCATCCGGATCATCGCGCTTGATGGCGCGGAACGCGGTGGGCGCAGTGAACATGGTCGACACTTTGTGCTCGGAAATCACCCGCCAGAACACCCCGGCGTCCGGCGTGCCCACCGGTTTGCCTTCGAAGACGATGGTGGTGCAGCCATGCAGCAGCGGCGCATAGACGATGTAGGAATGACCCACCACCCAGCCGACGTCCGAGGCCGCCCAGTACACCTCGCCCGGCTCGACATCGTAGATATTCTTCATGCTCCATTTCAGCGCCACCATATGCCCACCATTGTCGCGCACGATGCCCTTGGGCTGGCCGGTGGTGCCCGACGTATAGAGGATATAGAGCGGGTCGGTCGCCGCCACCGGCACGCAATCGGCGGGTTTGGCCGACTTCACGGCCTCTTCCCAATCGACGTCGCGGCCGGGCGTCAGGTCACAGGTCTGCTGCTCGCGCTGCAGGATGACGCAATGGTGAACGGAATTGTCCGCCAGCGCGATCGCCTCGTCCAGCATCGGCTTGTAGGCGATGACGCGGCCCGGCTCGATGCCGCAGGAGGCGCTGACGATGACCTTGGGGTCGGCGTCCCTGATGCGGGTCGCCAGCTCGTTCGGCGCGAATCCGCCGAACACCACCGAATGCACCGCGCCGATGCGCGCGCAGGCGAGCATGGCGATGGCGGCTTCCGGCACCATCGGCATGTAAAGGATAACGCGGTCGCCCTTCTCTACGCCGAGGCCCTGCAACACGCCGCCGAAACGCGCGACCTCGTCCTTCAGTTCGGCATAGGTGATGGTGCGTTTCGCGCCGGTGATCGGGCTGTCATAGATGATCGCGGCCTGGTCGGCCCGGCCGCGCTCCACATGCCGGTCGACGGCGTTGTAGCAGGTATTGACGACACCGCCCGCGAACCACCGGTAGAAGGGCTTGTTGGAATCGTCGAGCACCTTGTCCCAGGGCTCGATCCAGTCAATCTCCTGCGCCGCCTCGGCCCAGAATCCTTCGGGATCGGCGATCGAGCGGTTGTAGATTTCGTCGAAACGGCCGGTCATGTCGTGCCTCCTCGTCCGTCGGGAAAGACAATTCCCCGCTTACCGGGGGTCCCGATCTGTTTTTGCGGCGGTTTTACGGGATTGGCACGGCGTCTGCCGGAATTGAGTTTAATCGCACCGCCGTGTGCCAGGCCGCTACGCATTTTGTGGCAGACTCGGAGTTTCCTACGCAATTCCCTTTTCGGCCGAATGCGGTTTGCGCCGCCGGCATGCAAGAGCGGATTCGATTGCCGATCGCCCGCCTGCTAACAAAATTGTGAACCGCCCGCCTACCCCAAATGGGCAAGGCAACGTCCGCAACAGGCGATCCTGTTTTTCAGAATTCCTGGCGAGATGCAGTTTTTTTATAATGAAGACAATGAAATAACCTGGAAACCCTGGTCTCGACATCTCCCCATAATGCAGCAATGGCCGAACAGTGACAGTCCGGTACAGCCTCCTGCAATTAACAACACATTAAGAGGTATTGCCCTACTGTACTCTTCAATTATTTGCCAAAAAACCATCGGCTGGCATGAATTCGACTTACCGGGGACTGGCGAATTCCGGGTACGGCGTCCGCTTCGGATCGATAGCGGACAAAGGATGCAAAGAAGGGGTTTGAGAGTATGGCGCTCCTTTGGAGATGGCTGCGCGGAGCGGCCAGCGTACGGAATATCCTGGCGGCGGTCCTAGTGGTGCTCAGCGCCATCATCTTCTATTACACCGTCGGCCTGACGGTCGCCGCCTATTTCAATCGCGAGAACGCCAGTGCGGCGGCCTGGAGCAACCGCGCGGCCGATCTGGTTCTCGAAGCCTCCACGGCGCTCGCCGGCGAGCGGGAAAGCACCGAGATCGCCCTGGGAATCGGCGAAGTCCGGGGATCGGTCCGGCCTGCCATGCAGCCCGAGGTAACATCGCATCGCAGTGACGCCCACGACGCGCTGAAACGCCTGTTTGCCCATGCGGACCTGGAATACGCGACCCAGGGTCTCGGACGCCAGCTGAAGGTCATCGGCCAGCGCTACAGCCGGCTGGAGAAAATGCGTGAGCAGGTGGATGCCGCGCTGGCTCGGGGCGGGACGCTGTCCGACAGCCGCCTTGAACAGGATTGGTCCGGGACGGTGACGGCCGTTCTCGACAGCCTGGAGGAATATCGCGCCGGCGCCGTATTTCGTGCCGATACCCGGCTGGATATGGGTCATCCCTTCTCATGGATTCAGGCCAATGCGGATTTGAAGCAGGCGGCCTGGAGCATCGAGGAATTCACGGCCCTGGAACGCGCGGTGGTATTTTCCGCACTGTCCGATGGCGACGGCCTCAGCCTGGAACAGGTCAGGCTGATCGCGCTTTGCCGCGGCAGGATCGAGGAAGGGTGGGTGAGGCTGCAATCCTATGCCGCCCACCCGGGCGTGGATCCGGTAATGGTTGCCGTCATCGAACGGGC
>CAMYNJ010000145.1 GCA_947259795.1 uncultured Alphaproteobacteria bacterium | reverse complement strand
GATATTAGAGATGTGGGAGCGGACTTTTAATCCGCAGGTTGCAGATTCGAGTCCTGCCGGGATCGCCATATTTTCAAAGATTTCCGAATCGGTTGAAATAAAGACAATTTATGATGCAACCAGAGCTTGTCACTCTAAAGTATCATTCCATATCATATTGGTGTAGAATGACGCGCTGATGCGAAGCGCGGTTATGCTTTTGGCGGACGCGTCCGCAGGCCGCGCAACTGGGAATTATTGGGTGGTTGAGAAATTGCTGGAATCCCGAGACCGGTCGGTGGAACTGGATATCGACCATGAGTGGGATCGACGCTACGCGGAGATCGCCGGTCAGGCGGCCGGTTGGGTGTGGGAAACCGATGACGAGCATCGCCTGTGCTATCTCTCCGGGCGCCTGCGCGCCATTGTCGGCGTCGATCCCGACTCCCTTATCGGCAAGCGCTGCACCGACCATATAGGGGATGCAACCGATCCCGATGCCCTCGCCGGCTATCTGGCGGCGCTGCGGGAGAGACAGCCGTTTCGCGATTTTGTCTATTCGACGGATACGCCGACCGAATTGCATTTTATACGGATCAGCGGCAATCCGGTATTTAACGCCGCGGGCGGTTTTCAAGGCTATCGAGGGATCGGCGCACTGGTCACGTCCGAGATACTCGCCAGACAGCAGGCGGCGGTCGCCGAACAACGGTTGACCGATGCGGTCGAGAGCCTGCCGGTCGGTTTCTCGCATTACGATGCCGATGAACGGCTTGTCCTCTGCAACGCGGCGTACAAGCAATTGTTCCCGCAGATCGCTTGTCGGATGGTCCCCGGGATGCGTTTCGTGGATCATGCCCGCGCGATAGCAGAAGCCGGCCTGGTCGCCGAAGCCGAAGGCCGGGTCGAGGATTGGCTCCGTGAGCAATTGCGGGCCCGGCGGCGGGAGCGCAAGGATGTCGAACGCCGCCTGCCCGGCGGGCGATGGGTTCTGACCAGCGATCGCAAGACTGCGGACGGCGAAACCATCAGCGTTCATGCCGACATCACCGAGATCAGAAAGCGTGAGGAGGCGTTGCGCCAGTTGGAGCGCCGGTTTGAGGCAGCGTTCCAGTACAATCCCGGGATAACGGCAATTACGGACATCGAAACGGGACGGCATCTCCACGTCAACGAGAAATGGGTCGAAACGCTGGAATGGCCCCGCGAGGAAGCGATCGGCAAGACGGCCTTCGAAATGGACATATGGGCCCGTCCCAGCGACCGCATGCAATTCATCCGGCTATTGAATCAGCATGGCCGCGTTTCCGATTTCGAAGCTCGCCTGCGAACCAGATCCGGCAGCCTTCGCGACTGTCTTATCTCCGGTGTGGCGGCGCCGCTCGACGGCAAACTGCACCTTTTGATCGTTGCCCTGGATATTACCGACAGCAAGCGGACCGAGGAAGCGCTCATAGCGGCCAAGGAGGAGGCCGAGGTCGCCAACCGGGCAAAATCGGAATTTCTCGCCAATATGAGCCATGAACTGCGGACGCCGCTTAACGCGATTCTGGGGTTTTCGCAGATGATCCGCGACGGGTCGATGGGGCAGGTCGATAACAGGAAATATCGGGAATATGCCGAGGACATAGTGGTAAGCGGCGAACATCTGTTGGGCATTATTGACGATATCCTGGACCTGGCAAAAGCGGACGCCGGCCGGATAACGATCGACGAAAAGGATGTGGACATGCGGCAGGTCGTGGCCGTCTGCTTCCGCCTGCTGCGGGAGCGGGCGCGGGCTGCGGGGGTGACGCTGTCGGCGGAGTATGTGCAGCCGTTGCCGCTGCTACGGGCGGATCGGCTGAAGCTGAAACAGATTCTCATCAATCTCCTGTCGAACGCCGTGAAGTTCACGGAATGCGGCGGCGCCGTTACGGTCGTGGTCTCCGTCGATGCGCAGGGCGGTATTGTGTTGGAGGTTCAGGATGACGGGATCGGCATGACGGTCGAGGAAATCCCCTTGGCGCTGGCGCCGTTCTGTCAGGTCGAGGGCGCAATGACCCGACGCCACGAGGGAACCGGGTTGGGTCTGCCGCTGGCAAAATCGCTGAGCGAGCTGCATGGGGCGGCGCTGGAACTGACAAGCGTGGCGGGCAGTGGAACAGTGGCCGTCATACGCTTTCCCCCCGAACGGACCGTCGCCGATTTGCCCGTGGCGACACGCAGACACTCCTGAACATAATCACCGGACGACGGCACCAGGCCGCCATTCAGCACTCGACGATATTGACCGCGAGCCCGCCTTGCGAGGTCTCCTTGTACTTCGCCTGCATGTCCTTGCCGGTCTGGTGCATGGTCTCGATCACCTTGTCGAGCGAGACGAAATGCGTGCCGTCGCCCTTCAGCGCCAGCCGAGCCGCGTTGATCGCCTTCACCGCGCCCATGGTGTTGCGCTCGATGCAGGGAATCTGCACCAGCCCGCCGATCGGGTCGCAGGTCAGGCCAAGATTGTGCTCCATGCCGATCTCAGCCGCGTTTTCGATCTGCTCGTTGCTGCCGCCCAGGGCGGCGGTCAGCCCCCCGGCCGCCATCGAGCAAGCGACCCCGACCTCGCCCTGGCAGCCGACTTCGGCCGCTGAAATCGAGGCGTTTGTCTTGTACAGCATGCCGATTGCCGCCGCCGTGGTCAGCAAGGTGAAAATCCCGTCCTCGTTGGCGCCGGAAACGCAGCGGTCGTAGTAGGCGATGACTGCGGGGATGACCCCGGCGGCGCCGTTGGTCGGTGCGGTGACGACGCGCCCGCCTGCCGCATTCTCCTCGTTTACCGCAAGCGCATAGAGGTTGACCCAGTCCAGCACCGCCAGATGGTCTTTCAGCGACGCCTCGGGGCGTTCGGTCATCTCGCGATAGAGCGTACTGGCCCTGCGCTTGACCTCCAGCCCGCCGGGCAGGCAGCCGCCCTGCTGGCAGCCGCGGCGGATCGAAGACTCCATGGCGCCCCAGATGTCGCGCAGACCGTCATAGATTTCGTCCTCGCCACGCCAGGCCAGTTCGTTCTCGGTCACGATGCTGGCGATCGAGAGACCCGTCTTGCGGCCGATTTCAAGCAGTTCCGCGGCGGAGTTGAAGGGGTATTTCACGGCGACATTGCTGCCGGATTCGCCGCCGGCCGCTTCGGTCTCCTCGTCGCTGACCACGAAACCGCCGCCGACCGAGTAATAAATCCCCTCATGCAGCACCTGCCTACTACTGTCGTAAGCCAGAAACCGCATGCCGTTGGAATGCTTGGGCAGCAGTTCGTCGTAATGGAAGATCAACTGCTCGTTTTCCCGGAAGGGAACGGATTTCCGGCCCATCAGCCGCAACGCGCCGGTTTCCAGTACATCGGCGTGCATCCGGTCCGCGCCGTCCGGGTCGACCTTGTCCGGTGTCTCGCCCGTCAGCCCGAGTATAATGGCCTTGTCGGTGGCATGGCCATGTCCTGTCAACGCCAGTGAGCCGTAAAGCCCCACCTCCACGCTGTCCGTTGCGTTGATCAGGTTGCGCGATTCCAGCTCGAGGATGAAGCGGTGGGCCGCCCACATCGGTCCGACCGTGTGCGAACTGGACGGTCCAATGCCGATCTTGAACAGCTCGAAGATGCTGAGGCTCATGTCGTTTTATCCGGGCTCGCAAGGTTAAATGAAGTTTCCGATAGGAAATTTTGTTGATTATTGCGTAAGATCTCGTTCTTGTCCATTATCATAAACTCGGATCGAACGCTCCTGCCAGGAAGGCGCGAGAATAAATGAGCAACCGGAACACGCCGCCGACATCCATGCGCGGCACCGCGGGCGGGTCGCCGCTGAAGCTGCAGCCCCTGAAGCTGGGACAGCGGGTTCGCGAAATCAGGCGGCGCAATCACTGGACGCTGGAAGACGCGGCCAAACGGACCGGCCTGGCACGCTCGACCCTGTCCAAAATCGAAAACGAGCAGATGTCGCCGACCTTCGACGTGGTGCAAAAATTGGCTGCGGGGATGGAGATCGAATTGCCGCAGCTTTTCGTGGCGACGGAATCCCATCAGGCCTCGGGCCGCCGCGCCATTACCCGCGCGGGTGAAGGCAGGCCGCGGGTTACAGCCACCTACGAGCATGAACTGTTGAGCGTCGAACTGGCGCAGCGCAAGATGATTCCGTTCCGTACGAAGGTACGCGCGCGGTCGTTCGACGAGTTTGCCAGTTGGGTGCGTCATCCGGGCGAGGAATTCCTATATGTGCTCGATGGAAACATCGTCTTCTATACCGAGTTTTATGAGCCCGTAACCCTCGCCACCGGCGACTCAGTCTATTACGATAGCGACATGGGCCATGCCTGTGTCTCGGTCAGCGATGAGGACGCGACGATCCTTTGGGTTTCCACCGGCTGACGGGCCAGCGTCCGATATGATGGCCGGTGCTGGCAATCCCCGGAAGAGTGGGAACCAAACAACACTTTTCAGTGGGATTCAAGGTGATGCCGCCTTGCTCCCACAGCTAGTTTCGTATAAGAAACACGAATGCCGATTCCCATGGCCCGCAGTCCCGCCGGGCCGGCACGAGTGAAGAAGGAAACACCGATGGCAGATGACACCGGTTCGCAGGAATCCCTTGCGCGAACCCCGCTGTTCGACCTGCATCTGGAGTTGGGCGCGCGCATGGTTCCCTTCGCCGGATACGAAATGCCGGTGCAGTATAAGGGCATATTGGACGAGCATCGCCATACGCGGAATGCGGCCGGGCTTTTCGACGTCTCGCATATGGGCCAGGTGCGGCTCGCGGGCGCCGGCGCGGCCGCGGCGATCGAAAGCCTGGTGCCCGCCGATATTGTCGGCCTTGGCGTCGGGCGGCAGCGTTACGCGCTGTTCACCAACGCCGGGGGCGGCATTCTCGACGATCTGATGGTCACCAACGCGGGCGATCATCTGTTCGTCGTGGTCAATGCCGGCTGCAAGGCGCAGGATATTGCCCATATGCGCAAGCATATCGGCGGCCAGTGCGACGTGGTGGAACTTGCCGACCGCGCGCTGCTGGCCCTGCAGGGCCCGGCGGCCGGCGCGGTGATGGCGCGCCTCGCGCCGGCGACGTCGGATATGGTTTTCATGACGGCGAAGGCGATGGATATCCATGGCGCCGACTGCTTCGTCACACGGTCGGGCTATACCGGCGAGGACGGATTCGAGATTTCGGTGCCCGCGGATAGGGCCGGGGAACTGGCCCGCCGCCTGCTGGCAGAGGAGGAGGTGGCGCCGGTCGGGCTGGGCGCGCGCGATTCGCTGCGCCTGGAAGCCGGGTTGTGCCTCTACGGGCACGATATCGATACCGGGACGACGCCGGTCGAGGCGCGGCTGGTCTGGGCCATCGGCAAGGCGCGCCGTAAGGGCGGCGAACGTGCGCTCGGCTATCCGGGCGCGGAAATCATAGAAGAACAGATCGCCACCGGCCCTGCCCGCAAGCGTGTCGGGCTGTTGGCGCAAGGCCGCGCGCCGGTGCGCGAAGGCGCGGAATTGCAGGACAGCGGGGGCAGGACGGTCGGCCATGTGACCAGCGGCGGTTTTGGCCCAACCCTGGAGGCGCCGGTGGCCATGGGCTATGTCGAGGCCGATCTCGCCGCCATCGGCACGCCGCTGAACGCCGTCGTGCGCGGCAAGCCCCTGCCTTTGAGCGTCGCCCGAATGCCCTTCGTCGAGCAGCGTTACTATCGCGGCTGAACCGCCACAGACCTGAATCTGGAGTTGAATGCCATGTCGAAAGCGCGACCTACCCTGATCGATCTCAAGATGCGCGGCGATTTTATCGAGCGCCATATCGGCCCGGGCGGGCCGCAGGTCGCGGAGATGCTGGACGTGCTCGGACTGAAGTCGCTTGATGAGTTGATCGACAAGGCGGTGCCGAAGTCCATCCGCTCCGACGACGAGCCCCTGGACCTGCCACCGCTGCTGACCGAGCGTGAGACACAGGCTGTCCTGCGCCGCGTCGCCGCGCGCAACAGGGTGTTCATTTCCATGATCGGCATGGGCTATCACGGCACCATCATGCCGCCGGTGATTCAGCGCAACGTGCTGGAAAACCCGGGCTGGTATACCGCCTACACACCCTACCAGGCCGAGGTCAGCCAGGGCCGGCTGGAAGCGCTGCTGGCCTTCCAGCAGATGGTGATGGACCTGACCGGCATGGACCTGGCCAACGCCTCCCTGCTGGACGAGGCGACCGCGGCGGCCGAGGCGATGGCCATGTCGCACCGCATCACCAAGGGCAAGTCCGACATCTTTTTCGTCGACCATGACTGCCACCCCCAGACCATCGAGGTGGTACGAACCCGAGCGCGGCCGCTGGAGATCGAGGTGGTGGTCGGCGACCCGGAGATCGATCTCGACGGGCACGAAATTTTCGGCGCGCTGATCCAGTATCCCGGCTCGCGGGGCGCGGTGCGCGACTTGGCGCCGGTCATCGGCAAGGTGCATGAGAAGGGCGGTTTGGTTACCGTCGCCGCCGACATCCTGGCACTGGTCCTGCTGACGCCGCCGGGCGAGATGGGGGCGGATATCGCGGTCGGCAATACCCAGCGTTTCGGCGTGCCGATGGGTTATGGCGGGCCGCACGCGGCCTATTTCGCTACCCGCGACGAATACAAGCGCCAGACGCCGGGCCGCATCATCGGTGTCTCGATCGATTCCGAGGGCAACCGGGCGCTGCGCATGGCGATGCAGACCCGCGAGCAGCATATCCGCCGCGAAAAGGCGACCAGCAATATCTGCACCGCCCAGGTGCTGCTGGCGATGCTGGCCGCGCTCTATGCGGTCTATCACGGGCCGGACGGGCTCAGCCGCATCGCCGAGCGCGTCCACCGGCTAACGATCATCATGGCCGAGGGGCTGCGCCGGCTCGGCTACCAGGTCGTTCACGAGGCCTTCTTCGATACGGTCACGCTCCATCTGCCGGGCAACGCACGGCGGCTCGCCGCGGCGGCGCGGTCTGTGCGCATCAATCTTCGGGTCATCGACGCGGACCATCTGGGCATCACCTTCGACGAATCCACCCAGCGCAAGAACCTCGAGGCCCTGTGGCGGGTCTTCTCATCGAAGGCGGACGAGCTGCTGGATATCGACGCGCTGGACAAGGAGGTCAAGGACTGCATTCCAAACAAGCTGCGCCGCACCAGCGAGTTCCTGACCCATCCGACCTTCAATCTCTATCATGCCGAGACCGAGATGCTGCGCTATCTGCGCTGGCTCGCGGCCAAGGATATCGCGCTGGACCGTTCGATGATCCCGCTCGGCTCCTGCACCATGAAGCTGAACGGAACCACCGAGATGGTCCCGGTCACCTGGCGCAATTTCACCCATATGCATCCCTTCGCGCCGCTGGACCAGACGCAGGGTTATCAGCAGCTGTTCGAAGAACTGGATCAGATGCTCTGCGCCATCACCGGCTTCGCCGCGGTGTCGCTGCAGCCCAATGCGGGCTCGCAGGGCGAATATACGGGGCTTCTGGTGATCCGAAAATATCATGAGAGCCAGGGCGAGGGGCATCGCGAGGTCTGCCTGATTCCGTCCTCGGCGCATGGCACAAACCCGGCCAGCGCCAACATGGCCGGGATGCGTGTGGTGGTCGTGAAATCCGACGAACATGGCAATATCGATGTCGAGGACCTGAAGGCGAAGGCCGCGGAACATGCGGCCAATCTGGGGGCGCTGATGGTGACCTACCCCTCGACCCACGGCGTCTATGAGGAATCGATCGTCGATATCTGCAGGATCGTTCATGACCACGGTGGCCAGGTCTATATGGACGGCGCCAATCTGAATGCGCTGGTCGGGATCAGCAGGCCGGGCCGCATCGGCGCCGACGTCATGCATATGAACCTGCACAAGACCTTCGCCATTCCCCATGGCGGCGGCGGGCCGGGCATGGGGCCGATCGGTGTGATGGCCCATCTTGCGCCCTTCCTGCCCGACCATCCGATGGTCGAGGGCGTCAACCCGGCGGCGCGCGGCGGCGAGACGGTGGGCGCGGTCTCGGCGGCGCCCTGGGGATCGGCCAGCATCCTGCCGATCAGCTGGACCTATATCCGCCTGCTGGGCGACGAGGGGCTGCGGCGCGCCACACAGGTCGCGGTGCTGAACGCCAACTACATTGCCGGGCGCCTGTCGGAGCATTACCCGGTTCTCTATACCGGCAAGAACGGGCTGGTCGCCCATGAATGCATCGTCGATTTCCGGCCACTGAAGGAAAGCAGCGGCATCTCGGTGGAGGACGTGGCCAAGCGGCTGGTCGATTACGGCTTCCATGCGCCGACCATGTCCTTCCCGGTGCCCGACACGCTGATGATCGAGCCGACGGAAAGCGAGGGAAAGCGCGAGTTGGACCGCTTCTGCGATGCGCTGATTTCGATCCGCGGGGAAATTGCCGATGTGGAATCGGGTAAGGCGGATGCCGAGAACAACCTGCTGCGCAACGCGCCCCATACCCATCACCTGCTGCTGCAGGGCGACTGGCCGCATCCCTATTCCAGGGAAGCGGCCTATTTCCCGCTGCATGCCCTGCGCGAGGACAAATACTGGCCCCCGGTCGGACGCGTCGACAACGTCTATGGCGATCGCCACCTGGTCTGCAGCTGCCCGCCGATGGAGGCCTACGAAGAGGCGGCGGAGTAGGGGAGGTCGCGCAGGCATCGCCCGCGACGCCTTTCCCATCCCCACAAAAAAAACGCCCGGGGAACGGTTTGCACCATTCCCCGGTCAGTTTTGGCGGGTAAGAGAGGGTTAGAGGATTTCCTTTTACCCCACCCCCTAAGGCACAGCTTTGATCTAGATCAATTTCACAGTATTTTTTGTTGTATTTCCGATGTTTGACCGCGGCGGGATGTCGCAGCCAATGAGCGGTAGACCAACGCTCAGGGTATCCCCTTGTCGCCCCGGAAGTTGGAACCTGTCCGTCTCCCCAGACTCTGCCGGTCTATCGCGACCGCCTTGACCAGGGCGTGGACTTCGCTGCCCGGCTGCAGGGCCAGGCGGTCCATCGCCAGGCGGGTGACGCGGGCCCAGATCCTGGCGCCGACATCGACGATGACGTCCATCTGGCCGTCCTTGCGGTCGCTGATCTCGACGACGCGGCCGGGGAAGATGTTCAGGATACTGATATCCGTTGGTGCCGTCAGGGCCAGCGAGACGTCGCGCGCACGGATGCGGATGCGCAGTTCCTCGCCGACCGGAATATCGAAATAGGGGACCAGCAGGGTCATTCCGTCGAAGGCAAGGCGCGTGACGGCCCGCCTCGCGTCGTGCCCGTCGACCGTCACCGTCAGCACCGCACCGGCCTCGTATCGCCCGGTCAGCGGGCGCAAATCGAGGCGGCTCATGAGGTCCTCGACCGGTCCCACGGCGGCCACCTTGCCGTCTGACATGATAACCAGCATGTCGGCCAGGCGCACGATTTCCTCCATCGCGTGGGTGACATAGACGATAGGGATGGCCAGCTCGTCGCGCAGCCGTTCGATGAAAGGCAGGATTTCTGCCTTTCGCCCCATGTCCAGCGAGGCCAGCGGTTCGTCCATCAACAACAGCCGCGGGCTCGCCAGCAGGGCGCGGCCGATCGCCACGCGCTGTTTCTCGCCGCCGGACAGGGCATGGGGTGTGCGGTCCAGCAAGGCGCCGATATCCAGCAGTTCGACGATGCGGTCAAAATTGGCCGCGCCATCCTTGCCCTTCATGCCGTAGGCCAGGTTGCGGCGCACCGACATATGGGGGAACAGGCGGCCTTCCTGGAAGACATAGCCCAGCCGGCGCATTTCGGGGGCCAAATCGATGCCGGCCTCGGAATCGAACAGCACCGCGTCGTCCACCGCAATGCGGCCCTCGTCGGGACGGTCCAGTCCCGCCAGCAGATTGACCAGCGCGGTCTTGCCCGCGCCGGAGCGGCCGAACAGGGCGGTGATGCCGCCCGGCGGGCTGTTGAAGGCGGCCTGCAGGGCAAAATCGCCGAGCCTGCGGCGGACATCGACCTCGATCATGTTCCGCCCTCCAGCCGCCGCGCCATGCGGCGCGCGATCCATTCCGACGCGACGATCGCGGCCAGCGCCAGGCCGACCGATATCAGGGCCAGGCGCGCCGCCGCCGCTTCCCCCTCGGGCGTCTGGGTCAGGGTATAGAGCGCGATGGGCAGGGTGCGGGTTTCGCCCGGGATATTGGAGACGAAGGTGATCGTCGCCCCGAACTCGCCCAGCGCTCGGGCGAAGGCCAGTATGGTTCCGGCCAGAACGCCCGGCGCCATCAACGGCAGGGTGATGGTCATAAAAACCCGCGCCCGCCCGGCGCCGAGTGTGCGGGCCGCGGCTTCCAGCCGCCGGTCCACCGCTTCCAGCGACAGGCGCATGGCGCGCACCATAAGCGGGAAGGCCATGACGGCGGCGGCGACGGCCGCGCCTTTCCAGGTGAAAGCGATGGTGATGCCGAAGCTGTCATACAGCCAGCCACCGACCGGCCCGCGCCGGCCCAGCGCCACCAGCAGCAGATAGCCGACAACTACCGGCGGCACCACCAGCGGCAGATGGATGACCCCGTCGACCAACGCTTTGCCGGGGAAGTTGCGCCGCGCCAGCAGCCAGGCCGCAGCCAGCCCGAAGGGCAGGGAGCCGACGACACTGGCGACGGCGACCTTCAGGCTGAGGCCCAGCGCCTCGGCTTCGAGCGGGGTCAGCCAGCTCATGGCGCGTCGAAGCCGTGCCGCCGGAAGATTGCCCTGATGCCGGGTTTCTGGAGATAGCGGCGAAAGTCCCCGGCCGCAGGAGTTTGCCCGCCGGTGACCACCCCGGCCGGATAGACGATCGGCACATGACTTTCGGGCGGGAAGACCGCCGCGATACGGACCTCGTCGGTGATAACGACGTCACTGGCGTAGACGATGCCGGCAGCCGCTTCCCCGCGTCCGACCAGTTGAAGCGCCGCGCGCACGTTCGGCAAAAAGACTACCGAGCCTTGCAGCGACTGCCACAGGCCGAGTGAGCCGAGCGCCTCTTTTGCGTAAATGCCGGCAGGCACATGCCCTGGATCACCCATCGCCAGCTTGGCTCCTCCCAGCTTCCCCGGGAGAGTATCATCGAGACCGAGGACCGTATCCGAGTCGGCTGGCTGGATCAGCACGAGGCGGTTGCCCAGTACTGACGGTGGCCCGAAGTCAACAAGCCCGCGGTCAATGAGCCAGCCCATCCAATGCCGGTTGGCCGAGATAAACAGATCGGCGGGCGCGCCATTTGCGATTTGGCGGGCAAGCACGCCGCTGCTGGCGAATACGAGCCTGATCTTAACCCCGCCCTCGGTTTCATAAAGCGCTGCGATCTCGGTCAAAGCACTGTAGGTGCTCGCCGCCGCGAACACCGTCAACGGCGGCAGTTCAGCCGCCGGCGCCGGTTCGGAAAGGGCGACCAGAACAACAATGGCGACCGCTATGCTACGCAAAACCTTCATGAAACCAGACTAACGCACGACGCAGCCGTTTCGTCAATCGGGGCGACGGCAGACCTGTCTGTTTCCGTCCTTCAATACCGCAAATGCGCCCCGCGCTCGTCCAGCCAGGCCTGCTCGTCCGGGACGGCCAGCGCATCCAGGTCCGGCGGCGTCGCGGCCGTGTCGTCCACCCATTCGCGCAACAGGGGGCCGCCGTTGATGACGTCGATGGCGAGCTTGCCTTGCTCGTATTCGTAGGGGAAATCGCGCCATAGCGGATAGTCCGGATACAGACGGCGGATCGCCTTGAAGGCGAGGGCCTGTATCCGCCAGGGCTTGAATGCCGGGTGATCGTAGCCGGGGTCCTCGCAGTGGATCTGCACGCCATTGCACAACGCGCTCGCATGTTTGTGAAAGGTGGGTTCGAACCAGCAATCGCGCAGGATGCAGCCACGCAGCCAATCCGGCGCGAGCGCCCGCATCTCGCCCGTGACGCGCCTTGCGTCGATGTCGGGCGCGCCGAACAGTTCCAGTGGCCGAGTGGTTCCGCGGCCCTCGGAAAGCGTCGCGCCCTCGAGCATCACCGTGCCCGCATAGGCGCGCGCCATCGACAGGTTCGGCGCGTTGGGGCTGGGATTGATCCAGATGCGTTCGCCGAGCGGCCAGCCGAACCCCGGCGCGTCATCGGGTTGCCAGCCCTGCATCTCGATGACGCGATACTCGACATCGAGCTTGAGCGTTTCGATAAACCACAAGCCCAATTCACCGAGCGTGAGCCCGTGGCGCATCGGCAAGGGCCCGGCGCCGACGAAGCTCTCCCAGCCCGCGCGCAGAAGCAGGCCTTCGACGGGCCGGCCGACGGGATTGGGGCGGTCCAGCACCCACACGGCCTTGCTATGCACCGCCGCTGCTTCCAGCACGTAGCGCAGCGTCGTAACGAAGGTATAGATGCGGCAGCCCAGGTCCTGCAGGTCGACCAGCAGGACGTCGAACGTCTCCATCATCGCGTCCGTCGGCCTGCGCACTTCACCATACAGGCTGAAGACCGGGATACCATGCACCGGATCGTCGAAGTCGGGCGACTCGATCATGTTGTCCTGCTTGTCGCCGCGCAGGCCATGCTGTGGCCCGAAAGCGGCGGTGAGCCTTATGTCAACGCATGCGGCCAGCGCGTCGAGCGTATGCGTCAGGTCCTGCGTGACCGAAGCGGGGTGCGCAAGCAACGCCACGCGCTTGCCTTCAAGCGGCGCGCGCAGGGCAGGTTCGGCGAGGAGTCGGTCGAGGCCCGTTTTCATGGGCGCCAAGCTGCTGGAAGTTCCAGCGTAAAGCAATTGGAATGATGAAAATCTGCCTTGCCCGGTGGATGCACCAGCGCCCAGTAGGACATGCCGCCGCTCGTTTCCTCGATCACCGCCGAGAGACCGAGCCGCCATACGCTATCGCCTGGCAAATTCGGCAACCGGTCCAGTTCCAGCGAGGCCTGCAATTCATAAGACCCGCCGTTCGACCGCACCTCGACGCGTGGCGCGACGATTTCGTCCGCAACGCTCATCCCCCTCCGGTAGCCGCTGAACCGGTATGCCGCCCATTGCGTCGAAGGTGCGAAGTTGAATTCGTAATAGGCGGGGCCCGGCCCCGCGCGGACGAACGCCTCGAAGCAGCTATGCCGCCAAAGCCCGTCGGCGCGCTCAGATGCGGTCACGGGTGGCATGCGCAGATCGGCCAAATTGCCGGTCACGACATAGCGCAGCGCCAGATTGCCGGGACGTGGACGCGCGATCTCCACTTCGATTTTGGTGGCCGCCGTGCAACGCCAGTCCGGATGAAGGCTTAACGCCTGGCGCATGCCGGCATGATGGCGATGACGACTTTCAACATGGCTACAATCTACGCCACCGGCTCCGCAATCGTCACCAGTTTGCCGTCGCGCACCGCGCGGTAGAAGCAGCTGCGGCGGTTGGTGTGGCAGGCCGGGCCGGTCTGGTCGACCAGCAGCAGCAGCGTATCGCCGTCGCAATCGAGGCGCATCTCCACCAGATGCTGCTCATGGCCCGAGCTTTCGCCCTTGCGCCACAGCTTGGCGCGCGAGCGCGACCAATAGCAGACGCGTCCCGTCGCCAGCGTCTCGGCGACCGACTCCGCGTTCATCCAGGCCATCATCAGCACCTCGCCGGTGTCATGCTGCTGGGCGATCGCGGGTACCAGTCCGTCGGCGTTGAAGGCGATGGCGCTTGTGATGTCGGATGTCGTCATTTTCCAGCCTTTTCCATACGCTCCAGCCCGGCCTCAAGGTCGGCGATCAGATCGTCGGGATCTTCAAGCCCCACATGGATGCGCATGCATTGGCCATCCACCTCCCATTTCGTTGCGCTGCGCGCCTTCGCGGGCGCGGTCGGGATCAGCAGGCTCTCGTAGCCGCCCCAACTGAATCCCATGCCGTGTAGCTTCAGCCCGTCCATCATGGCGGCCAACGCCTTCTGGTCGCTATTACGCAGCACGAAGCCGAACAGCCCGCAGGCGCCGGTAAAATCCCGCTTCCACAGCTCATGGCCGGGGTCGTCCTCCAGCGCCGGATACATCACCTGCTTGACTTCGGGCCGCTCCTTCAGCCAGCGCGCCACTTTCATTGCGTTTTCGTAATGACGCGGCAGCCGGACCCCCATGGTCCGCAGGCCCCGCAGGGCGAGATAGGCGTCGTCCGGCCCGGCGCACATGCCCAGCGACTGGATGTCGTCGCGCATCTGCTTGTACAACGCCGCGTCGCCGCAGGTGACCAGCCCCATCATCGTGTCGGAATGGCCGACGACATATTTGGTGCCCGCATGTACGACGATATCGGCGCCCTTCGACAGCGGCTTGAAGTAATAACCGGCGCCCCAGGTGTTGTCGGCGATGACCAGCGCGCCGGCCTTGTGGGCCGCAGTCGCAATGGCCGGGACGTCCTGGATCTCGAAAGTGGCGGTGCCCGGCGATTCGACGAAGACGACCGCGGTTTCCGGACGGATGAGCCGCGCGATGTCGCCACCGACCAGCGGCTCGTAATATTCGGTTTTCACGCCATATCGCCTCAGCGTGGTCTCGCAGAAATGGCGGGTCGGCGCATAGACCGAGTCGGTAACCAGCAGATGGTCGCCCGCCTTCAGGCAGGCCAGCAAGGCAGACGCCGTTGCGGCCATTCCGGACGACACGGATATTGTGCCGTGCCCGCCTTCCAGTTCCGTGACGGCTTCTTCCAGCGCGTAACTGGTCGGCGTTCCCCGGCGGCCGTAACGCACCTTCGCCGTGCCCACGTTCCGAAACGCCTCCAGCGTCGGGAACAGGATGGTAGAGGCGTGATAGACGGGAGGATTGACCACCCCGTGATTTTCGAACGGGGCGTTGCCCGCATGGCCCAGCAGGGTATCGTCTTTCATCTGTTTTCCGCTTATGTTTGCGCCGCTTGTTTATTAGTCGGGCTGCATTCAAGCATTCCGGCAGGGGCAATTCCAGCGGCTTTTGAGGATCGGGGGAAAAGGACGCGTGCAAAGGGAAAAGGCCGACTGCGTGGTGATCGGCGCGGGCGTGGTGGGGCTGGCCATCGCCGCTCGCCTGGCGCGTGCGGGCCGCGAGGTGATCGTCCTGGAATCCGAAGGCGAGATCGGCGTTCACACCAGTTCGCGCAACAGCGAAGTCATCCACGCCGGCATCTATTACCCGCTGAACAGCCTGAAAGCCCGGTTCTGCGTGGCGGGGCGCGACGCGCTGTACCGCTACTGCGCCGAACGCGGCGTCGAATATCGCCGCTGCGGCAAGCTGATCGTCGCGGCGAGCGAGTCCGAGGAACCGGCGCTGCATGGCACGGCCGCGCTGCTGTCGCCCTCCACCGGGATCATCGACAGCCATGGCCTGATGCTCGCCTATCGGGGCGAGGCGGAGGAACATGGTGCGATGATCGCCTTCAATGCGCCGGTCGAGGCCGGACGGGTAGGGGAGGGCGGAGTCGTGCTTGTGGTGGGTGGTGACATGCCGATGGCGCTGGACTGCCGGATAGTCGTCAACAGCGCTGGGCTAGGCGCACCAGCCGTTGCGGCCAGGCTGGCGGGTTTCCCGGCGGACCACGTTCCCCGGCAATGGCTGGCCAAGGGCAATTATTTCACGCTTACCCCGGTATCGCCCTTCAGCCGGCTGATCTATCCCGTGCCGGAGCCCGGCGGGCTGGGCGTTCACCTGACGCTGGATCTCGGGGGCCGGGCGCGTTTCGGCCCCGATGTGGAGTGGATCGAGGCGATGGACTACGCCGTAGATCCCGCAAGGGGCGATCGCTTCTACGCCGCCATCCGCAAATACTGGCCCGACCTGCCGGACGGTGTACTGGAACCCGGCTATGCCGGCATCCGCCCCAAGCTCGTCCCGAAAGGCTCGCAATCGCAGGACTTCGTGATCCAGGGGCCGGTGCAGCATGGCGTGGCCGGTCTGGTCAATCTGTTCGGCATCGAATCGCCCGGCCTGACCGCGTCGCCGGCAATTGCCGATTATGTCGCAAACATGCTTCAACCCGGCTCGTAACCGAATTCCTTCACGAAAGGCTCCAGAATCGGCAGGATCGGCGCCAGTTCCCTTTCATAGTTGCGCCACCGCCCGACGGCCTTTCTGTTGATCGCCTGCGTGACCGAGTCGTAACTGGGGGTGGTAATGTTTCGCTGCTGGGCATGATCGGCGTATTGCTGGACCGAATCGTCCCAGTCCACGCCGATAAAATCGAGGACACGCCGCACCGTGCCATCGAAGTCGCCGGTCAGATCCTCGTATCGATATTCGATCCAGGGGATGCCAAGGACATTTCGATATTGCAGCCACAACCCCATGATTTCGGCATAGAACCGGCCGGTTCTTTCGAGATCGAGGAACTGGACCATCCCGACATTGTGAGCGAATTGCTGCATGTAGCAACTCAGGCAGACATCCCGCGGGTCGCGGATCGCAACGACGGTTTTCGATTCGGGAAACATCCAGTTGATGAGGCCGAGATGTATGATGTTCATCGGCATCTTGTCGACCAGCCGCTGGCTGGACAGATCGGAACCGGTGACCGCACGCGCCTTTTCCATGAACAGTTCTCGCAGAACGGCGGTTTCGTCGGAGGTGAGTGCCGGAAGGTCTTCGGGCCACTGCGCCTGCCGGCCGATAGCTTCCTTTGCCTCCGTGAAGAGCGAGCTTAGCGGAGAGTTTTCCCCGGTTGTCACCAGCGCCGGATGAGAGGCGAGGATTTGCTCCATCAGGGTCGTGCCCGAACGCGGGAAGCCGACGAAAAATACCGGTGCACCAACCCCGCCGGATGGCGCCGGCGGCGCAGAAGCCAAGCGTTCGGCGGTGAACCATTTGCGGTATTTCGCGATCTGCGCCGGAATCTCATTCATTTCCCAGCGTATAGCGTCGGGGAGCGTTTGCTGCAGTTCGTTCGAGTCCCTGGCTGCGGCGAATGCGCCGGAATAGTCGCCCAGCCGGTCGAGAACCAGCGCCAGTTCGTGCAAGGCTGGATAGCGAACGCCCGTCTTTACTGCTTCAGTAAGAACCGAGAGGAGTTCATCCCTCGCGTCCTCGAACCGGCCCTCTCGGCGGGCGACCCTGGCGCGCAGCACGCGGACGGCCGGCATGTCGGGGGCCAGTTTGGCCAGGCGTTCGCCCACGGCGGTCGCCTCGTCGATCCTGTTCATCAGTTCGAGGGCTGAAACCAGGTTGCCCAGCGGTTCCGGCAAATCCGGTTGCAGGCGGGTGGCGGCCCGGTAAATTTCGGCGGCCCGCGTGAAATGCCCGTTGATAAGAAGAACAGTGCCGAGATTGTTGTGCGCACCGGCATGGTGCGGGTCGAGTTCGATCGCGCGCTGATAACTAGCCGCGGCACCCGCCCATCGCGACTGGGCCTGCAATGCCTGACCGAGATTGAAATGCGCTTCGGTGAAACAGTCGTCCAGCGCAATAGCCCTTTCGAACCGTACGGCCGCCTCTTCGTGACGTCCCTGCCGCGACAGCGCAACGCCCAAATTGTTCACCGCTTTCGGATTTTCGGGCGCGAGGTCGACCGCGCGGACAAGAATCGCTTCCGCGCCGGCCGCATCGCCCGACTGAAGCAGCGCGACTCCGGAAAGATGCAAGGCCTCGGGATGGTCCGGCTGCTCTTCAAGGATGGCCTCGTAGACCGGAGCCGCCAGATCGGCCCTGCCCTGTCGGTGCAGGATCTTGGCCTCATTCAGCC
Source organism: uncultured Alphaproteobacteria bacterium (assembly GCA_947259795.1). GTDB lineage: Bacteria > Pseudomonadota > Alphaproteobacteria > UBA8366 > JADFVY01 > JADFVY01. The sequence goes on along the minus strand of CAMYNJ010000145.1, from coordinate 23,621 downwards.
GGTTTTCGATCTCGGAACGCATCTATTGCACCGGGCCGGCACTGTTCGACCGGGATTCCGGAATTTTCACCGTTTCCTGATCATAAGGCGTGAACCCGGCCTTCTGGTAAACGGGCAGGGCGGCAGGATGGTCCAGGGAACAGGTATGGACCCATAGCCGCGATGGTTTTCTGGACCAGGCGGCATCGATCGCCCAGTCGAGTAAATAGCTGCCCAGCCCCAGGCCAATATAGTCCGGGATCAGGCCGAAATAGGCGAGTTCGACTTCCCCGTCCTGGCGAAGGTCCAGTTCCGCATAGCCCGCGGGCGTGCCGCCGTAATAGAGCACGCAAACCTCGACCTTTTCGTCCTGGATAATCGCCGTAAGCGCCTCATCGGAAAGCTGGTTGCGTTCGTACCACAGCCAGGACTCACCGACTGCATTGTACAGATACCGGTAGAAACCCACCGTTGGCCGCTCGGCCCGCATCAGGGCGATTTTTTCCGTCAGGCGCGGCGGGCGGGCGGGTCCGCGCACCGGCTGTTCCAGCATTTCCAGATAGGTGATGGTGACGTCAAGCTTGGGTGGTTCGTCGTGCAGCGGCGGCTCGGCCAGCCATTTGGCCATGACGATACGGTCTTCGACCTGGTAACCCACCGCCTCGTAGAACGCCTGCACCGGGTTGCCGCCCCGGATCATCAGATTAACTTTAGTGACGCCCCCGGTCTTCAGCCAGACCTCGGCATGTTCCATGATTGCCTTGCCCAGCCCCTCGCCGCGCCGGTCCGGCGAGACCGCCACATAGTAGGGCCATCCGCGATGCCCGTCGTCGCCGGCCATGATGCTGGCGACAATCGTCCCGTCCTGGTCGGCCATGACGAAGATTTTCGATTGCGGCGCTGCGCGCGCGCGGGCGATGTCGGCATGAGGGTCGTTCCAGGGCCGCAGCAGGTCGCAGGACTCCCAGAGCGCGACGACGGCTTCGATATCGCCATCCTCGACGGGCCGGATGTCCATGATCAGGACGTCTCGATTGGCGAGTCCGGATTGCTCGCCCATTCGGTCCAGGACCCGTCGAACACCGGCACTTCCTCCCTGCCGATCAGATAGAGCCCCAGCGACAGGATGCAGGCGGTGACGCCGGAGCCGCAACTGGTCAGCATCGGCTTGTCGAGATCGATGCCGGCGTCCTCGAAGGCGTCCATGATCTCGTCGGCCGGCAGCATGGTCTTGTCTGCCAGGTCCAGCATCCGCGAGTAGGGAAGGTTGATCGCGCCCGGCGCGTGGCCGCTGGGCAATCCCTCCCTCGGTTCCGGCTCGGTTCCCTTGAAACGGCCGACGGAGCGGGAGTCAAGGAACTGTTCCCGGTTGGTCCTGCAGTTGGCCAGCACCTGGTGGTAGTCGCGGATCAGGAAACTGTTGGTGCGCGCCGTGAAATGACGCTCCTGCGGCGTGGATTTTTCGGCAGTGACGGGATGTCCCTCGGCTAGCCATTTATGCAGGCCGCCGTCCAGCACGGCGACATCCTCATGGCCGAACACGCGGAACATCCACCAGACCCGTGCGGCGGCCGAGACGCCGGTGGTGTCGTAAACGACGATGCGGTTGCCGTCGCCCAGCCCCAGCTTGCGAACCCGTGAGGCGAATTTCTCCGGACTCGGCAGCATATGGGGCAGCGTGGAGTCGCTGTCGGCGATGTCGTCAATGTCGAAGAATACGGCGCCGGGAATATGCTGCTCGTCATATTCGGCGCTCGGATCCCGGTTGGCGGCCGGCATATGCCAACTGCCGTCGACCACGCGGACATCCGGCGCATTCAAATGAGCCGCAAGCCACTCCGTGCTGACAAGCGCCTCTGGATTCGCGTAAGTCATAAGAAAATTTCCTTAATGCTCAGTAATTCAAACAAAAACCACGTTCACGCGGCGGTTTCGTTTGCCCTTGTTTTCGATTTTGGACACCGCGACCTTGCCGATCTCGCCGGTGCGCGCTACATGGGTGCCGCCGCAGGGTTGCAGGTCGACGCCCTCGACCTCCATCAGCCGGATGCGGCCGCCGCCACGCGGCGGCTGGACCGACATCGTGCGCACCAGATCCGGATTGGCGTCCAGTTCGCCATCGGCGACCCATCGGTGCGACAGTGGCCTGTCTTCCTCAATCAGCCGATTCAACTCGGCGGTGATCTGCTCCTTGTCCAGCACATGATCGCCGGTGTCGAAATCAATGCGGCTCTTCTCCGCGCCGATCTGCCCGCCGGTGACTCCGCAGGGCACGGCCGCGCACAACAAATGCATGCAGCTATGCATGCGCATGTGACGATAACGCCTGTCCCAGTCGAGGCGCGCCGTCACTTTCGTACCAGAGGCGGGCAGGGCGGCGTCCTCGGCACAGAGATGGGCGATGGCGGCCTCGTCCTTCACCGTGTTGATAATCGCCAGTTCCGATCCGTCGGGCAGAACCAGAACGCCACTGTCGCCGGGCTGGCCGCCACCGGTCGGGTAAAACACGGTGCGGTCCAGGATCACCTTGCCGGGCGTTGCCGCGGTCACCGTCGCCTCGCACTCGCGCAGATAGGAATCCTCGCGGAACAGCTCCTCGGTCATAAGGTCACTCCAGCCATGAAGGCGTCGGCAGGCCCTTCTCGCGAAGGAATGCCGGGTTGAACAGTTTCGACATATAGCGCTGCCCGGAATCGCAGAACAGCGTGACGATGGTGTGGCCCGGGCCCATATGCTTCGCCAGCCGGATCGCCCCGGCGACATTGATGCCGCTGGACCCGCCCAGGCATAGCCCTTCCTCCAGCACGAGGTCGAACACCACCGGCAGCGCCTCGGCGTCGGGCACCCGGAATGAAACGTCGACCTGCACGCCCTCCAGATTGTCGGTGATGCGGCCCTGGCCGATGCCTTCGGTGATTGACGATCCTTCCGACTTCAATTCGCCATGATCGTAGAAATTGTAGAGTGCGGACCCCATCGGATCGGCCAGCCCGACGACGACATCCTTGTTGCGCTCCTTCAACGCCATGGAAACGCCGCCCAGCGTGCCGCCGCTGCCGACCGAACAGATGAATCCATCGACCTTTCCGTCGGTCTGGTTCCAGATTTCCGGGCCGGTGGTGCGGTAATGGCCGTCGCGGTTTGCCGTATTGTCGAACTGGTTGGCCCAGATCGCGCCGTTCGGTTCGCTCTTGCTCAGTTCCTCGGCCAGCCGGCCGGAGACCTTCACGTAGTTGTCGGGGTTCTTGTACGGCACCGCGGGAACCTCGCGCAGTTCTGCGCCGGCCAGGCGGATCATGTCCTTTTTTTCCTGGCTCTGGGTCTCGGGGATGACGATGATCGTACGATAGCCTCGCGCATCGGCGACCAGCGCCAGGCCGATGCCGGTATTGCCCGCCGTGCCCTCGACGATGACGCCGCCGGGCCGCAGCTTGCCCCGCCGTTCGGCGTCCTCGACGATGGCCAGCGCCGCGCGGTCCTTGACCGAGCCGCCCGGGTTCATGAATTCGGCCTTGCCCAGGATCGTACAGCCCGTCAGTTCCGACGCCTTGCGCAGCTTGATCAGCGGCGTATTGCCGATGGCGTCGGTAAATCCTTCGCGAATGTCCATGATGTCTCTGTGCTGTGAAATAGGGCCTGCCCGGCAGGCGCAAACTAGCGTTGGGCCACGCGCGAATCAAGCATCCCCGGCCGGCCATTCACGTCACAGCCGGCCCACCCGGAAAAGCCCTGCCAGAAGGGTTCGCTTTCGAGAATCTCGACATCGTCACGAGTCATCACAATTTTACCTTTTTTTATTGCGAATGTTATCCATCGGACCAATACCAAGGATCGCTGGATTTCCCGAACATGGCTGTAATCGAAAAAGAATCGAAACCGTCACCGGCGCGCCGCCTGGTGGCCGCGCCGCCCGGCGCGAGCAAGATAGACAAGATCGCGTTGGAGCGATACCGCCTGCCGCTCAATCCGCCGTTCCGGCCGGCCTGGGACAGCCGGCCGCGCGCGCATTTCGACGCCACCATCGTAAGGGTGACGACCGCCGACGGCGCGGTCGGCATCGGGGCCGGCTCGGCCATGGAGGGAATCGAGGACTATCTCGATCTCTTCATCGGCACGGACCCGTTCGACCTGGACCGGCATCATGCGGTGCTGAGCAATATCGACTTCCATGGCGGGCGTCCCTGGGCGCTGGATCTGGCGCTGTGGGATCTGACGGGCAAGATCAAGGGACAACCGGTCTGGCGCATGCTGGGCGGATCGTCGGCGACGGTGCCCTGTTACGCCTCGATGGGCGTGTCGTGCGACGGCGGCGAGATGGTGGAGAAGGTCTGCGCGCTGCGCGACAAGGGCTTTCCGGCGGTCAAGATCCGCTTCCACCGGGGCGACTGGCGCGACGATATCAGCGCGCTTGTAGCTGTCCGCCGCGCGGTCGGTGACAAGATCGAAATTCTGGTCGACTGCAATCAGGGCTGGCGCATGCCGTGGGATACCGCGCCGGCCTGGACCTATCACCAGGCCCTCGTCGTCGCGCGAGAGCTGGATCGGCTCGGCGTCTACTGGATGGAAGAGCCGCTGCATCGCAGCGACTGGCGCGGCATGGCGGTGCTGAATAACGCCGTGTCGGTACGGATCGCCGGCGGCGAGCTGACCCGCGAGGCGCATTTGCTGGAGGATCTGATCGAGCGCCGCTGCGTCGATGTGCTGCAGCCCGACGCGACCCAGACCTGCGGCATCGCCGGGGTGGCGCGGCTGGCGAAGATCGCTGCCGCTGCAGGCGTAGCCTTCACGCCGCATACATGGGGCAACGGTATCGGATTGCTGGCCAATGCGCATCTGTTCGCCGGCTGCAAGGGCAGGCCTTGGCTGGAATTTCCGATCGACCCGCCGGAATGGACGCCGGCGCGGCGCGACTTCATGCTGGCCGAGCCGATCAAGGCCGACAAGAAGGGATGCATCACGCTGCCCGATGCGCCGGGGCTGGGGATTGTCCTCGACGAGGCAAAGCTGGAAAAGCGCCGGTTGGTCTAGATCATGGACTCATGAATGAAGCCGCTTGTTCCGGCTTCCGCTTGTTTGTGCAAACCGGTCAATCGCCAGCTCCGCCACGAAGGAGCGGAATTGACCCGAAGCCGACTGTGAATATCCTTTTCGTCGTCTAAGCCTGTCGACCGTATACCCAAAGCAAGGTCCTTTGACGGCTTTTGTCCAACTGATGCTAGCAGGCCATGCGTCTCGTGCGACTGCGGCGGAACTACGCAAAATTTCTGAATAAGGTGGAATAAATCAGTCGAGCATTCGTTTTGTTTACGAATTGTTAGTCAGTTTGACCCGGCTCGGTTGGGGTCGTGTTGAGCAAAGCAAACCTTGGATAGAGCGGTCTCGCCGGGCGGCAAATCCCAAAATGACGGCCGTAGATGGGAAAATACGAGAACCGCTGCAAAAGCCGGGTGAAAATTGCCTTAGAGGGCGTGACGCTGACGACTTCCGGCTGCAGCCTGGGCACCAACAAACCCATCGACGATTACCCGCCGGGCCCGGCAACGGCATTCGGCAATGGCGATTTCGAGCGGGACGATGGGCATCCGGGTATTGGCGGGCACCTGCCGGGTGGCGGTGGGGGCGTGGTCGGCGAAACGGCGATTCGTCCAGCGGCGGAAATCAGGTGGCCGGCGGCGTTCAGATGGCCGACAACGGCCCCGGCAATTCGGTCTTCGGGCGCGGCGCGCACGTCAACGCCCTCGGTGGTGACAACCTGGATTCGCCCCGGAGACAACGGCGATAGTAAGGGCTGCAGCATCAACAACGATTGAGGAGCGACCTCCGAATTGAAATCGGGTTATCATTTCCCCGAGAGGAGAAGGCGATGCGGTATTTTGTTGTTCTGTCTGTTCTTGTCGTTAGCGCTTGTGTGGATATGGGGCCGGATTATGGCTGCTGGGATGCCTTCAATCGGCGAGATTACACACACGCGCGCGCGGTCTGTTCCGCCGCGGCAGAACAGGGACTGGCAGCCGCGCAGAACAATCTCGGCGTCATGTACTCTCTTGGTCAGGGTGTCGCGCACGACAACAAGGAAGCGGTCAACTGGTTCCGAAAGGCGGCTAAGCAGGGGAGCGCGGCGGCGCAGAACAATCTCGGGCTGATGTACCGCGACGAGAAAGGCGTCAAGCAGAACGATGCGGAGGCGGTTGCCTGGTTCCGCAGATCGGCGGAACAAGACTACATGTGGGCACAGAACAACTTGGGGCTGATGTATAGCCTTGGGCGGGGTGTCAAAAAGAACAATACGGAAGCGGTAAAATGGTATCGCAAGGCGGCGGAGCAGGGCCATGCCGCAGCGCAGTTCAGTCTCGGGATAAAGTTCCGCGACGGGAAAGGCGTTAAGCAGAACGATGCGGAGGCGGTTGCCTGGTTCCGCAGTTCGGCGGAGCAGGGGTACTTGCCAGCGCAGCGCAATCTGGGGCTGATGTACAGCCTTGGGCGCGGTGTCGCACTTGGGCAGATGTATCGCGATGCTGGAGGTGTCGAGCGGGACTATGTAATGGCGCATATGCTGTTCGATATCGCGGCGGCGCAAGGCGATAAGAAAGGGGCGAAATATAGGGATCTTGTAGCCGAGCGAATGCCATCAGCGGACATTCTGCGGGCCCAGCATTTGGCACGCGACTGCGTCGAGAAAAACTACAAGGGATGTTTCTGAGGTTGCGTCCGCCAATGCTGTCCGGCCAGCGTGGAACTGACCACCGAATTGGATCAGTTGGTTGTCCATGGATTACCGGAATGCTGGCGTGGCAAAGGACGGGTACTGGATAAATCCCAATGTCACCTCTTGACTAAGAAGCGATGTTCGACCAAGCGCTGCATGTGGTGCGCTTTGCGCCTTTAAGCTGGCCCTACGGTCTTCATGGCCAAAGATCACAGGGGATACTGCTCGCGACGCCAGCCGAAATGGTGGCAAACGTCGCCCCTAATGTGGATCACAATGGTCGGCTATTGCGAAGATATAAGGCTCAGTCCAAATGCATTGTCGGCAGCGTGGAAGGTATCGTGACCCAGTTGTGGGTCAAAAACTGGACTGCGCATCTACCGACACAGACATTATCATGTTGGAAGAGTCCGAAGACGCAGGTCGCAATGAAATCGTCATACGCAGCGAATTTACTCTGCTAGCCTCATACGCTGCGCTTAGGTCTCCTGCTTCGACGTCCTCTGACCGGAGTGAACTCGTCTCACTGCAGGCTGAGAGGATCAGGCCCGTTAGAAGAACACCACCGACGCATTTTGACCGAGGTTGCGCGAACATGAGAAACGCCTCCGCCTCCAAGGCAGGGAGCGCTATATTACTCTTCTAGGTGGCAGCTGTCGAGCTTCACGGGGGCGAGCGACACCCGAGCACTTCGGTAGGTAAAGATTTCCATTTCCGTTCTTGGCTATACCCGGACTTGCGCTCACCGCCCTTCCCATGGCCGGAAACCCATTGGAAGTAGACGTCCCGGGCGTTGCGCCGTGGGCGGCCGAGTGGGGGGAGCGGGCTGTAGCCGACTCCACGCAAGTGGGAAATATCTTACGGTTCGGTGCTCATCAGGCGCTTCGGGATTTCCCGGCAGCGGCCTTCTTCGACCAGTTTCAATGTGCCGTCTATCGGCGGCACGGGCGCCTCGATTTCCGAAACATCGAGGCTGCGTCCCGTCGACTCAACGATGTCGACCTTTTCCACCCAGTTGGGCAGGTCCAGGCGGGTGCGCACGAACCAGACCACGATTCCGGGGCTTCGACCGGCCAGGCAGTCGCCGAAGAAGGCCCGGGAGTCCTCGACCAGGGCGCCATTCACATGGCTGTATACGCGGCCGGGATAACGGTAGCGCTTGGCTTTCTTCTTCAGCCGGCCGTCGCCGGGGGAATGAATATAGATCGACAGGTTCGACTCGCAGTCATGACAGCGCCGGCCGGCGAAGATGTTGAAGGGCGGCTTGTTGCGGGCCGATAGCTGGCCGATGAATTGCAGTTCGACGAGATCGGCTTTCATTTCCCTGCCATTGCGGAAAACGACCCGGGTCAGCTTGGCGCCGTAATATCCCGGCTCCAGTTCCGAGACGTAGCCGACCATGCGCTTGGGCACCCAGTTCTTGTCGACGATCAAGGGATCGGTCGAACAGGCTGAGGCCAGTCCCGTCAACACGAGCAGTAGGGTCGCTTTGATTACGGTCTTCATTCCCGATATTTCCATTCACCCTGGCGGGCCCCGCCGGCCCAGTGCGGTCATTGGAATGGGATTAGAGACCAATAAGACTAAATATTTGTAAAAAAACAGGCGGTCTTCCGAAGAAATTGTCAAAGGCCGTAGAGACCCGGCCAAGGGAATCACAGTTGGCAATGCGATAACGCCGAATTATGTATTCACTCGGCCCGCACCGGCAGGTCCTTCGGCCGGAACGCGAAACGCTTCGCGATTTCCAGATAGCCGCCGGGAAAATGGAAGCCGCCAGTGCGGCGCAAAATCTTGTCGCGGTCCCGGCGATACATCGCGGGCAGGGCGAACCAGGGCAGATCCGGACGGTCGTGGTGGACTATGTGCAGATTGTTGTTCAGGAATAACAGGCTCATCAAGGGGCCAGCATCGACGATTACGGTTCTGCCGTTCTGCTCAGGCGCCGGGCGATGCTCGTAAAAGGAACGGATCAGCGACAGCGATAGTCCGGGCCAGGCGAACATCAGGACATAGTCCAGCGGCGATATCCCGCAGGCCCGCCACAGCCAGGCGAACATCAACCCGCATAATGTGATGTGCAGTACCCAGATGCCGAGATAACGGCGATCACCGCTTACCATCGCAATAAATTGGCTTTTCCAAAAAGCGGTTGCCGCCAGCCAGGGGCCAATCGCCATGCGGCCCGCCAGCGTATTGTTGGCAACCAGCAGGGCGCGGCGGACGAGGCCGGCCCGTTCCCAATGCGCGCGGGTCAGGTAAAAGGATTCCGGATCGTCCACCGGGTCGGTCAGCATCGGCGTCTGGTGATGGGCGCGATGGAAATCGCGATAGACCGGGTAGGGGATCCAGATGCAGAGCGGCGGCCAGGCCAATAGCTCGTTCAGCCGGACATGGCGGCTGGGATGGCCGTGCAGGGCTTCGTGCTGGAAGGAATTATGCCAGGCGACGAGCCATGCGCCCGCCGGCAGCACCGCCCACCAGGGCAGTGACTCGAAGAACCAGGTGACTGAAAACCAGCCGCCGTAAATGGCCGGTACGAGTAGCCAGGTCGGAAGCTCCCCGACTCTGGCGCTGTCGCCGCTGCCAGCGCGTGGGATGGAACTTGCAGGATTCGGCATTGCCGCACGGTTTTTGTTGGCTGCGAAAAGTATTATTTGTCAGTATCTTCACTAATAAAAGCTCGAGCAATGAGTTAGTTGTCACAAACACGTTAAATATGTTGTAGAGTCACACTATTGATGATAAAACGCGACAATGCGGGATAAACCAGACGAACGGCTGGTCTTCGACCGGCGCGAAACAGTTGTTGTATTCCGGACCCGTTTTCTCGAGGCGCTGGAGAGCGCGGGATTGAGCCGGTCGGCGCTGGCCCGGCGGACCGGGATTGATCGCTCGACCCTGTCGCAACTGCTGTCGCCCGACAATGACCGGCTGCCGCGCGCCGATACGGTCGCGGCCATCGCCTCTGCGCTGAGGGTCAGTCTGGATTGGCTTCTGGGGCTGAGTCATGAGGCCAAGCTGGGTGCGGACGTGTTACAGGAATCGCTGCAATTCACGCCCAGCGCCCAGACGCCGGTGGATGAAAACCTGGCCCGCTGGCATGTCGAGGCGGCGGGCTACAGGATTCGCTATGTCCCCACCACGCTGCCGGACCTGGTCAAGACCGAGGATGTCATGCGGTTCGAATACCGCGATTATGTCGCCAAAACCGCCGACCAGGCAATCGTCGCCTCGCACGGGCAGCTGGCCTATACGCGGCTGCCGGATACCGACATGGAAATCTGCATGCCGCGCCAGACGCTGGAGGCCTTTGCGCGGGGCGAGGAACGCTGGCAGGGTCTTGCGCCCGCGGTACGCGCGGCGCAGCTCGATGAAATGGCGGAGATCGTGGAGGAGCTTTATCCCTCGCTGCGCGTCAACCTGTTCGACGCGATGACGCATTATTCGACGCCCTACACCATCTTCGGGCCGGTCCGCGCGGCGGTCTACGTGGGACAGATGTATTTCGTCTTCACGACGACGCCGCATATCAGGGTGCTGATGCGCCATTTCGACGGGCTGGTGCGGGCCGCGACGGTGCAGGCGACCGAGACCGCCACTTTCCTGCGCGATCTGTCGGCGGAAATCGGAGATGGCTGAACGCGTCGCCTCGCTGCCGATGTACGAAATAGCCGAGACGGCTGCCGCGACCGACGCCTGGTGGACCGGGATCGCCGGGCATTTCGCCGCGGCTGGTCTGACCGATCCGCCGGCCGGGCTGGCCCGCCCGGGCAAAGGCACGGCGTTCTGGCTGAGGCCGGATTTACTGTTCAGCCAGACCTGCGGTTATCCCTTCGTCGCCAGCCTTGCCGGCAAGGTCTCGCTGCTGGCGACGCCCTGTTACGACGCGCCGGGCTGCGACGGGCCCGACTATTGCAGTCTGGTGATCGTTCGTGAGGATGCGCCCCGGGGATCGTTCCGGGATTTGCGCGGTAGTCGCTGCGCCGTGAACAGCATGGATTCCTGGTCGGGACATCATGCGCTCCGTTTGCTCATCGCGCTGGAAGGCGGGCAGGGCGGTCCCTTTTGCCGAGCGACGGCAACGGGCAGCCATGCCGCTAGCATCGCAGCGGTGGCCGGCGGGCAGGCGGATTTCGCCGCAATCGATTGCGTCACCCATGCGACGCTGGTCCGGCACAGGCCGCCGGCGGTCGCCGCTACGCGCGTTCTGTGCCGGACGCCCGCGATGCCCGGCCTGCCGCTGATCGCCGGGCGGGCGGCCACGGCGCGCGATATCGCCGCCATGCGGGAAGGCCTGGCCGCCGCCGCGGCGGACCCGGAACTGGCCGATGCGCGAAAGGCGTTCGGCATCGTCGGGATGCATTTCCCGCCGGAAAGCGAATATAGCCGGCTGTCCGCGGCCGTAGAAAAGGCGGAAGCCGCCGGCGTGGCGTCCCTGCTATAGGGCGCCGCCGGCGGGCGCGTCAGAATCCCTCGGGCAGATGTAGCGATTCCGCGTGCAGGGCTTCTTCCACATTTATGCCCGCCTCGCGCAGCTTGTCGCCCTGGCCGTCCAGCCAGCGCTGGAAGCTCGGCTGTTCGATATAGCCGTTCTCCTTCACATAGCGGAACTGGTAGTAGAAGTGGAACGGCCAGAAAAAGCCGGGCATGCGATGGATTTCGGCCCGCCATGCCGGCTGGCCCGCGGCTTCTTCCGGCTTTTCGGGGAAGAACTGGAAGGTCGGGGTAAACAGCACCCGGTTCTTGCGGGCAAAGTCTTTCTCCGACAAAACCTCGCCGTCGAAATCCGTCACCTCGCGGTCGCCCCACAGATTGAGCTGCAGGACGAAGAAATTGTCCTTCACGTAATTGGCGATCCGCGGAATCCGGAAATTGAGATCATGGGTTTTCTTGCAGTAGGGGCAGCCGCGCTGTTCCCAGATGATGACCAGGCGTTTGCCCAGGGATTTGGCCTCGGCCAGATCTTCCTTCAGGTCGAGGAAGGTATCCTGGAACCAGGCCTGCTTATGCAGGCTGTCGTCGCCCAGCGCCGGCATCGGCAGGCTGACTGCGCCGTCCTTGGTTTCGGCGGCCAGGGTGGGACCCGCGGCCAGCAGCGCCACCGCTAAGGCCATGCGACCGATTAGTTTTATTGCAGGCATTTCAAACCTCTCCATCGATTTTATTTCTTGTCGTTTCAGCTGTCCTTGAGCTGTCGCTTCAGGTAGCTGCGCAGTTTTTCCGTTTCATAGGCCCGTTCCTGTACGTAGCGGAACGTCGCCAGGAACAGGGCCGGCTTGAACAAGTTGAACATGCGGGTGGCTTCGCGCTGGCGCGGCTCCAGATCGGCCATTGCCGCGGCGTCCTCGCCGAAGAACTGAAAGGTCGGCGTGTAACGGATGCCGTATTTGCGGGCCAGCGCCCGTTCCTCCAGTTCCTCGCCGTCGAAATCGGTGATCGCGCGCGAGCCCTGGACATTGAGTTGCAGGACGACAAAGTTCTCGCGCACGAAATGGCGGATTTCCTCGTCGGCGAGATTCACGAAATGGGTTTCTTTGCAGTAGGGACAGCCCTTCAGTTCCCACATGATCACGAAGCGCTTGCCTTGCGAATTCGCTTCCTCCAGGTCTTCCGCCAGGTCCAGGAAACTCTGCAGGAACCAGGATTCGGTATACATCCCGTCCTCGGTCTCGATCGGACCCGTGTAATCATCGTCGGCAAGCGCCGACGGCGCATACAGCGTGACCAGCAACAAGGAGATCAGGCGCCAAAGGGACATCGTCATGGACTCCGCTTGAATTCATTCATATTCAATTTCTACTATGTTAGCATAACGCGCGCAGCAAAACATTGCGGCATGATCTGGCAATAAATTGATCGCAGGATGCGAATATGGTGAAGGGATTCGTTATTGGTATCGTTGCCGCAGCGGCGATACTGCTCGCCGACTTGCCGGTGCAGGCGGAACCGGTTCAACTGTCCTACAAGGGTGTCCGGCTGAATGGCGAACTGACCGTCCCCGACGGCGGCTCGCTGGGTGAAGGGGTGGTGCTGATCACCCACGGAACGCTGGCCCATAGCGGGATGGAGACTATCACCTTGTTGCGCGACGCGCTGGCCGAACGGGGCATCGCCTCGTTGGCAATCAATCTGGGATTTGGCATCGATAACCGGACTGGTTTCTATGACTGCGCGATTGGGGTCAACCGGCACAGGCATGACGATGCGCTGGACGAGATCGACGCCTGGATGGGCTGGCTGAAGGGGCAGGGGGCAGACCGCATCGCATTGATGGGGCATTCGCGCGGCGGCAACCAGACCGCCTGGTTCGCGGCGGAACGCGACGACCCCGCGCTGCGCGCCGTGTTGCTGCTGGCGCCCGCGACATCGGACCATGATACAACGGCGGCCAGCTACAAGCGCCGCTTCGGAAGGGATCTTTCGACATTGCTGCAAAAGGCGGGGGGTATGGCGCCCGACGCGCAGCTTAAGGGCGTGCCCTTCCTTCAGTGCGAAAACGCCACCGTGAGCGCGGCGAGTTTTATCAGCTATTACGCCGCTGACCCGAGGCGCGACACGCCGACATTGCTGCCGAAGATCGACAAGCCGACACTCGTGATCGCGGGCAGCGAGGACAGGGTCGTGGAGGGACTCAAGGATCTCGTGACGCCCCTGACGGGCGAAAATCTTCAGTTCCTGGAAGTCGACGGCGCCGACCATTTCTTCCTGGACTTGTTCATGGAAGACGTGGCCGACGCGGTTGACGAGTTTCTGCAGGAGCGATGGTGAGAATGCGTATTTTCCTTAAAGGCCGGGCAGCAGCCCTGGCGCTTGTCTTCCTGGCCGTTCTGGCGCCGCCGGGCCGGGCGGGCGATGCGCCTGGGTTCGTATTGGCACAGGCGGACGCTTACGCCCATTACCGCGAGGCCGCGTTCTACGCGCGAACCGGCAACGTGGCCGTGGCGGGACTGGCGCTCGATGAATTCATTGTCAAATGGACTGCGCTGGTGGAGATGTATGCAGACCACCCGCCGGCCGACTATGCCGGGGATGCCGACTGGAAGAAAACGCTTCAGGACGTCCTTGCGCGCGCCGAGACGGGCCTGGACGCGCTGGATGCGGGCGACCCGGAAGCCGCGACGGGCGCGATCAATCCGATACGGGACATTTTGGGAGACCTGCGCCGGCGCAACAACGTCGTTACATATTCCGACCACGTGAATGCGCTCAGCGCGGCGATGGATGTGCTGGCGCGATATCGCCGCGAAGTCAGGGATCTGGGGGACGCTTCGGCCGTCGCCATGGTGCGCGAGCAGGCGGCTATCGTCGAGGCGCTATTCGAAAAATGCCGGGATCAGGCAGCGCGCGAGGTCGCCACCGACCCGGAATTCAAACGGTTGGTCGACGGCGCGAACGAGAGCATGGGGAAACTGCTGAAATCGCTGGAGACGAAAGACCTGCTGCTCTACCGGATCGGGATCGGCGAACTGCGCTCCTACGAGCGGATCATGTTCCTGCGGTTCGGGTAGGGGGCATTATCTGATGACGGTGCCGAACAGATCAGGGAAGGTTAGCAGCAGCCAGTTCCCGATATCGTTGATGCCGCCCGTAATGAACAGGATACCGGTAAGCACCAGCAGCGCGCCGAGGATGCGTTCGATCCAGCCCTGGTAACGGCGGAAACGGGCCATGAAACGCATGAACAGGGGCGCGAAGAAGGCGGCGCCGATGAAGGGTACCCCGATGCCGCCCGCATAGGCCGCCAGCAGTGCGGCTCCCTGGAAGGCGGAATCCTCCGCCCCGGCGATCATCAGGACGCCGGCCAGCACCGGTCCCACGCAGGGAGTCCAGCCGAAGGCGAAGGCCAGGCCGATGACATAGGCGCCGATCAGTCCGGCCGGCTTCCTTTCGACATGGAAGCGGGCCTCGCGATAGAGCAGGGCGATCCGGAAAACGCCGAGGAAATGCAGCCCAAGCACAACGATCAGGGCGCCGGCGATCCAGGACAGGATTTCGAAATTTTCCGCCAGCATCTGTCCGAGATACGAGGCGGTCGCCCCGAAGGCGATGAAAACGGTGGCGAAGCCCAGGACGAAAACGACCGAGGCCAGCACAACCCGGCGCATCGCGCCGCGGTCGACCTCCCCGCCTTCCTCCAGCTGTTGCAGGCTGACTCCGCCCAGGAAACAAAGGTAAGGCGGCACCAGCGGCAAGATGCAGGGAGACAGGAAACTCAACAGGCCGGCCAGGAAGGCGCCGCCGAACGAAACATCCAGACCGACCATTTACCGCCCTCTCTCTGCGCGCTTGCCGGCCATCAACTGCCGCTGATTCTGATATTCTTGTTCTCCGGCACGTTGACGACCTTCTTGTCCTCGATATAGCCGTTCACCACATCCCAGATCGGCGGGCCCTCGGTGCCTTCATTGACCGAGGCCCAGCCGGCCACGGTATAGGTCTTGGCCGGATCGATCGCCTCGCCGGTGGCGATCAGCTTCATGTCCGAGATGCGCCTGCCCATGGCATTGTTCGGATTGATCGCATAGGACATGCCGCCGACGCGCACCATGTCGCCGCCCTGCTGGTAATAGGGGTCCGGATTGAACAGATTGTCCGCCACGTCCTCCAAAATGACCTTCAGGAATTCGCCGGTGAATTCGTTGCGGTAGGCGGCGGGATAGGTGATCGAGGTCATGTTGTAGACGTCTTCCACCGTGATGTCCTGGCCGGGCAGCAGGGACGCACCCCAGCGGAAACCGGGCGACAGGGCGATCTGGGCGTCGCGTTGCTCCATCAGCGCCTGGCATATGAGATCATCGAAGGTGCCGTTGAAATTGCCGCGGCGGTATAGCAGGCTCTCGGTACGGCCGAGCACGCGGGTCAGTTCCGCCTCATGCGGTTCGCGGATGCCCTTGACGATTGCCGAGATCTCCGGATCCGGTTCGATGACGTCGGAAAAGACCGGAATCAGGCGGTAATTGTAATTCGTCATCTTGCCGCCCTTGACCTCGATATCGAGGCGGGACAGGAACTTGCCATGCGAACCGGAAGCCACCAGCAGCGTGCCTTTTTCCTCCAGCACCACGGGCAGGGCGTCGTGTGTATGGCCGGTCAGGATCACGTCGATTCCGGTAACACGGCCGGCCATCTTGCGGTCGACGTCGAAGCCGTTATGGCTCAGCAGGACGACAAGCTCGGCGCCGCCCGCGCGGGCCTCGTCGACGAGTTCCTGGACCCGCTTTTCCTGGATGCCGAAGCTCCAGCTCGGGATCATATAGCGCGGGTTGGCGACCGGCGTGTAGGGGAAGGCCTGGCCGACCACGCCGATCTTCACACCGCCGCGCTCGAAATAGGCGACGCCGTCGAAAACCGGCTCCTCCCATTCGGTATCGCGCACATTGCCCGCAAGGAAGGGGAACTCCAGCATTTCGACCAGTTCCTGGACCCGGTCGGTGCCGTACGTGAATTCCCAATGGGCGGTCATGGCGTCCGTGCCCAGGGCGTTCATCGCGCGCACCATATCGGCGCCTGTTTCCTGCAGCGAGGTGTAGGACCCCTGCCAGGTATCGCCGCCGTCGAGGAACAGCGTGTTGGCCGGCCGTTGCGCGCGAATCGCCTTGATCAGCGTGGCCAGGCGGTCGAGTCCGCCAACCTTGCCGTAATTCTTCGCCAGCGCAGTGAAATCATTGCTGCTCAGCGCATAGCCTTCGGGCGACGTGGCGGGAATGGAAAATTCCTTGAGGAAATCCTTGCCGGTGATATGCGGCGGCAGGCCCTTGACTTCTGCGACGCCCAGATTGACCGAAGGTTCCCGGAAATAGATCGGGACCAGCTGGGCGTGGATATCGGTAATATGCAGCAGCGTGACCTGGCCGACCGGGTCGAACTTGAGAAGGTCGTCCTGGGTGATTTTTTGCTGCGCCGCGGCCCGCGCCAACCCGCCGGCTCCCCCCATGAGGGTGGCGGTCGCGGCGGCGAGGGTGAAAAAATCACGGCGTGTAAACATTTTCGCTCAACTCCCAGCAAAACGGGGGATGCGGTAAAGCCCGCACCCCCCGCAGCAACTACAGTCTCTTATCAGTTTCTGACCGACGGTGTTTCGACGGTCAGGCCCCGGCCCCGCCAGGCGAGGTAGAGCTCAAGATTGACATACTCGTCCGAGCCCCGCTCATAGGGCGTCGCACGGATATTGTCGTTACAGCCCTTGAAGCGGCGATGCAGCGTGCCCACACCCTGCCATTTCAGGCGATAGGTGGGGAAACCGTTGCTCGGCCCTTCCGAAAGCAGATTGGCGCGGATCATGTTGCCGGCATTGTCCTCGTGGCAATTCGAACAGGCCAAGTCCATTTGGCCGCGCCGTTCGTAGAAGAACTCCTTGCCCTTCTGGAAGAACGGCGTCGCCTTGCCGCCGATATCCACATTCATCGGCATGCCGCGGGACTGGTAGCCGATGTAGGAAGCCAGGCCGATCATTTCCTTCGACTCGTACTTCCATGCCTTGGCTTTCTGGTTGTTGACCCGGCATTCATTGATCCGCAGCTCGAGATTGATCATCTTGCTCCAGGGCTGATAATAAGCCGGATAGCGGGTCTTAACGCCCTTCATGGACTCCGCGGCGTCGCCGTGGCAATCCGCGCAGGACTTGTTGGCCTCGCCGTCGGCCGTGGACCAGAGCTCGCCGCCGTAATCGGCTATCAGCATGCCAGGATTGGAAAAATCGTCATCCTGCATCTCCCTGGTTTCGGGCTCGGCAAAGTCATAACCGCTCTTCGGCTCGCCGGTGGCGACAGTGGCGACGGAAAAGACCGCAGCCACGGCCGCACCCGCCATCACGCTTGTAAGTCTGATTATTCGCATCCCGGATATTTCCTCCCTATCCACAGGTTTGCTTCGTTTCAACGGCGGCCCCGGTCAGCTGACCTTGAGGTCCTTTTTCTCGGTGTATTTGGTGCCGTCGTCGTCGACCCAGGTGAACTCCATGGTGCCGCTTTCGCTCGCCCGCATATGGAAGGCCATATAAGGGTTCGCGGCAACGGCGGGCGCCCAGTCCGCGCTGAAGAACTCCTTGCCGTTGAACGTGACGACGAACTTGTTAATAATCTGTCGCGGAATAGGCTTGCCTTGCTTGTCTTTCCGCTGCCCACTCTCCATCGCGTGGGAGATCAGGCTCTTGATTTCGATGATTTCCCCCTTGGAAGCCGATTTCGGCACCTTCACGCGGGGTTTTGCTACTGCCATTTCAAATTCTCCGTGTTTTCCGGTTCCGGGTCAGCCGCCGCAGCCGCCGATAGTTACTTTCACTTCGACCGTCTCGCGCCTGAAGCTGCCGTCGCTCATCTCGGCGAGTGCGACGATATTCTGCGTCTTGGCGAGGCGGATGCGGGTGGACGCCTGGGCGACCCCGCTGGCCGGTGTGAAATGCATGGAGCAAACCTCAGGATTGGGGTATCGGGCTTTCGACTTCGACCCCGACCGGCACGGTATTGCCGTTTTCCGCGATCTGCGGCAGGTCCAGCGTAATGCCGCCCGCCGCCGCGCCATCGCCGCCGGCGGCCTTGACCGCGGCGTCCGTCGCGGCCTTGTCGGCCAGCGATACCCGCGGCAGCATGCCGGCCGCAGCGGCGGCCGCGCCGATCAGCACGATCACGTGCCGGCGGCTGATTTCTCTTGGCATTTCCTTCGAACTCATCTTCGTTTCCTCGGTTATTGTCCTGTTTGATCCCGGTGTGCCGGGTTCGTCTGATGGTTGCCGTCTTGCCTGCTATTCCTTGAGCGTCATCAGATAGGCGACGACGTCCTCGACTTCTTCGGCGGTCAGCATTGGTTTGCCCTGGAATTTCTTGGCCACCCTGTGCAGCCCTTCGGTGCGGTAGAAGGCAGGCATGATGGTGGCTGGATTCGCATATTTCGGATTGACGATCCGCAGGCGGATTTCGCCTTCCGACAGGCGGCTGGCGACACCGTTCAGACCGGGGCCGACCTCGCCGTGGTAGGGCTGATCCGGCGCCGGCAATGTGTGACAAGCCAGGCAATTGCCCTTTTTGCGGTGGATGGCCACTTCGCGCCCTTTGACCGGGTCACCTGGCTTCCCCGTCAGAGATGCGGGAATGCTCTGGCCGTCGACGACGCTGAATTTCACCAGCTCTTCGGCCGCCGCATTCGCCGGTACCGACATGCCGGCAGCCGCCAGCACCACTGCACCCAGCAAGGGCAAGACATATCTCTCGATCTTCAATATTTCCTCCCATAGACCCACAGCGTCTGCTCCGGGTTCTTTTGTTTCGGTTGCCGGGGACAGCCACCCCGGCTGGTATCCCCGCTCAATTTATGGTCTTGATCCGATCAATCATATTCGAGTTTGATGATTTATCAAGATCGAATATGATAGGGTTGAATATGCCGTTTTGCCGACACCGCGACACTAGGCATATATAGTGAGGGAACAATATTTCAGGCTATAGTTCAATAGGCAGGGCGAAATGCACCGCAATGTTGGTCCTCAAACGGCAACGGGATGATTTACCGGAAAATGTCTAAACGAGTCTTTTTGGCAGCGATTTCAATTCTGCTCGTTCAAGTCAGTGGTGGCGTCAGCATGTCTGCGGAACTGGTGATGTTCGAATCCGACAGTTGCGAGTGGTGCGAGGCCTGGCACGATGAAGTCGGTGTCGTTTACTGTAAAACCGAAGAGGCGAGGATAGCGCCGTTGCGCCGCGTGGACGTGGATGACACCGTTCCCGAAGACCTCACGCATATTCGCGGTATCCATTACACGCCAACCTTCGTGCTCTTGGAAGACGGCAAGGAGGTGGGCCGGATCCTGGGTTATCCGGGTGAAGACTTCTTCTGGGGATTGCTGGCCATAGAGCTCGACAAACTCCAAACAGACCTGACAGGCAGTCAGACGCAGGCTGGCGCACCGGGATGCGCGGAAAGATCAGACAAGGAGACATCAGATGAAAAGAATGGCGATAGCATTGCTGCTTGCTAGCGGCATCATGACCGGGGGCGCCAGGGCCGAGGAAGAGGCGTTGGTCTCCTATAAAACCCTGTCGCCGGAAACCGCGTTGGTTCTGGCCCGGGCAGCGCTGGCGGACTGCCGCGCCAGGGGCTACCAGGTTACCGTCGCCGTGGTCGACCGGTCCGGGAACATGCAGGTCATGTTGCGTGACCGTTACGCCGGCGCGCACACCGTCGAAACAGCGCGCCGCAAGGCCTGGACGGCCGTGAGTTTCCGAACCGATACATTGGCGATGGCAGAGCTTACGGAGGCCGGCAAGGAGGCCTCGGGCGTGCGTTTCGTGGATGAGGCCATGATGGTTGGCGGCGGGGTCGTTGTGCAGGCAGCCGGATCGATCGTTGGCGGCGTCGGCGTGTCCGGCGCACCGGGTGGGCCGGCCGACGACGAATGTGCGAAAGTCGGTATTGAGGCGATCCAGGACGATCTGGATTTCTGATTTTTCCGCAACTGAGGTTTACCTTGCCGGCTCGTTCACATAATATGTAATGAATATAAGAGCGAAACCGATCTGCGCGTTTGATGTCAGACCGCAGAGGGCGTGGAGCGTTGAATTATAACCGAAACGAGTTGCGGATACCGCAGGATTACGGGCAGCTTCGGTTGCCGGGTATGTCTTACTGGGCGACAGGCGGCTTGATTCTGCAGCAAACTTGCTCGCGGGTCCCACCCGCCGGAAAACGGGCACAATGAGTAGCATATATGAATGCGATGGCAAGTCGGGGTTCGGCGTGTTGTGGAATAATGCCGGCGAGGCCAATACCCTGCTTCGTTCCATGGCGAATGAAAACCGCCTTATGATACTTTGTCTTTTGGCGGAAGGTGAAAAATCGGTCGGCGAGATCGAAACACTCACGGGAACGCGCCAGCCTACGGTGTCGCAGCAACTGGCGCGGCTGCGTGCCGACGGCATCGTCGAGTCCCGGCGCGACGGCAAGGCGATCCACTACTCGCTTTGCTGTGAAAGAACACGCAAGCTGCTGGTAGAGTTGTGCAAGCTATACCGTGCCGCGGCGGCGCCTTCCCCTGATCCGGATTAACCGCTCGTGGCGACGGTGCCCCTGGGGTAAATGAATCCGTCGACCGGGTAGGTGCTCTTGCCCAGCACATTGCCGGGCGTATACCAGAACCGCACCGCCGACCAGTCGTTGCGGCGCGAAACGTCGCGCACTGGTGTATCCAGATGGATTCGGCCCTTGTTCAGCCAGTTGGCGTGGTTGACCACGATCTCGCGGTCGCTGACGATGCGGGTCACCACCGCGAGATGGCCGTATTTGTTTTTCGCCGTCTTGCCCACAACCAGGACCGCACCCACGGCGGGCCGTTGCGAACGGCTGTATTTGCCCTTGGCCTTATGCCACCAGGTCCAGGCGTCGCCGCGGATCGGGATGCCGGATTGCTCTCGCGCATAGGGAACGCATTGCAGGCCCGGCGATCCCCGGACGATGCGCGGGTTGGCGGGTTTGACCGGTTGCCGCGGGGTTGACGCGCCGGAACCGGCATAGGCCGTGTCACCGGACCAGGCCGGCGGCGGCGGTCTGACCGATTGTTCCACCGAAGGTGACGAACAGGCGGCCAGGGCCAGGATGGCGGACGCGATCCATAGGGAAACCGTGTATTTCCGTCTCATGAAACGCTCCCAAATTCCGGCGTCGACTCGAGCATGGCGAAAGTTTAGGACAGACCGGGTAAAGAACATATTACCATTAGGCCGCGCAGCCTGAAAACCGGGTATTTTCCGGGTCACGGCCGGCCGATATCGGTTATGCTGCCAACCTCGCCGAAGGGGCGGTGATCGCAGGAATAGGGAAATACAGAAAACTTCATGACGCCCAAGGTCATTATTGTCATTCCCGCCTATAACGAGGCTGCGACCATCGGCGATGTGATCGAGCGTTGTCTGCAGGTGGACGGCGAAGTGATCGTAATCGACGACGGGTCCACGGACGATACGGCGGCGATCGTGCGGCGGTATCCCGTCGAACTGCTGCGCAACGAGGCAAATGCCGGCAAGGCTGCGAGCCTTGCGAGAGGCTTGCGGCGCGCCGTCGAACTTGGCGCCGACATCGTCGCAACAATGGATGGCGACGGACAGCACCGGCCGGAAGACCTTGCGCTGCTTCTGGCCTGCGCACGCGACAATCCCGGGGCCATCGTCATCGGATCCCGGCTCGGCGACCGCGATGCCTTCCCGCGCGAGCGTTATATCGGCAACCGGATCGCCGATTTCTGGATTTCCTGGGCCTGCGGCTACCGTGTCGAAGACAGCCAGAGCGGCTTCAGGCTGTATCCCGCCGGCCTGATTGGCCGGGTCGACGTGCCGCACGGGCCGGAGCGCGGCTTCGTTTTCGAAAGCGAAATCCTGATCGAGGCCGCGAGGGTGGGTGTGCGCAGTATTTCAACGCCGATTCCGGCGCTCTACGCGGGAACCCTGGTGCGCCCCAGCCATCTCCATCCCGTGCGCGACGTATCGCGGATCATCCGTATGGTGGCCTGGAAGCTGATTTCGCGCGGCTTCCATCCGCGGGGGCTGTGGCGGGTATTAAAAGGATAAACAGGTGCTTACGGCGAAATTATAATGCTGTTGTTCCGTCATCGCCGATAACAGGCATTGTCGCTGCCGGGTGGTTTCAGCTAATGCGCGCGAGCAGGCCTCTGTGACCGGTCATCCGGGCCAGCGCGCGGCCCACATAATACCAGTTGATAATCAAGGCTTCGATCAGGCTGCGTGTCAGGGCGGCGGGATGATGCATGGCGGGGTAGTCGGTCGGCGACAGGCCATGGGAAATGCCGAGGCCATTGGCGAGGATCGAACTGCGGGCCAGATGGTAGCGGCTGGTCACGAGCAGCGGCCGGCGGAAATCGTGGTGGCGCATGAGTTCGCGCGCATGGACCAGGTTTTCCAGCGTATTGCGTGACGTCTCCTCCAGTAAGACCCGGTCTTCGTCGAGCCCGCGCCGGACCAGCCAGACTTGTCCCGCGGCCGCTTCCGTCGGGCCGCCTCGCGTTGCCATGCCGCCAAGTACGATCACCGGAAGCGGCGCCGCCAACCGCGCCGCTTCGTCCAGGCGCGCACGGAATTCACGCGTCGCTTTGCCGCGGTCGAGCCGGGCGCCCATGACCAGTATCACATCGGCCCGCGGCATGTTTGCCGCCGGCAATCGGGAGAACTTGATCACAATTGTCCAGCAAACAAGGAACGTCAGCCCGCCCGACGCCGTTATCACAACCATACATAAAGCGAAGGTGGCCAAACCGTCCCACCCTATGCTCGACAATCTCTTCCAGGAAAGCGCCCGTATGGCATGCATGATTTTTGTACGATATCTTTATATATTTAATATTTTGCTTCGATAATCCGAATTGCCGCACCTGGCGCCCATGGGGACCGGCGGAATGATCGTACCTACATATGCGCTGATAAGCCGCAAGGCAACCGGAACAACGCCGAAACCTGCCGCCGATTCGCGGAAATTCCAAGGGAAAGAGGCGCGCACTTCTTGCCGTTGAAGTCCGGTTCGGGCATAGTCGGGCGCGATATCCGCTTTGCATGCAGGCTTGTTATCGATGACAGTGAATCCCAATTCCGTGACACCGTTCACGCCGGCGGCGCGCGAGACGGACGAGGCTAGCCGCTGGCGCCTGGTCCGGGTTCGCGACCTGGTGCTGCCGGTTTCTATAGGAATCTACGACCACGAAAAACAGGCACCGCAGCGGGTCTGCATCAATGTCGAATTGAAAGTTCGCGAAGACGGCGTGCCGATCGGCGACGATATTACGAAGGTCCTGTCCTACGAGAATATTATCAACGGCATCAAGGCGATCATCGCCAGCGGCCATATCAACCTGGTCGAAACCCTGGCCGAGCGCATCGCCGAGTTCTGCCTGGCCGATGCCCGCGTCGGCCTCGCCCGTGTCGGCGTGGACAAGCTGGAT
>CAMYNJ010000144.1 GCA_947259795.1 uncultured Alphaproteobacteria bacterium | reverse complement strand
TCGACTACGGTGTGATGCCTCTCGAAGGCCTGTGGTGGACCGACGATCCGGCGGCCTTCAGCCCCGACAACAAGGACATCTGGAAATGGACCGCGATGATCATGCAGCCGGAATGGGTGACCGCCGAGCTATGGGAGGACGCCAGGGCGCAGGCCGCCGGGAAGAAG
Organism: uncultured Alphaproteobacteria bacterium; assembly: GCA_947259795.1. Lineage (GTDB taxonomy): Bacteria > Pseudomonadota > Alphaproteobacteria > UBA8366 > JADFVY01 > JADFVY01. The sequence goes on along the minus strand of CAMYNJ010000144.1, from coordinate 8,487 downwards.
GACCTGCCCGGCGCGCCAAAGTTGCGTTTCGAGTCCTTCGAGGAAGGCGAAGCCGCCCAGATCCTGCATGTCGGACCCTACGCCGGGGAAGCGCCGACGATCGCCCGGCTTCACGAATTCATCGCCGGTGAGGGCCTCAACCGGGTGGGCAGGCATCACGAGATTTATCTTGGCGACCCGAGACGGACCGACCCTGCGAAGTTGAAGACCATCATCCGCCAGCCAGTCGCCCGCTGATGAGTGTCCGACAGCATATCGAGATCCTGGGAATCGTGACCTTGGCCTGGGCGGTCTTCTGGATTGGCGGCCTGCCGGATTACTACCGACAGTACTCCGACAGGTTCATGATCATCTTCGATCTCGCCATTCTCTTCCCCCTCTGGTACGTCGCCTTTCGCGTATTGAAGACGGTCCGGCGCCGCTCGAAGCTGGCGGTCGCGAACTGGCTGGCGTTCTACATCACCGTCCCGCTGCTGCTCTACGACGCGCTTTATTGCGGCGTCTACCTTGGTTACGGCGCGGGTTTCGTCACGGAATTCTGGTATCTGTCGGTTTACTACATCGTTCCATGGATCATCCTGCCGCCGACCGGCCTGTGGCTGGACCGGCGCGCGCACGCGGGGCGGCCGGCTGGTTAGTGCATTAACCAGCCAGGCGAGTTACGCGCTAAAACATGGCCCTGCCGTACAGCATGAGGCCGGCGAAACGGGACTCGATATTCCCGGTGAAACCCAGACCCAGCGAGTCGTCGTTTTCGAGCCTGAAATTCACGGCATTGAAGCCCAGGCCAATGGAGAAATTCTCCCAGGCACGGTATTCCCCGGCCACCATGATGTCGGTGAGGCTGCCGGTGAAGTCGTCGAATTCGAGGTAGAGCGCCTCGAGCGATGAGCGCACGTACCATTTCTGCGTCAGCGCCACGTCCAGTCGCGCGCCGATCAGCGGAAGGGGCGCCGTCACGCTGTCGCCGCCCGAGGCGATGATGCCGGCGGTGTCTTCGAGGAACAGTCCGACCTGGGTAATGTGCAGCCCGAGCGACCCGGCAAAGTCGATGCGGTCGTCCTTGATGAACGAATAGGCATACCGGACATTATAGAAAGCGAGGTCGAATTCGCTGTTGACGGTGGTGCCGATCGGATAGACGATCCCGTCAATCTCGATCTCCTCCTGCAACGTCCTGGTGGCGTCGCGCGACAAGTCGAACCAGGTGAAGTCGAAACGGTGGCGGTTGTTGGCGCCGAAGCGGTAGGCGCCGTCGAAGCGAAACACCGTCTGCGAGCTCTTCAGGCCGAGGGCCTCTTCCAGATCGAACTCGAGCCCGGCGCCGGGCGGGCCGATCCGGATGGTGTTGTCAAGGTCGGCGATGAACGCGCCGCCGCTGATGCTCCACTTCTCCCACGGATCCCATGCGTCTGCGTCCTGCTGGGCGAGCGCCTGCGATGCGTCCAGGCTGAGCGCGGCCACTGCCGCCAATGCCGTCGTGAGTCTCATCTGTGTCTCCCGTCCGTCCTGGCCCCTGACGCTGCCAGTATAACGCCGCCGCCGCGCATGCCAACAGGTTGCGCCATCGGCGGCCGGTTCATCGCAATCTGCTCTCGTCGAACGGCATGCCGAGGCCGATGCTTCGCGCGCATGCGCCGACGCGGTCGCCGCGTACGGACAGGCCGTCCTGACCGCGTTCCAGGAAGTGGAGGATGCGCTGGCGAGCGAGCGGTTCCTGCGTGAGCGCGAGGCGTATCTCGAGGCGGTGGTGTCGGAGAACTTCAGCGCGCTCAATCTCACACGCAAGCAATACGAGGCCGGCAGGATCGACCTGCTGTCCGTGCTGGTGATCCAGAACCGCTGGATCGCCTCGCAGATCAGCCTGCTCAACGTCAAGGACCTGGGCCTCATCGAGCGCGTCAACCTGCAGCTGGCGCTCGGCGGCAGCTTCGAGGAGCCGCCGGCCGAGCCCGGCAGCTGAGCGCCACATCCGGATCAATTGCGGTCGTTCGTAGGCTGCGGGTTCGGCGCGAATGGCCAAGAGCGGGCCTTCGGCGATATCGGTATAAGCGGAATCTCTCGCGACCTGTTGAGCTTTGGATCAGATTTCCGATTGCGGCCGTTCGGGGCGGCCGGCAGACTTACAGCCGGCCAAAGCCGATGCGCAGACTCCGCACGCCCTCGCCCAGGCGGACGCCGAGAAAGACGCGTGGCACTTTGATGCCCCAGATGCTGTAGGGGGTACTGCTGCCCAGGCTGATCCCGAACTCTTTCTGATTGTGAAGGAAGCTCGGCGTGACGCCCTCGATCTCCAGCTCGACCGGGTCCCAGAACCAGTAGCCCTTTGCGTAGATGCCGGCTTGGAAACGTGGCCCGTCGCGCGGCGCCCCGAAGCTGCGCCGAAATTCGACCGCCCCGGTCAGGCTCCCCCAGTCGCCGAGCAGGCCGTTGCGGCTGGTCAGGGCGGCATCGTAGCGGGCTTCGGCAGCCAGGGCGGACACGTAACGATCGGCGAACGGTTGCCACCTTTGTGCCCGCAACCCGCCGGTCAGGATCCCGATGCTGCTTTCGCCGCTTGTCGTCTTCCGATCGCCGACCGCCGCGGCGCCGCCGGCCCCCGCAAAGGGCAGGAAGGTCCATCTGTTGTCGATCGGGACGATGAATTCGAGCGTCGGAACCACGGAGACCGTCGAGACACTGTCGAGATCGATCCCCGCGTCCAGATCGAATTCCGTCAGGCCGACCGAGAACGGGAAGGTCAGGCGCAGGTCCCAGTTTCCCGATTCCGCGGAGCGCAGCATGATACCGGTCTTCAACTCGGGGTCGGACAGGGTCTCATAGGCACCGGGCGCTGGCGTAGCGGCGTCATCCTCCGGCGGAGGCTGGACGTCGGCGGCGCCCGTCTCGGCCACCGCGTCATGCGTGGCGAAGACGTGACCGGCTGCCAGCAACGCTGCCGCCATGAGGAGCTGAACCAAGCGTCTCATTCCCGCACAATAACCCGATCATCCGGCGGTGTGCAGGGCCGTATATTTTCGCCCCATCGGGGGTCCTATGGGCACGACGAATCGCCCGATTGGCCGACGGATACGGGGATGCCCAGACGGCCCCGCCTTCGCAGGGTCGCGCCCGTTCTCGGTGGCGGCCGACCGGGCGTGGGGACTCGTCCGGAGCGACGGCCGTTTTCGTGGCGAGACCCAAGAAAAAAGAGAACGCGACCGGTAAGTGCCGGCCGCGTCTCGAAACAAGTAGTATTAACGGAGACGTATAGGATACCTGAAACTCAACCCGAGCGACAGCACTTTTTTATTGCGAAAGTGTTAATGATTTACATGGATTGGTTGTATCCAGGATTCTGCGGCCGAATGCTGTAGGCCCTGACCCAAGCCCCGCCCGGAACACCCTTGTGACCTTGAACGCGAATCCGGACGCGCCCACCGCCGCCACCAATGCCGTGATTGGTTCTATGACTCTCTTCGTCCATAACCGCCCGTTCCATGTCGCCAGCCCCTGGCGCCGGTCTGTTCTTCATGGATGACGGAATGGCGTCGTTTGCGCCGTCCAAGGCCAGCAGCGCACACTGTAGACGCCCCACTCAGCGTGAAAACAATCGGCGTGCCCGACGGTCGATTGGCGCGGGTCGTCGAGCGGGCCGGTGCTGAATCCGAGCGAAGCGAAAATACATTGCATTTAACACCGCAACCGGTCGCGCAGCCCGGCGACGAAGATATCGACCATGGCCTGCGCCACCGTCTGCACCGGCTCGGTGGTGACGAAACACAGCTTGTTGCCGGCCGCGAGCGACCAGACGCCGGATAAACCAGGCGCAAGACACGTGGCCGTGCGCCTGGTTATGATCATGACATGTTCATTGCCGCCTCGGTGGATTTGCGTCCACCGGAGACCCACTCAATGTCAGGGCTGATAGACCCCGTCGCAGGATACATTCGCGACATGGTCCGGTTCCCAGCGAATGGTTGCGATATCGGCCGCCCACAGGCCATCGGTGAAGACCAGGAACGGGGTGTTGACGTTGGAGAAGTCGGCGCCCTGAACGGCAAAGCAAATCAGCGGGACCGCCAGCTCATGCCAGTTACCGTCGGAAACGGCGGTGTAGGCCGGGGTCAGGTCCAGTTCCCCGAAACAGGGATAGACGCAGTCGATACGCGTCTTGACGGCGGCGGTCGGCGGCGCGCTGGACCTTACCTCAAATACCAGCGCACTGTTCACGGCGTTGATATAGGAACGCAGATCCTCCCCCGTACCGCCGTTGCCCTGCGAATAGAACTGGCCGGGTCCGACGCCGTCGGTACCGATGCCAAACGCGACCGTTATGGCGCCGGACTGGAACGTCGGGCTGTCTACCCTCGGGCCCGCGCTGACATTCACGAGAGCCGTTACGTTGTTGGGATCGGACAGGTCGACAGCCGTACCGCCCCAGTTCGAGGGATCACCGATATAAAGTTGCCATGGTGCGATGTTCCCGCCCTGAACGAAGACCTCCAGCGGCTCGGTCGCTATGCCGCCGCCGCCGCCACCAATATCCCTTAACCCGCAGCCAAGATCCCCCGACGCTTCATCGAGCGGGCCCAGCGTAACGGCATCCCGATAGGTCAGGCCGTAGCCATAGGGAAACAAGGCACCGAACTCCTGACCCACGTTAAGCGGGGTCTGGCAGTCCTCCGCCGGCCACGAGAAGGCCAGCTTGCCGGTAAACTCATGGTTCACTTTGCCGTTGTCCTTGACGAACAACACATCGGCGATCCCACCGCCCTCGCTGCCGGGCAGCCAGGCCGCGACGAAGGCATCGGACCGGTTCAGTTCCTTGTTGACGTGGAGCGGCCGTCCCGCGACCCACAGGGTAACGACGGGAATGCCGGCATCATGGACGGTCTGCAGCAGTTCGAGGTCTTCCGGATGCAGCTTGGCATGTTCCAGGGTCTGATTGCTGCGGATATCGCCCAGACCCTCCGCGTAGGGTGTCTCGCCGATGACGGCAATGACAATCTCGTACTGGGTCAGATCGACACCGGACAGGTCCTCAGCCAGATCGGCAAAGGGCGCAACCGCCCGAATCCCCCCGTAGATCGAGGTGGCCCCGGGGAAATCCTCGTTCGTATTGCCGGTTCCCTGCCAGCTCAGCGTCCATCCGCCGCTCTGGTTGGCTATGTTGTTGGCGCTTTTTCCGGTCACCAGTATCCGCGCATCCCTGGTCAGCGGCAGAATATCGTCATCGTTTTTCAGCAGCACCAGGGACTGTCGCACCGCAGCGCGTGCCAATTCACGGTGTTTCTTGGCTCCCAGCATGGCATCGACCGCGCATTTGCTGCCTGAGGGTTTTGCCGTGAAAAGCCCCAGCAGGATCTTGTTCCTCAATATCCGCTTCACGGCATCGTCGACGCGCGCCATCGAGATGACGCCATCCATGACCTGTTGCCTGGTGTTTGCGATGAAATCCCGCCAGTCATAAGGCACCATGAATTGGTCGATCCCGGCGTCGACCGCCTGCGGGCAATTGCTGCTGGAGCAGTTCGGCACCTGGCCGATTCCGTTCCAGTCGGAAATGATGTGGCCGCTGAACCCCAGCCTGGCCTTGAGAATATCGGTGATCAGGTATCGATGGCCGTGCATCTTCTCGTCGTTCCAGCTGCTGAAGGACGGCATCGCCGATAACACGCCGGCCTCCAGACCTTCGAAATAGGCGAGGCCATGAATATTTATCAGCTCATCCTCCGGCACCTCGGTATTCCCCTGATCCTTGCCGGCGGTGGTGCCGCCATCGCCGATCCAGTGCTTGATCGTCGCGGCGACATTGCACTCGCCCAGGTTACCCTGAAGCCCTTCAATCAACGGGCGGGCCAAACGCGCGACTCTTGCCGGAGATTCGGAGTAGCTTTCATAAGCGCGGCCCCAGCGATCGTCCCTCGCCACGGCGACGGTCGGCGCGAACACCCATGGCTGGCCCGTTGCGCGGGTCTCCCTGGCCGTGGCGCTGCCGATTTCCTTCATCAGTTCGGGGTTGTTCGCCGCACCCAGGCCGATGTTATGGGGAAAAAGGGTCGCGCCGATGACGTTGTTGTTTCCGTGTACGGAGTCTATTCCCCAGAGGGGTGGAATACCGCATCCGTCGATGCCGGCCCGCCAGTATGCATCGGCCAGATCCCGCCACTCCTGGGGGCTCGCATATTTGTCGCGATTCGGCCAGGAACCACCGCCGTTAAGCACCGAGCCAAGGCAATATTGCGCGACATCGGCGGGCGTGACCGCCTGGATTTCGCCTTGCGTCATCTGGCCGATCTTCTGGTCCAGTGTCAGGCCGTCCAGGATTGCCTGCGCCCGGGCCTCCGCTTGTTTCACGACGCCCACACCAACCGGCGGCATGTTCTGTGTTGCCGGCCAGTCGAACAGGAGGCCGTCCTGCGTGTTCTTTTCAGCCGCCGCGCTTCCCGCGGCAAACGAGAGCGCGAGCCCGATCGCCAGTGCATGCACCCATACGATATTTATGTGACGCATATGTTCCTCCCGCCAGCTGCTGTTGAAAAATTAACTTATTGTTTATGACCAAAGCCTCCGTTTAACAAGTTCAACAATCTGATTGGTCATTCAGAATGATCAAAAAGGCTGATGCGCCAATGGAACGAACCTGCCCAAGCTGATCGGATTAACGCATTCGGCTGTCGAAATCTCCACTGCACAACGTCGATACCCATTTCATGGCCCACCGACACCGCTGACCGCCCGCCGAACATCGAGGTCGAAGCCACCATGTTCAAGCGTCCACAGTGCGGGCCAGTCTCCGCCTTTAGATCCAACTCCGTGACCGGGCGCGGAGCCCGGCGACGAAGATATCGACCATGGCCGGTGCAACCGTCTGTAACGGTTCGGTGGTGACGAAATACAACTTGTTGCCGGCCGCGAGCGACCAGACGCCGTGCGGGCTGACCCAGAGCAGCCGCGCGGTGCGGCGAAGCCACCGTCTGGTCACGGATTTTCAACTGACGGGCGCGCCGGCCGCCCTACCTAGGGGCGCCAGGGCCGCGGGGCGGCACATCGCCGCATCGACAAGGCCGTTGACACCGGCTGCCGGTTGCCCTTGAGTCGGGGCCAACCGACCGCAGCGGAACGAAGGGCATTGTTGGAGACGGCGGCGGCGCCGCCCACGGGCCGCCACCTCGAAAACTCCGGAAATGAGCCGGTATCGTACGCGCGGCCGGCGGTCATTGCGCCATCGCGGCGGCCACAGGGAGGGCCGGGACGGCGGCGTGAAGGGGCGGGCCCGGTATCGGTAAGGCGATGCGCCGTGGCCCGGCCGAACTCGTATCCAAGGGAGGAACCTATGCGACTCGTTGCTTTCATTGCCGTCGCGCTGGCCGGGCTGGGGCTCGTCCAGCCCGTTGCGGCGCAGGACAAGACCAACATCGCCTGGGGCGGCTCGAACCCCGGCGGCGTGATGTATTACATGGTCGGCACCGCCGGCACGATCATTTCCGAGAAGCTGCCGCAGTACAACATCACCCAGGTGACGACGGGCGGCTCCACCGAGAACGCCAAGCGCATTATCAAGGGCGAGCTGGACATGGGCATCGTCTACGGCGCGCATGTCTATATGTCGCAGAAACCCGAGGGCCCGTTCGCCGGTGGCGCCAAGGGCACGATGTTCCGCGGCGTCGCCAAGGCCTACAAGGGACCGACCTATTTCGTGACCCTGCCGGGCAGCGGCATCACCAAGATCTCCGACCTCGCCGGCAAGAAGGTCGCGCTCGGCCCGCCGGGGTCCGGCACGGTCTTCAACTGCTCCAACATCATGCGGGCGACCGGCATGCTCGACAAGCTCAAACCCAGCATGATGACCTTCGCCGATGCCGGACGGGCGCTCGGCAACGGCCAGATCGACGCGCTCTGCCAGTCCTCCGCCCCGGCCGCGGCGGTGAAGGAGCTGGCCGAGACCAAGGGCGCCGTGGTGCTGCCCTACACGGCCGGTGAGATGAAGGCGATCACCGGCACCTATCCGTTCTACAACGCCGGCACCATGCCTTCGACGACGTACAAGGGCGTGCCGGACGTCGAGCTGCCGTACCTGACGGTCTACTGGGTGGCGCATGAGCGGGTGCCGGCCAAGGCGGTCGAGGATATTCTCGATCTCGTCTACCAGCCGGATGTCCGCGAGCAGCTGGCCGCCGGCCACAAGGCGTGGGCCCAGATGGAGCCCGACACCAGGAACTTCGCCGGGCTCGGCGTGCCGATGCACCCGGGCGCGGAGGCCTATTACAAGAAGAAAGGCCTCTGGCAGGAATAACGTCAATCGTCGAAGCCAGCCGCCGCGGCGCCCGCCCCGGCGGCTGGTTTTTTCGCGAATCTCTGTCAAGCGACATGGGGGTGGCGACGTGGCGGCTTTCGTCATGAGCCCGAAATCGTCATTGCGAGGCGCAACGCGCCGCGGCAATCCAGGCTGCGCGCGAGGCCTCTGGATTGCCGCGTCGGCTTCGCCTCCTCGCAATGACGGCA
>CAMYNJ010000143.1:37735-42337 GCA_947259795.1 uncultured Alphaproteobacteria bacterium | reverse complement strand
GTATTGAACTTCGTGACACCATTCAAACTGGTTATGGCATCGGCCTTCTCGCTGTTCCTGTGTTTGAACCTGCTATGGATGCTGCCCGGTTATGCCCTCGCAATCTTGTGTGGTGCTTTTTTGAGCATCGGAGTGCTTCAGGCATCGATCTTTGCGCGCATCGGCGACGTCACGACATCGCCGGATGACATCTCGATTATGAATGGCCTGTTTGCCCAGTTCGGCAACGTGGGAAATCTGATCTTGCCCTACCTCTTCGCGATTATGCTCCCGCAATTATCCGCGGCCAGCCTGTCGATCGTTCTGGGAAGCGCGGTGACTGCCCTTCTGGTCTGTCAGCTCCTATCGGCGTATCAGACAAACATGCTGAAGGTATCGAGCTGAATGAGCTACAAAATCGTGTCCCTGGACTTCGACCATACAATCACTGCACGCGATACGGCGATTGAGCATGTTGCCAAGAAAATGGATATCGAATCTCTTATCCAGCAGGCCGAAGATGACTTCCGCAGCGGGAATATCGATACCACGGCCTTCACGGATCTGACGGCAGGATGCTTCGAAGATTTCGAAGTCGAATCCGTGAATCAAATGGCGACCGATATTCCCCTGCTTCCTGGTGCAGCGGATATGATCACGACCCTCATCGATCAGGACATATATGTGATTATCAATACCGTCGGGTACAAACCCCTGCTTCAGCCGATCTCGGACCGGCTCGGCCTGCATGCCGTCTCCGGAGCGGAACTTGAGACGCAAGACGGAATATATACTGGCAACGTGGTCAGTTATTTTTCAATTGTGGACAAAATCTCGTTTGCCGCTCAGTTCGCTCATGAGCGTCTTTTGACCCTCGATGACGTGATCGCAATCGGCGACGGCCTTTCCGACGTGCCGTTGTTCGAGGCCGTTGGATGCTCCATCGCTTTTAATGCAAATAAGGAAACCCGGGCCAAAGCGGATCACGCGATTACAGCCAGCGACGCCGACGACCTTTCGGATTTCGTTATGTCACTTGTCGCCAAATAGAGGAGTTTGAGATGCCTGTTGAAACCAGCGCGTCAATATGTGCGTGGGGAAACAAGTCGTTTGGGGAAGTCGAAGATCTCGCCGCTCTCGTCGCGCGGGCCAAATCGGAGATGGTGGAATTGGAGGAAGCCGTTGTCTCCCAGGAAAGTCTGGAGGCAATTGCAGATGAAGCGGCGGATGTCGCTATCCTTTTACATCGGCTCCTTGGCATTCTTGGCCAGGATTTGGCCGATGCGGTCGATCGAAAGATGAGCGTTAATCGGGGACGGCAATGGATTCCTTCGGGCGATGGCACCGGAAATCATGTCGAGGAGTGAGCATTCATGAATCGACCTAGTGAAAACCGGGCGCCGATTCTCGGACAGGTTTTGTTTCAGGAGAGCGAGATCAAATACAGGGTCGTTCAACTGGCGGAAGAGATCAACGCTGACTTTTGCACAAAAAATCCCTTCGTAATGGTTGGCGTGCTCAAGGGTGCAAGCTTTTTCACCGCTGATTTGGCCAGACATATAACGTCGCCGCTCAAGCTGAGCTTTGTTACGGTCTCCAGCTATGGTCAACTGACGGTGAGCACAAGCGGACCCCGGCTGCTCCAGGCGCTCGACTTCAATCCCGAGGGCTGCGATGTCCTGCTGGTCGAGGACCTTATCGATACGGGAAAGACGCTCAACTTTTTGCACGATATGCTTCTTGAACGAGGCGCCTCATCGGTTGAGAGTTGTGTCTTGCTCGATTTGAAGAAAGACATTTCCTATAGGCATTACATCCCCAAATACATTGGTTTTGAAACGGATGCGAATTGGGTTTCCGGCTACGGAATCGATTGCAAGGAGATGTATCGGAATGTGCCGTCTATTCATCGAATCGAAAACATCTAAAGTTCTGATCGATCAGTGAACAATAATTTTCGGCCGCGGTGTCGGTTGCGGCCGGTCGCCGCGAAGGCCCCCGCAAGGGGATGGCGCAACAACGGACCAACAGGGAGATATCGTCGATGACCATTACAATCAGGGCTTTCAGGATTCTGGCGCTGCTGGCCGCCTGCGGCGGGTTTATCGCCATGGCGCCTGCGGACGCACGGGCCATCACTTTCGGCGAGCCGGACTGCTTCGACAACGCGGCCAATCTCGGCTGCGGCCATCCGAACACGGTCAGCCTCTCCGGATTCCGGGCGCCGCGCGCCGGCGAGGCGGTCGACGGCGTCGGCGACGGCCGCTGCTCCGGCAGCCTGCTGGCCAAGGACGACGAGCGGGTCATCATCCTGACGGCGGGACACTGCGTCTCGTTCTACATCTCGGCGCTGGCCGACGGCACGCTGATCGACGTCGGCGTCTCGTTCGATGCCGAGATCGAGCGCGACATTCCCGATATCTCGACCAGCAGCTGGTCGCCCCGGCAATATGTGCTCGGCGCCCTTCCCGTGCTGCCGCAGGAATACGGGCCGCAGGGCCTGAACGCCTGGAATCTTCAGTTCGACTACGGCGTCGTCGTGCTGCCGCTGTCGGGCGGCGCGCTGGAGACGCACGGCGGCGAGATCGTCGACCTGACGGGAATCGAGCCGGTCACCCTGCCGCACCCGCAGTTCCTGCGGGGAATCGCCAATGTGCGGGACCCGGCGATCTTCACCGCCGTCGGCTATGGCGTCGGCGAGGCCCACAAGCGCCCGGGCGAGGGCGGCAACAAGGGCGGCGCGGTCAACGACGTCTCCAAGCTCGGCGTGCGCTGGACGACGACCGGCACCGCTTACGTTACCTTCATGGGCCGGGAGCAGAACCTGATGATGGGCTCGCAGAACCCGGCGCGCGGCTATACCGGCAGCTGCGGCGGCGATTCCGGCGGCCCGATCTTCTACGACGACAACGGCGTCGAGTTGCAGGTCGCGATCACCAGTTCGGGCGACGCCATCTGCCGCGGCTCGGCGATCATGGCGCGAACCGACACGCCGGCGGTGCAGGCGTTTCTCGGCTGCGTTGAGAGCGCCCCGACGGTGGCCGACATCGGCCTGTGCGGCTGCACCGAGGTCGACCGCCAGGGCGAGTGCCCGAAGTAGGGATAGCTGAAGTCGGCAAGGACGGCGTTCGCGGGGGGCCGGAACGGGGTCTACCATCGGACTTTGATGGCATGGGACGTCGGCCTTACAGGACCCAGCGGAAGGCGCGTTTCAATTCGGCAACGGCGTTTTTGTCATACCACCGCCCGTGGGCGAGAATGATTCGTTTCGGCGCCCATCCAATCATGGTTTGCACGGCTTTTCTCAACGCCTCGCGACCGAACATAAACGAAAAGCGCATGTCGATCGGCGCCTTGCCGTCGGGATCGAGAATGCCTGCAAGCCACGCGAGAGGACGGAGCCAGAGCGGGATCTTGTGGGTCTCGAAATTCTCTATCAGGTCGGTCAGAATGAGCGTTTGTGTTCGGCGATGAAAGAAGACGACTTCCTGGTGCATTGAACTGCCGCCAACGATCATTTGGTCGATGTCCCGACCCCAGACTTCCTCGGCGGCCGGCCCCAGATCATGGTCGAAACGGACAGGCATGCCGGCTTTTGTCGCGCGTTTTCCAACATTCGGCGAGGCCCATGTGATCGCGCCCGGAAAGGCGTCCGCCCATTGTTGAATATAGGCATAGTGTATCCAGTTGGGCGATACGAGATGCCGTACGGGGCCGAGCGCCTCGACCGCGGATTTCAGCGCCGGCGTCAGCGCGACGGGTGAATGGCAAAACAGATCGCCCGACGAAAGGCGAATGATGGTCATCCGCGTAGTAAATGGGGCACCGTAAAAGCTGATCGCGCCGCCGTCGACAATCCAGATGTCCTCGCCGACGGGTTTAAGTTCATTAATCGGCTCATACTCATCCATCGCAACCCGATCGCTCTTCAATAAATCATTTGTGCTGCCATTCGATCTCCGCGCCGGGGGCGGAGTTGCTTTCGGCCATTCCGGGCCGTCACTTACGACAGCATCGGGTGGATAATATCACATCATCCGGCTACCGATAGATTAACGCAGAACCAGCCCCACAAATCAGGAAGCGGCATTTATCGGGGTCAGCCTGACCCCACTTCCAGGGCGAACGCCCGAAGCCGGACTAGCCGGGGTCGGCAAGGACCGCGTTCGCGGGAGGCCGGGTCGCCGGACAGGACACAGCCGGCCCGGGCGAAACCCGGGTTGGCTCAGCCTGACCCCGATTTATCGGTGCGGGTCAAGGGTAGAGGGCAAACCCGGCCGGCAGCATCGACGGTAGTCAAGAGGGCCGCGGAAGCAATACCAGGCTGGCCGGCGTCACGATGGCGGCGGCTGTTTCGCCAGGGTACGCAGCCCCATGTCCGCGGTCGCCACATGCCCCGCGAACCACACCTCCAGGCAGGCGCGCAGGCTTGTGTCGCAGTCCGTGCACCGGCCGGCCTCATAGGCTTCCATCATGAAGCGGATCTGGTCCAGCAGTTGTTCGTGTTCGGCCTTGTGGGCATCGTAGAAAGCATATTTCTTCTCGCGCATGATGCTTTCCTCGAGGGCGAAATGCGCCGATACCACCGCGTAGAGCGTGCCGAAGAGATCGGAGACCGAGGTC
>CAMYNJ010000143.1:0-37702 GCA_947259795.1 uncultured Alphaproteobacteria bacterium | reverse complement strand
CGGTGCTCGTAATCCAGGCTGTCGTTACCGGTATTGAGTTTGTCCTTCAAGCTGCTCAGCGACATGGGCGTTGTCCCGTATGGCTGCTGTTCGCTTTTGAAGTGCATTTACACATAAACAATACCATCTTAACGGCAAAATCACAAGAAAAGGGCATTCTTGCCGGTGAGTTCGCCGCGCGAGACGCATCACCGCCTGCACAGGGACCGAAATCGCCCCAACAACACCCTGCGTCGGTGTCAAGGCTCCTCAACAATATCTTTTGGTGAGCCATGGCGAATGCCACCCTCCCTGACCTATTGACTTTCCCGCGGCTGGAACCCCGATATTCTGCTTGGCGATGCAATCGGGCCTCGTCCCTTCAGACCGCAAGGAAGCGCCTCATGGACCCACATTCCTCGCCCAGCCTCGTCATCGACCCCGTCTGCGGCATGTCGGTGGACCCTGCGCATGCCGCCGCAACCGCGCAGGCCGAGGCGGGGGAAGTGTACTTCTGCTCGCCCGGCTGCCGGGACCGCTTCATGGCGGATCCGGATCGCTACCCCCCGACGGAGACGGGAGGTGGGGACGCCTGCTGCGAGCCTGGGCATGTGCAGGGGGACAGCGGGATGGCGGCCAGGTTCGGCGTGCCCCTGGGCGCCGGGCTGGCGGGTGCGCTGGCCCTGCTGGCGGTCTATTTCGGTCTGCTGGGTCTGCTGTCCGGGTGGGGCTTCACCCTCGACGAGTTCGGGCGATTCTGGCCCTACATCACGGCCCTGGCAGTCGGCTTTGGCATCCAGGTCGGTCTGTTCCTGTTGCTGCGCCGGTCCGTCCACGCCGCGGCCCGGACAGGCAAGGTGGTGGCCGTCACCGGAACCACGTCGGGCGTCGCCATGGTATCCTGCTGTACCCACTATCTGGTCAACCTTCTGCCTGCCCTGGGCGCGACGGGTCTGGTCTCCCTGGTCGGGCAGTATCAGGTGGAGCTGTTCTGGTTCGGACTGGCGGCCAACCTTGCCGGTATCGGCTACATGGCGAGCAGGATCAGGGCCTTTTCCCGCGACAAAGGGCTTGCCGGGCAAGCGGCCAGGGGCGCCATGGCGGCGCTGCTGGTCGGGGCGCTTGGCCTTGCCGCCTGGAACGAACCCGCCGCCGCCGAGGCTGCCTTGCAGGCGCAGGTGAACAGGGAAGGGCAAGTGACGGTCAAGGTGACGCCTCTAGACCTGACGGCGGCGCAGCCCTGGCGGTTCGAAGTTGAACTCAACACCCACTCCGTCGCACTCGACCAGGACATGGCGTCAAGCGCCGTGCTGCTGACCGGCGGCGGACAGGAGGTGCGGGCGGAACAATGGAAAGGCGACCCGCCCGGCGGTCATCACCGTTCGGGAATCCTGGTCTTCGCCACGCCCGTTCCCGGACCGCAAACCGTTACCTTGAAGATCCGGGGTGTCGGCGTGGCCGAACGCCTGTTCGTCTGGCAGCGCCCCGGCCCGTAGGCAGCGAAAAGAGACCGTGATCATCGGCCAATAGGAATGCATTGAGCTAATCCGGGTCAGCTCCTCCTTCAGGAACTGTCCCTCATTCTTTTGTCTCAATCCAGGGGTTCACTCCAGTTCACTCCAATACGGCCCCCGGAATTGCGTGTCCCCGGAATTGCCGGGCGGGCGACTCCGTCAGTCCTTGCGCAGGGCCGGGTCGTGCAGCGTGGTGTCCTGGCCCGGCGGCGGATTGTCTGTGGCATCCTCCAGCGAAAAGGCCTCGCGCCAGTCCGCTCGATCTGGCCGTTCACGCCCTGTTCGCGCAGATGTTTGCGGGCGCGGTAAAGCTCGTCCAGGCTGCCGACCTCGAACGCAAGATGATGCAACTCGGCGAAGCTGTTGGGGCCCGTGGCGCCGCCGACCAGCGCCAGGCAATGATGGTCCGCGTTGCAGCGAAGGAATACCATGCGTCCAGGCACCATGCTCTCGGGATAGACATCCGACACCCGGAAGCCGAGGATCTTCGTGTAAAACGCCACCGACCGTTCGACGTCCTGCACCTTCAGCACGACATGGCCCAACTTCGTCACCCGGAACGGCAACCCCTCGCCGGGCGTCGCGGATCGCAACGCGACAATGTCTGCCCGGTCCATATTCTCGAAATCGACGACACCTCTGCCCATGGGCCTGCTCCTCCCTTTGCGACGGTGCGCCATTCTATGCCCGCAAGCCCGTTCCCGATCAAGCAGGGGCGCGATGTCGAGGGCGGCGATACGATTGGCAATCTGGCGGGTAGGTATGCCGTGCCGTGCCATCCTCCGCTTTGCCGCCGCCTCCGTCTCCGCTATGCTGGCCGCGAAACGGGAGGCGGTGGCGCATGACGGTCAAACCCGGCTGGATACGGGAAGGGACGACGGACGGGCGGCTTGCATTATGGCTTGGTTACTCATATAATGAGCATTATAATAACCGTTTTATGATTTTTCGGTTATTAAAACGCTCATTATTGAGGCTGGCATGCCGCGCAAGCGCACTCGAACCTATTCCCGCTACAGCCTGGAGTCCGTCGCGCTGCTCGGCAGGCTGATCCGGCTTGGCCGGCGAGAGCGGCGACTGACCGCCCAGGACCTGGCGGACCGGGCGGGCATAACGCGCACGACGCTGCGGAAGATAGAAAACGGCGATATGCGGAGCGAGATCGGCCTTGCCTTCGAGGTCGCGGCGCTGGTTGGCGTGAAGCTGTTCGACGCCGACGCACGGAATCTGGGCGTTCTCGGCGAGCGCATCGACGACAGGATCGCATTGTTGCCCAGGACCGTCCGCAAGCCGACAAGACGGCTCGACGATGACTTCTGACAGCGAGGCCTTTGTCTGGATCTGGCTGCCCGGCACAACGGAGCCGGTCGTCGCCGGGAGACTGACGGCCGAGGACGATAGCTTCGTCTTCAATTACGGCCGGAGCTATCTTGCCCGCCAGGACGCGATTGCCATTTCCGAGCCGGAACTACCGCTGCACCGGGGCATCCAGCACCCGCTTCCCGGACTGACGATGCCGGGCTGCATTCGCGACGCCTCGCCGGACGCCTGGGGGCGGCGCGTCATTATCAACCGCAAACTGGGCGCGAGCGGCGCGAATATCGATGCGGCAAGGCTGGACGAACTGACCTACCTGCTGGAATCCGGATCGGATCGTGCGGGCGCGCTGGACTTCCAGCGGTCGGCGACGGACTACGAGCCGCGTCTTACGGGCGGCGCGCCACTGGAAGACTTGCTGGAGGCCGCCGAACGCGTCGAGATGGGCGTTCCACTATCGCCGGAGCTCGACCAGGCGCTCAATCACGGCACGTCTATCGGTGGGGCCCGCCCCAAGGCCCTGATTGAGGATAGCGGCCGGAAATACATCGCCAAATTCTCGTCCTCCTCGGATCTGTACAATGTCGTGAAGGCCGAATTCATCGCTATGCGACTGGCGGGCCTGTGCGGCCTGTCCGCGGCGCCGGTGTCGCTGACGCGTGCCGCGGGCAAGGACGTCCTGTTGATCGAACGCTTTGACAGGGAACGGTGCGACGGCGGTTGGCGGCGCAGATGCATGGTTTCGGCCCTGACCCTGCTGCAGCTCGACGAGATGATGGCGCGTTATGCCAGCTACCAGGATCTGGCGGAGATCGTGCGCCACCGGTTCAGCGACGCGTCACAGACGCTGCGGGAACTGTTCGGTCGGATCGTCTTCAATATCCTTGCCGGCAATACCGACGACCATGCGCGCAACCACGCAGCCTTCTGGGATGGCAACACGCTGTCGCTGACGCCGGCATACGACATCTGCCCGCAGCGCCGGACCGGAAACGAGGCCTCTCAGGCCATGCTGATCCACGGGGGTGACCGCATGAGCCGGCTGTCGACCTGCCTGAACGCCGCGCATGTCTTTTTGCTTCCGGAGGAGGACGCGTTGGCCGTCGCGGCACGACAGATCGACTGCATCGGCGCCCACTGGAGGCAGGTTTGCAACGAAGCGGAACTCAGTGAAACGGACAGGCGGTTGCTGTGGAGACGGCAATTCCTGAATCCTTTCGCTTTCGACGGCCTGCAGGCCGGCCGCGCGGAACTGCGGGACCGGGCCAGCAATATCCGCGTTTGAGCGCAACCTCCCCGCTTTGCCCCCGCCCCCGTCTCCGCTATGCTGGCCGCGAAACGGGAGGCGGTGGCGCATGACGGTCGAACCCGGCTGGATACGGGAAGGGACGACGGACGGGCGGCTGGTGTTGTCGGCCGGCGGGGACTGGACCGTGGCCGGGGCCGGGGCGCTGGAGGGGCTGGTCAAGGCGCTGAGGCCCGGGGCCGCGCGCGACGTCGCCTTCGACCTTTCCGAAATATCCGCGCTGGATACGGCCGGGGTCTGGCTGCTGCGCCAGGCGGCGCGGCGCCATGAGGAGGCCGGGGCGCGCGTGGCCTGGGAAGGCGTGGCGGAACGCTTCCGGCCGCTGTTCGAACTGGTCGAGGAAAACGAGGGCAAGAAGCCTGAGCGCCCGCCCCGCGTCAACGCCGTGGCGGCGGCGATCACGCGGCTGGGCCGGAACAGCATCGAGGCCGGCGAGGAGACGGTGGCGCTGACCGCCTTCATCGGGCAGACCACGATTACCGGCCTGCGCGCGCTGTTGCGGCCGGGTCGCTTCCGCCTCGTTTCGCTGACCAACCAGATCGAGCAGACCGGGTTGAACGCCATGCCCATCGTCGGGCTGATGGCCTTCCTGATCGGCATCGTACTGGCCTATCAGGGGGCGGTCCAGCTGCGCAATTTCGGGGCCGAGATCTACACCATCGACATGCTGGCGATCACCATCCCGCGTGAGATCGGCGTGCTGCTGACCGCGATCATGGTGGCCGGCCGGTCGGGCTCGGCCTTCACCGCCCAGATCGGCACCATGAAGGTGAACGAGGAGATCGCGGCGATGCAGGCCCTCGGCCTGGACCCGATGGAGATCCTGGTGCTGCCGCGCATCAACGCGCTGATCATCACGCTGCCGATCCTGGCCCTGTTTTCGGTGTTCGTCGGCATGGTCGGCGGCGCCGCCATGGCCATCGTCAGCCTGGACATGGGCGCCACCCAGTTCCTGGGCCGGCTGCAGGAGGCGATGACGCTGAAGCATTTCATGGTCGGCATGGTGAAGGCGCCGGTCTTCGCCTATTTGATCGCCGTCGTCGGCTGCTACCAGGGCCTGCGCGTTTCCGGCGGGGCGGAGAGCGTCGGCCGGCTGACCACCCGCGCGGTGGTGCTGTCGATCTTCCTGGTGATCGTCGCCGACGCGGTGTTCTCGCTCATGTTCGCCGCCATGGATATCTGAAGCATGGGGAATATTTGAAGCATGGCGGCGGAGGCGGTGATCCGGATAAGCGGGCTGGTCAACCAGTTCGGCAAACAGGTCATCCATGACGGCGTCGACCTGGAGGTGATGCGCGGCGAGGTGCTGGGGCTGGTCGGCGGGTCGGGCAGCGGCAAGTCGGTGCTGATGCGCACCATCCTGGGGCTGAACCGGCCGCGCGCCGGCAAGATCGAGCTGCTGGGCGTCGACATATCGCGCATGGACGCCGACGCCCGCGCCGCCACCCAGACGCGCTGCGGCGTGCTGTTCCAGGACGGCGCGCTGTTTTCCTCGCTGTCGGTGACCGAGAACGTGCAGGCGCCGATGCGCGAGCATCTGCGGCTGGACCAGGCGCTGATGGACGAACTGGCGGCGCTGAAGATCGCCATGGTGGGGCTGCCGCCGGATGCCGGGCCGAAGCTGCCGGGCGAGCTGTCGGGCGGCATGCGCAAGCGCGCCGGTCTGGCCCGCGCCCTGGCGCTGGACCCTGAAATCCTGTTCCTCGACGAGCCGACGGCCGGGCTGGACCCGATCGGCGCGGCGGCCTTCGATTCGCTGATCCGCGACCTGCAGCACAGCCTGGGGCTGACGGTGGTGATGGTGACCCACGATCTGGACACCTTGATCGCCATTTGCGACCGTATCGCGGTACTGGTGGACAAAAAGGTCCGCGTGGGCACAATGGCGGAGCATTTGGGGGACCCGCATCCCTGGATCCAGGAATATTTCCACGGGCCGCGGGCTCGCGCCGCCTTCGCATCGGCGGACGGGGGCAAAGGATAAATCGGATAAGGCATGGAAACACGCGCCAGCTATTTGATCGTCGGGCTCTTCGTCCTCGCCGGGATGGCGGGGCTGGTGTTCGCCGCGATGTGGATCACCGGCACCCGCACCGACGAGGCCCAGATCCTCTACGACATCTATTTCGAGGGCAGCGTGGCGGGGCTGAAGCCCGGCAACGCGGTGCAGTATCGCGGCATCCCGGTGGGCGGCGTCACCGACATGCGCATCGACCCGGAAAATGTCGAGCGGGTGCTGGTCACCGTCGAGGTCGCGGCCGACACGCCGATTCGCGAGGATACCGAGGCGACACTGGCCCTGCAGGGCATCACCGGGCTTTCCTATATCCAGCTGACCGGCGGCACCCAGGAGGCGGCGCCACTGAAGGCCAGGGCCGGCCAGCGCCGGCCGGTCATCAAATCGCGTCCGTCGGAACTGGCGGCGATCTTCGAGGCGGCGCCGGAGCTGTTGAACCGGGCCATCGGGGTCATCGCGCAGCTCGAAAAACTGCTGGGCGCGGAAAACCAGCAGCATGTCGGCAATATCCTGGCCAATGTCGAGACCACCACCGGCGTGCTGGCGGACAGCGGCGACGATATCGCCAAAATGCTGGGGGAGGGCGCGCGGGTCATGGAGGAGCTGCGCAAGGTCGCGGTCCGTGCGAACAGCATGCTGGCGAATGTCGAGGGCGATGTCGGGGCGGTCGCAAAGGAAACCCGGACGGTTCTCGTCGGCGTCAAGTTGGCGGTGGCTCAGCTCGCCTTGGCCTCGGACGAACTGGCGAGTCTGCTGGCCGAAAACAGCGATTCGCTCACGAATTTCAGCCAGACCGGGCTGTATGAGTTCAGCCAGCTCATGGCCGAGTCGCGGGTGCTGGTGGCGGCGCTGAGCCGGCTGGTGGCGCAGGTCGAGCGCGACCCGGCGCGGTTCCTGTTCGGCGACAAACAGCAGGGGGTGGAAGTGGACTGATGCGAAAATCCCGGATGACAATGCGCGGCGCGAAGGCAATGGCCGTGCTGGTCCTGATGGCTGTTTCGGCGCTGGCCGCCGGTTGCGGCGTTACCCTGCCGGGCACGGGCGAGCGCTCGCAGCTTTACGTGCTGACGCCGAAGAGCACCTATCCCGAGGACCTGCCCAAGGTGGACTGGCAGCTGCTGGTCGAGAAGATGACCTCACCGGCCGGGCTGGACACGCAGCGCATCGCGGTCTCCTACAGCCCGATCGAACTGGACTATTTCGCGCGCACCAACTGGACCGACCGGGCGCCGGAAATGGTGCTGCGGCTGATCGTCGAGAGTTTCGAGAATTCGGACAAGATCATCGCGGTGGGCCGGGATACCATAGGCCTGCGCTCCAACATCATCTTGAAGACGGAACTCAGGGAATTCCAAGCCGAATACGACCGCAAGCAGCCGCCCGGCCAGACGGGAGACGGGGCGACGGGCTCGGGCAAGGCGCCGCAAATCCGCGTGCGCATCGCCGCCAAGCTGGTGCGCATGCCGCAACGGGTCATCGTCGCCTCCCGGACCGTCGAACATATCGTCCCGGCCGGAAGGAACTCTATGGAGGCCATCGTCGGCGCCTTCGACGAGGCGCTGGGCAAGACCCTCAAGGATATCGTGACCTGGACCCTGACCGAGGGCGACAGGATTGTGAAAGAACCGAAGAGCTGAAACACCCGACGCCCTGCCGATGATCACCACGCAATTCTTCAACGATTTCCTTCAGCGCATCACCGATGCCGGCCGCTCGCTGCTGGAGCCCTCTGCCGACACGGGAATAATCGCCGAATGCCATGCGCTTCTTTCCGAAAAGGGGGAAGCGCGGGGCGTGGCGCGGGCCAGGGATTTCCTGGATCGTTACGCCAGCCTGACCGAACAGGAGAAACGCGAATTCTTCATCGCCATGCTGGAGCAACTGGGCCCCGACCGTGATGCGCTGGACAAGGCCATCGAGGCCTATCTCGAAGGACACGACGAGGCCGAGGCCCGGGCCCTCAGCTATGTCGCGGAACCGCGCAGCCAGGAGCTGATCCGGCGCCTGAACCGTGCACCGGCCGGAACGCGCGATCTGGTCGCCATGCGCCGCGACCTGCTGCGTGCGATGCAGGACGAACCCCGGCTGGCGGTCCTGGATACCGATTTCAGCCACCTGTTCGCCAGCTGGTTCAACCGGGGTTTTCTCGAACTGCGCCATATCGACTGGTCGACTTCCGCCGACATTCTGGAGAAGATCATCCTCCACGAGGCGGTCCATGCGATCCAGGACTGGGACGACCTTCAGCGCCGGGTCGGGGCGCCCGACCGGCGGCTGTATGCGTTTTTCCACCCGGCGCTGCCGCGCGATCCCCTGATTTTCGTCGAGGTCGCGTTGACGATCGACATACCGGGCAAAATCGCGCCGATCCTGTCCACGATACGCGAGCCGATCGCGCCGGAGGCAGCCCGCACGGCGGTGTTCTACTCCATCTCGAACTGCGAGGACGGGTTGCGCGGCGTGAGCTTCGGAAACTTCCTTATCAAACAGGTGGTGGAGGAGTTGCAGCGCGAGTTCGAGGATCTTCGGACATTCGTCACACTTTCGCCGGTCCCGGGCTTTCGGAGCTGGGCGCGCGGGCAGCTTGTGGATCGGGACGGAATTCTTAAGGGCAGCCAGCGCGATCTGATCGAGGAACTTGAGGCCGCAGGCGATATGCAGCCGGCCGCAAAGTCCGCCGGCGCGGCGCTGGCGGCGATCGCGGCGCGATACCTCGTGGAGGCGAAGAATGCGAGGGGCGCCCTGGCCGATCCGGTGGCGCGATTCCATCTGGGCAACGGGGCGAGCCTCGAAAACATCCATCCCGGTGGCGACATGAGCGAGCGCGGCCTGGATGGCTCCTACGGCGTGATGGTCAACTATCTGTACGACCTGAACCAGATCGAGGGGCGGCACGAAGCCTTCACCCATTCCGGCGAGGTGACCCATTCGCCGGCGGTGGGCAAGCTGCTGCGGGCGAGGTAACCGCCGAGCTTTTGATGGTGTAATTCAGACGGGAAAGACCGAACAGGGAGAGGATCAATGGACACACGCGCGGCAGTCGCCTTCAAGGCGGGCGAGAAACTTTCCATCGAAACGGTCCAGCTGGACGGGCCGAAAGAGGGCGAGGTGCTGGTGGAGGTGCATGCCACCGGCGTCTGCCACACGGATGAGTTCACCCGCTCGGGCGCCGACCCGGAGGGGCTGTTCCCAGCGATCCTGGGCCATGAGGGCGCCGGCGTGGTGGTCGACACCGGGCCGGGCGTCACCTCGATCGCCAAGGGGGATCACGTGATCCCGCTCTATACGCCGGAATGCCGGCAGTGCGAATACTGCACCTCGGGCCGGACCAATCTGTGCCAGGCGATCCGCGAGACGCAGGGGCGCGGCGTGATGCCCGACGGCACCAGCCGCTTCTCGCTGGGCGGCGAGAAACTGTTCCATTACATGGGCACGTCGACCTTCTCCAACTACACCGTGCTGCCCGAGATCGCGCTGGCGAAAATCCGCAAGGACGCGCCGTTCGACAAGGTCTGCTATATCGGCTGCGGGGTGACCACCGGCATCGGCGCGGTGATCAATACCGCCAAGGTCCGGCCCGGCGACAATGTGATCGTCTTCGGGCTCGGCGGCATCGGGCTGAACGTCGTGCAGGGCGCCCGCCTGGTCGGCGCCAACATGATCGTCGGCGTCGATCTGAACCCGGCGCGCAAGGCGCTGGGCGAGAAATTCGGCATGACCCATTTCGTCAACCCGGCCGAGGTCGAGGGCGACCTGGTTCCCTACCTTGTTGACCTGACGAAGGGCGGCGCCGACCACAGCTTCGAATGCATCGGCAATGTCGAGGTCATGCGCCAGGCGCTGGAATGCTGCCACAAGGGCTGGGGCGAGAGCACCATCATCGGTGTCGCCGGCGCCGGCCAGGAGATTTCGACGCGACCCTTCCAGCTGGTCACCGGACGGGTCTGGCGCGGCACCGCCTTCGGCGGCGCCAAGGGCCGCACCGACGTGCCGAAGATCGTCGACTGGTACATGGAGGGCAGGATCAACATCGACGATTTGATCACCCACACCATGCCGCTGGAGGAGATCAACGATGCCTTCGACCTGATGCATGCGGGCAAGTCGATCCGCAGCGTCGTTGTTTATTGAGGGCCGCCGCGCCATGACACTGGAGACCCTCTCCGAGGCCAAATGCTTCGGCGGCGTGCAGGGCGTCTACAGTCACGCCGCCGAGACCACAAGCTGCGCCATGCGGTTTTCGGTCTATCGGCCCCCGCAGGCCGACTCGGGCCCGGTGCCGGTG
This sequence comes from uncultured Alphaproteobacteria bacterium, assembly GCA_947259795.1. GTDB lineage: Bacteria > Pseudomonadota > Alphaproteobacteria > UBA8366 > JADFVY01 > JADFVY01. The sequence goes on along the minus strand of CAMYNJ010000143.1, from coordinate 27,284 downwards.
CTCTACTGGCTGTCCGGCCTGACCTGTACCGAGGAGAACTTTACCGTCAAGGCGGGGGCGCAGCGTTATGCGGCGGAACATGGTGTGATGCTGGTAGCACCCGATACCAGCCCGCGCGGCGTCGATCTGCCGGGCGAGGACGAGTCCTACGATTTCGGCAGCGGCGCCGGATTCTATGTCGATGCAACCGCGGCGCCCTGGTCGGCGCATTACCGGATGTACAGCTACGTCACCGACGAGTTGCCGAAGCTGATCCTCAGCCATTTTCCCGGCGAGGCGTCGCGCCAGGGCGTGTTCGGCCATTCGATGGGCGGACATGGCGCGCTGGTCTGCGCGCTGCGCAACCCGGGCCTGTTTAAGTCGGTGTCGGCCTTCGCGCCGATCGTGGCGCCGACGCGGGCGCCGTGGGGCGAGAAGGCGTTCTCCGGTTATCTCGGTGCGGACCGGGCGAACTGGCGGCAGTACGACGCCTGCGAGCTGATCCGAGAGGGCGCGCGGGCACCGGACATCCTGGTCGACCAGGGCGTAGCGGACGGCTTCGTGGAAGAGCAGCTCAAACCCGAATTGCTGCGCGAGGCCTGCGAGGCCGCCGGCCAGCCCCTGACCCTGCGCCTGCAGGACGGCTACGACCACAGCTATTATTTCATCGCCAGCTTCGTCGGCGACCACATCGCCCACCACGCGAAGGCGCTGGGCCGCTAGATGTCGGCCGGCATGTCCGCGGCCTCGCCGGCCGGCGGGTATGCGTCGGGGGCGTTGTAGAGCACCCAGTCGCCGGGCGATGCGCCATCATCGCGGTTCGGCATCAGCACGATCCGCGTCTGTTCGTCGATGCGCCCTGCGATCGCGATATTCGCCGCCGGGGAAGAGGTTACGGCCTTATCGTGATCGGCGTACCGTTGGGGACGGCGGCCCAAATTTCGTCCATCGCCCGGTCGGTCACCGCGATGCAGCCCAGCGTCCAGTCCCGCTTGCGGCCTGGATATCCGTGATTGCCGTGGATGAAGATGGCGCCGCCGGGCGACACGCCGCGCGCGCCGGCGCGGGCCTCGTCGCCGTCATCCGGATAGGAAATATGGATCGACAGATAGAAGCTGCTCTCGGGATTGCGCCAGTCGAGGATGTAGTCGCCCTCCGGCGTTCGGCCATCGCCTTCGCGCTGCTTGTGGCCATCCGGCGCAAAGCCGAGGCCAACCGCATAGCTCTTCCAGACCTCGCCGTCGCGCATCAGGTGAAGCTGGCGCTCGCTCTTGTCGACCAGCACCCGGTCGGCCTGGTCGGTTTCGTGCGCAAGGGCGGGCGGCGTCAGGGCCAGCGCCGCCAGTACAAACAAACCCGAAATGTTCCGGCGCATCGCCATCGCAAAGCAATCCACGGTTTTCACGCAGCGATATTATCCGGCTCATATCTTTAGAAGCGGTTTACGGCGCGATCATGGCGCCTGTCACGGCCGGATCGTGATCGGCGTGCCGTCCGGCACCAGCGTCCAGATCAAATCCATGTCGCGGTTGGAAACGGCGATGCAGCCGGTGGTCCAGTCGCGGCCCAGCAGCACCGGGTCGGGCGTGCCGTGGATGAAGATGCCGCTGCCCGGACTGACGCCTAGCGTGAAAGCCCGCGAAAGATCGGCCTCGTTGGGGTAGGAGATATGGATCGACCGGTAAAACCGGCTGGCCGGATTGCGCCAGTCCAGCACATAGTCGCCCTCCGGCGTGCGGGCATCGCCCTGCATTTTCTTCGCCCCGTCGGGTTCGCGGCCCAGGCTTACCGGCGCCCAGGCCAGGATTTCGCCGCCCCGCAGGAGATAGAGCCGGCGGTCGCCCTTGTCGATGAGCACCCGGTCGACGGGGCCGATGCCGGCATGGGCGAGCCGCAGCGGTTCGCCTTCCGGCGCTTCCGCCTCGGCCGGCGGCGGGGCTTCCGGGACGCGGTCAGGCGGCACCCCGAGTCGCCAGGGCGCGCAGCCCCACAGCAGGGCGAACAGCCCCAGGATCGCCGCCAGCCGTCCGTAAGCCATCAGCTGCGGCCCAGCAGCTCCATCAGTTCGATCCATTCGCGCTTGCTCAACCCGCTGTCTGCCTGCGCCACATCCTCGCCGGCCAGCATGCGGCGGACGATTTCAATGCCGTTGCGCGACAGATGTGCGCCGCCCACCGCGTAATCCTCGAAGGCCTCGCAGGCGATCGGCAGCCAGCGGCGCGTCATCTCCAGCATGGCTTCGGCATAGACGCGGATTTCGTACTGGGCATGGGGGTCGGCGCGCAGCGACAGGAAATGCAGCAGATTGTGCAAATCCACTTTCCAGTACCACTGGGTATAGATGTTCAGCGGCAGGTTCATGCGGGCCAGTTCGCGGGCCAGACCCTGGCGTTCCGGGTCGCGCGGGTTGCCGTCGGCGTCCTCGTTCAGCATTTCCTCGTAATGGTCGTAGCACTGGGCCGCGTCGTCGCGCAGCAGCGCCAGCACGCGCACGGCTTCCTCGCCCTGCAACACGTCGCCACGGCCCTGGCGGTTGGCCACCGACTGCGCGGCAAGCTGTTCTGGCGCCGGGATATAGAACTCGCGGTCGAGGATCGAATAGCGCGCGGAATATTCGTTGACGTTGGCGGTGCGGTGGCGGATCCACTGGCGCGCCACGAAGACCGGCAGCTTCACATGGAACTTGATCTCGCACATCTCGAAGGGCGTGGTGTGACGATGCCGCATCAGGTAACGAATCAACCCGCGGTCGTTCGTGATTTTCTTGGTGCCCTTACCGTAGGAGACCCTTGCGGCCTGCACGATCGCCGCATCGTCGCCCATATAGTCGATGACCCGCACGAAGCCGTGGTCGAGCACAGGGATCGGCTCGTAAAGGATTTCCTCAAGCGCCGGCACGGTGGCGCGGCGGGTCTGGCTGCTGGCGGCGCGGTGCTGTTCGATCTCGGCTTGTTGTTCGGGTGTTAGCGGCATCGGTTTTCCCTGTTGATGAGTCTCTCCCGTTTATAGGCCGCATGCGCAGCCGACCCAAGCGGGTTTGCAGTCGTGCGACATTTCACGGCCAAAAAAACGCCGCCGCCAGGCCGTCGAATCGAAACTGACGGAAAGGACAAGCCGGCTCGGAATGGCGCTGCCGGGGATATGTCTCAAATCAGATTCAATTTTCCCGATAGCGTTTGGATTTTTTTTCGACCGTTAATGATTGATTAATATTTTGCCGTCCATCATACTTATCATACGTTGTGTTTCTGCGTTAGTATGCAATCTTTTATATTGGTGGTTAATGGAGGCTTTAATGCTTGAACTTCACCGACTGAAACAATCGCTACTGGCGGCGGGCGCGGTCCTGCTGCTGGCCGCCGGAGCGGCGCATGCCGAACCGGGCGGCCGGGGCAGGCCGGCCGGCGACATCCCCGCCGATGTCATGGCCGATTTGCAGGACAGCTATATCTTCGTTTTCGACCGGTCGGTCAACGCGGTCAACGCGCCCGGGCGGGCCAACGCGCTGGCCGCCGCCGGCGGCGGATCCGTTCGGCATGTCTATACGACGGCCCTGCAGGGCTTTTCGGCGACAATGCCGGCCGCCGCAGCCGCGCGCCTGGCCGCGCGGAATCCCGAAATCGCCTATTACGAGGCCGACGATGTCGTCCGGGCGATCGGCCGCGCCGGCGCGGCCCCGGGACAGGCCGTCATAACCGCCGCCTCGCCGCAGGTCACGCCGTTGGGCATCCTGCGGGTCGGCGGTCCGGTCGACGGCACCGGGCTGACCGCCTGGGTGATCGACACCGGCATCGACCTCGACCATCCCGACCTCATCGTCGATGTTGGACGCTCGGTGACTTTCGCCAGAGGGCCGAAGAACGCCAATGACGGGAACGGACACGGCACCCATGTCGCAGGCACCATCGCGGCGCTGGACAACGACATCGACGTCGTCGGCGTGGCCGCCGGCGCGACCGTAGTCGCGGTCAAGGTTCTCAGCCGCAGCGGGTCCGGCACGGTCAGCGGCGTGATCGCCGGTATCGACTATGTGGCGGCGAATGCCCTGCCCGGCGATGTCGCCAATATGAGCCTGGGCGGCGGCGCCTCCGCGTCGCTCGACGCCGCGGTCATCGGCGCCGCGGATCGTGGCTTCCTGTTCGCTCTCGCTGCGGGCAACGACGGTGCTTTTGCCGGCAACTCCTCGCCGGCGCGTGTCGAGCATGCGAACGTCTACACCGTGTCCGCGGTGAACCACAGCGACGGATTCGCCTCCTTCTCGAACTGGGGCAACCCGCCGGTCGATTATGCCGCGCCCGGCGTGAACATCCTGTCGACGCTGGTCGGCGGCGGCACGCTGAACCTCTCCGGCACCTCGATGGCCTCGCCGCATATGGCCGGCGTGCTGCTGGCGACCGGCGGCATGCCGAACTATGACGGTTGCGCGACCGGCGACCCGGACGGAAACCCGGACCACATCGTCTATATTACCGGCGGCGCGACCTGCTGAATGCCGGTTCCTGCCTGAGGGGCATTGCGCCCCTTCGTCCCTCGGCGGCGGCCTCGAAAGAGACCGCCGCCGTTATTTTGTCGGCGGCCAGCGCAGGATATGGCCGCGCGGCGGCTGGATATAAAGACACGGCGTCGAAACCGGCTCTTGTCTGTCGACTGCATGCCCGCCCCCACGATTGCCCCTGTTCGGTATTGTCGCCGGTCACCTCGACAACACGGGTGCGGAATTGAGGCATATCCGTGACGCGCCGGAATGCCATCCCGGCCTTTCAATTCGGACTCCGAACCCCTATATTGGTCCTGTCGGCTCTGCCGACTATGGCGATAAACGCCTTGTGGAATAAGCGTAGCGGACCCGGGGGCAGTACCCGGCGCCTCCACCAGTTTCACGGGGCCGGCTGTTGAGCGCCGAGTACCGGCGAATGCGGCAGACGGTCCCGCTCATGGGGGCGAAACAGGATCGACGCGCGTGGTAAAGACATGGTTTTTGCTCGGCATGGTTCCGCCGTTACCGGGCCATTTTTACAAGTGCCAATGATAACGACTTGGTGCTCGCTGCCTAATTGAATAGGTAAGCGCGGTTCGGGGGGCACCGGGCAACAGAAGCCCCCCAATAATTCAGGGACCCGGCCGGTTCAGGTCCGGGGCCCGATTTTTAACTTTATGCGGCGAGTATCCCTGTCAGCCATGCCCGAAGATTATCTGCAGTATGAACGTCTCGTCGAGGAAGCCCTGCGCGATGTCATGCGCAAGGCGCTTGACCTTGTGGCCAGGGAGGGGCTGGAGGGCGAGCATTACTTCCATATCACCTTCCGCACCGACCATCCCGGGGTCGACATACCGGCCAGCCTGCGCCGGGAATATCCTTCGGAAATGCCAGTCATCCTGCAGAACGCATACTGGGACCTGGAAGTCGGCGAACTCGGTTTTTCCGTAAGCCTGTCCTTCAACCGGGCCCGGCAGCGGCTGACCGTCCCCTTCGACGCGATCACGGTTTTCCAGGACCCGCCGGCCAATTTTCGCCTGCAGTTCCAGGCCGATGAAGATGGCGATGCCGAAGAAACCCCGGACGGGGAGGCCGCTGAACCGCCCCAGCCCGCGGAAGAGCGCCTTACGGCCGACCAGGCCGCCGACCGCGAAAACGGCGGCGGCAATGAAGATAAGAGCGGCAAGGTGGTGACGCTGGACAAGTTCCGCAACAAATAACGCGATTTTGCCCTTCCGGCGCCGACCATAAGGCGCCCCGACTTCCATAGATTATTGCTTCTTGACCGGGGCCGGAAAATTTCGGCTCTCAAGACCGAGCCTACCCGTTGAAATTTAGTAAAATTTATGTTAAAAGAGCCCCGAATGCTGCCCATTGGGGAGTGACAGCATAACCAGGGGAAGAAGTATGAAATCAATTATTATTGTTGCCGGCACTGTGACCGGATTGTTTGTGCTCGCTGGCTGTACCGGTCAGGAGCTCTATAGTGCACAGCTCATACAACCATCGGGATCTGAATTCAACCAGAGCCTGTATCATGGTTATATCGGCCTTTCGGAAGCGGAATACGCCGAAGGCGATTACCTTGACTCCGACGTTTTCGCGGCGCGCGCCACCCAGGCCGGCACGCAAGGCGGGGTCGGTCCCGAGGAGATCACCTTTCGCAGGCTGCCCGGCGATCATGTCGCCGAGCTGTCGGATGCCCGGACCAGGCTGATCGCCGCGTTCGATGCCGGCGCCGTCGAAGCCAACCCGGGCAAGGCGGCAGAGGCGCAGGTCTATTTCGATTGCTGGATGCAAGAGCAGGAAGAAAACTGGCAACCGGAAGACATCACCCGCTGCCGCGACAACTTCTATGCCGCCCTTGACGGCATCGAGGCCGCGCCGGCGCCGGTAGCTTCCAAGCCGAAACCGCAGTCGGTCCGCTTCGTCGTGTATTTCCAGACCGACAAGTTCGACATCGACGCGGAAGACGAGCGAGTCATCGCCGAGGCCAAGGCCGCGGCCGAGAAGCTGGGCTCGCCGATCGTCAAGATCTCGGGCAACACAGATACCGTCGGTTCGGTGGACTATAACCAGAAGCTTTCGGAGATGCGCGCACAGGCCGTTGCGAAGGTTCTGGAAGCCGGCAACACGCCGGTCCGTGCAATGGTCACCGAGGCGAACGGCGAATTGAAGCCGGCGCTGGTTACGCCGGACGAAACTGCTGAACAGCGGAATCGCAGGGTGGAGATCATCCTCGAGCCGTAAGGTATTGTTTCGCCCGCAAGGGCATATCCACGTCGGGCCGCGACACCGGGACACCGGGTTCGCGGCCCGATTGTTTTTGCGGGGAACAGGAAACAATCCACAAGAAAAACCGGGGCCGGCCTTTTCGGCCGCCCCCGGGCGTCGCCAGTCCTGCGGCCCGGGGAATCCCGGACAAGGGACCGTTATTTTTTCTTCTTCGATTTGGCTGCCGGCTTGGCCTTGGATGAAGAACTCTTCGTGGCCTTCTTTTCGGCGCTCGCGGAGGTCTTCGCCGCTTTCGCCACGCCATCCTCCGGATCAGGTTCGTCGGCCGCCGGCTGTTCCGGGGCAGGCTCGTCGGCCGCCAGAGGCTCAACCGGGGTTTCCTCGGCCGGGCGATCGGCGTCTTCGTCCGAAGCGGACTTGCCGCGCATCTTGCTCCACCAGTCGGACACCACGCCGCCGGCGCCGGTCGGCGACTCGCTGTCGCCGGTCGTCGGTTCGGTCGCGGTGGACGCCGGATCGGTCTCGGCAGGTGCCGGTTCGGGCGCCGTCGGCGCGTCGAAGCCCATGGGCTCTTCCTTCGCCGGAGCCGGTTCCTCAGTCACCGGGGCCGGTTCGCCGGCGAAGGGGGCCGGTTCGTCGGTCACGGGCCGATCGTAGCCCGGCAGATCCTCGACCGGGGCTTCCGGCTCGGGGAAACGGGGCTGATAGGCGCCGGATTGCCGGGCCTGCCATTCGGCCTCCCACGCGTCCTGCTCTTTTTCCGCCGCTTCGCGGGCCTCCTCGAGGGTTTCCTCACCGGGCTCTTTCATGCGAAATACCGTGGTGCCTTCCCGGCGCGCCTTCTCGGTAAGCACTTCCTGCCAGCGCTCGCTCACCGGCCGGCGGTCGCGGTTGGCCTTCTTCCTGGCCTTGATGTCGTCGCTGTCGCCGGACAGCGAATCCAGCCCGCTGTCGAAGTCGCTTTCATAGGCATTCAGGTCGGTCATCAGCGCCGAAAGCTGACGGCCCTTTTCGGACTTTGTCTCGTCGCTCGCGGCCTGGGCGGCGTCCTTGCGCGCGCGCCGGTCTTCGACGGTCAGCATCGGCGTCGCCTCGATGGCTTCTGGCAGCAGGATGCGCGAAACATCCAGAACCACCAGCAAATTGCCGCGCAGCCGAAAAATGCCCGAGCAAATCTGCCGGACCTTGTCTTCCATCGTCGAGGGTGCGCTGTCGAAATCGCGCTTGGGCAAGGTCCGCACGTCGCCGATCGCGTCGACCAGCAAAGTATAAAGGTCGCCCTTGTATTCGACGGTAACGCCCATCTGGCTATCCCAGGGAACCTCGTCGGTATTGCCCAGAAGTTTGCGCAGATCGATGACGGTGACGATACGTCCGCGAAGGTTCAGCACGCCGGCGATCGCCGACGGCGCCAGCGGAACCGGCGTAATCTTCGACGCCTCGACGATATCCTGCACCTGAAGAATCGGGATGCCAAAAAGCTGGTTGTCGACGATCATCGTCACCAGTTGTTCTTCGTTCTCCCCGACAATAGTCGTATCCGAGAGTGTCGCCACGCTAGCCATATGAATTCCCTCGATCCCATCGCCTGTTATTGCGGCGACTCCTTCCACCGGAATCTCCGTCCTGACGGCGAAATAATCCATTTCGACTGCGGCACGATAAGGTATTTTCATTAATACTACGTTTAAATCGGGTGCCGACACGGGTACTTTTTGCGGTTTTCAATGGCTGCGGGTCACCCCGCGGAAAGCAGTGGAACGAATGAAACCGGACAAAGAAGACGACATGAATTCGCCGGAGGCGGCGCTGCTGTCGCCGGACGCCGGAGACATTCAAAAACGGTCGGTCGTCATCGCCGGCCACCGGACCAGCATATCGGTCGAAAACGCATTCTGGCGGGCACTTCTGGGCATTGCCCGGGCCAGGGGCGTGAGCGCCAATCGGCTGATCACCGAGATCGACCGCAGCCGCAAGGGCAATCTGTCCAGCGCGATCCGGCTTTTCGTGCTTGCCGAGACGATGAAAGCGGCCAACCGAAGCTAGAGCCTTATCCACGCAAGTGTGAGAAGCCCTACTGAATGGATTTCAATATATCCAGGATGAAATCTTCCGGTTTCGGCGGCTTGTCCGGCGCCGGTTCCGGCGGGCCGGCCGGTTGCGGCACGGCCTCGGGTTGCTGCGGGGGCGGTGATGATGGCCGCTTCAGCCAGGCTCCCCCGGTCCTGACGTTCGGCGAATCCAGCGGTCCCTTCAACCCCAGCGTAATATAGGGCGCAGCCTTGTCCTGGGTGCGGTGCATGGCGGTGTTACTGTCGATCGTCCAGTTCGCAAGATCGGCCGAACCGACGGTAAGGGCCCTCGCACCCGTGCCGTCGAGCCGCAGGTTGTCGGTCCGCGCGACGCCGCGACGGATGACGAAATCTCCGCTCAGGGTCGCCGGGTCCACAGCGAAGGCGCGAATCAGCAGGCCCATCGCATCGCCCGCCGCGCCAAGTTCCCGGACCTTGTCGCCCAGCACGGCGCCCAGCAAGGCGCCGACGCCCGCCTTGGTGCGCTCATCCTCTTTCAAACGCGCCTCTACATTGCCCGCGAGATTGCCATTGCCGGCCAGCGAAGAAACCAGTTCGAATTCATTACGGCCCGTAGCGGTAACGGAAAGGTCCAGCGACACCGGGCCTTCGAATCGCGCGAACCCGCTTGCCGCCTCAAGCGCCGCCCTGGACGAAATATCGCGCGCGGCGACGGCGACATTCAGGGCCGACGCCCCCTCGGCGGCGGCAAGCCTGCCCGTCGCCGCCACGCTGCCGCCGAACAGCCGGCCGGTGAAATTCTCGACGGTGGCGACCCCGTCTTTCACGTTTGCCTGCAGCCGGACTTCGTCGATGCGCATCTTGCGCCGGATCACGGCCTCCGACCGAAGCGAAAGCCGCAGGTCGAAATCCTTCAACCCGGTGACGTCGATGGACTCTCGCGACCAGCGGGCGTTGCCGCGCACCTGGGGCGCGCCGACGGCCGCGTCCGGCCCTGCCGGAAACAGCCGGTCCAGCGGAAGCGCCCCTGTGGCGAGATCGGCAAGAATATCGGGCCGGGCGCCAGACAGGCCGACCTCGATCGAGCCCGAATAAGCCGTACTGCCGAGCTTGCCCGAAATATCGGCGAAAGTCAGCGCCTTGGCATCGCCCGACATGCGAAACCGCCCCTCGAGCGGGCCGACCCCGCCGATGCGCCGGTCCGGCATAACCAGTGTCAGCAGCCGATCGCCATCGGCATGGCTGACCGACATCGCAAGGTCGCCGGCGAACTCGCCATCCAGTCCGGCAATGTCCCCCAGGGCCGTGACCTTGCCCCCGATCGCGTCCAGAACCGCGTCGATCCTGGCCTTGTCCCGGGTTCCCGTCGCGCGCCCGGTTACCCGGAACCGGCCAACCCGCGACGCAAGGGCCGTGTTCTTCATCCCGATGAAGGCGGCGAAACTTCCCGAATCCCGGCCATCGAGCGTCATGTCGAGATCAGCCCGGGGCTCGCCGGCCAGGCCGGTAATCTTGCCGGACATTTCCAGCGCGGCGCCGCCGAGATCGCCCACCGCCATTTTCCGCAGGGTCAACTCGCCATTGAACAGTTGGGCATCGACGTGCAGTCGGGACATCGTCTTGTCGCGCCAGGAAAGATTGCCGACCGACAAGTCGAAATTCGCATCGAACGCGTCCAGTCCGGTTTGGCTAGAGTCCGCAGCCTTGCCGGCATCGGCCCTGTCCTGCTTCGCGTCCTCCAGACCGCCCAGATAGGCATCGAGGCCGATCCGGTCGAACTCCAGGTTCACGCCGAAGGACAGGCGTTCGCGCCGCGCGATAACAGCGGCGCCGGAGGCCCGGGTCGCGTCGAACCGCGCCTTGATGTCCGTCAGGTTGATCGAGGCGGGAAGAATGGCGACGCGGCTGGTATAGGAGAAGGCGCGCAGGCGGTCGGGCGGCAGGATCGCCTCGTCCACGCCGCCCCAGGTCAGCGCCGCACGAAAATTGTCCGAGATCGCGGCGAAGTCGCCATCCAGCCGGGCCCCGCCCTCCGCATTGACGGCTCTGCCCGACAGGGTCACGGTCGTGCCGCCGGGCAGCTGCATGCCCGCACGTTCGATCGTCAGGATGCCGGCCTCCAGCTTTGCGGCCAGCCCGGCATCGCGCACGATACCGCCTTTCCAGCGCAATAATCCGGCCCTGATGTCTATCCGGGCATCGAACCCTTCCGGGATCCCGCCGGCGTTCGGCGGGCCGCCGTTCTGCTCCGGCGGGGCCGCGACGGCCTCCGCCTCCGTCAGCATCTCGTCGATATCGGCGGAGGCAATATCCAGACTGGCTTTCAGGACCGGAATGTCGCCCAGGCCCAGACTGGCCCGGCCGGTCGCGTTCAGCGTGCCGAGGCGAATGGAAACGTCGCCGGCCTCAATCATGTCCGCCGTGGCGCTGACCGGCGATTCCAGGGCGAACGCCCGGGACGGCAATCCGGCGACGGGCCTGCCGGCGAGCGCCATGGCGAAGGCGGCGGCGTCCGGTCCGGAAACACTGATTTGCCCATCGATCGATTGCAGCTGGGCGTCCGCGTCGCCGGACAGCGAAATCTCGCCGGCGCCGTCTGCCAGCGAGACCCGCGCATTGACCGGCAAGGGTTTGCCGGCGGCCCGCTGACCGAGGAAAAGACTGATCGAGAGTGGGCGGTCCTGGTAATTCGTACTGGCCTCGAGCCGGACCGGGCCCGCAAGGTCGGCCATGGCGATTTCGGTATTCAGACGCTCCAGCCGATGGGTGCGGCCATCGCCGCCGCGCCATGAAAGGGCGCCGTTGGCGATGGCGACCCGTTCGAAGGAAAACTGAAGCGGCAGCGAGGGCTTGCCCGCCGGACCGTCCCGGGCGTCGGACGGCGGTTGGCCCGTGCCCGCGGCGACATCCCAATTGGCCCGGCCGTCGGGCATGGTTTCCAGATTTATGACGGGTTCCACAAGCAGCAGCGAACTGACGGCGATCCGTCCGCCAAACAGCGGACCAACGGCGATCTGCATGCGAATCTCGCCGACCCGCATCAAATCAACCGCCGAGGCGCCTTCGATATTGGCGACCCGAACGTCGCGTGCGTTCAGGTGGGGCGACGGTAAAATCGCCATCTCCAGGCTGCCATCGATCGATACCTGCCGGCCGGTGGAGCGGCTCAACAGGGCCGCCAGATCGCCGCGATAGGCGTTCCAGTCGATAAAGGACGGCGCGACAACCAGCGCCACCAGCGCCAGGACACACAACAGAAGCAGAACAGTGAAAAATCTCTTCAAGAGACGGTCCCTCTAACCGGCGCGGGCAGCCATCATTCAGGCTTGCGGATTACGCTGTAAGTCTTAAGCTATGAAATTGCCGCGCCGCTACCAAATATGACATTGTGGCCGGATAGAGGAAATGAAGAAATGGCGGAAATCGTCAACCTTAATCGATATCGGAAGGCCCGCAGTAAAGAGCGCGTCAAGGCGGAGGCGGAGGGGAACCGCGTGCGCCACGGCCGGACCAAGGCCGAGAAGCTGCGGGATGCCGACGACCGGGACCGCGACGCACGGTTGCTGGACGGCACGAAGCGGGAGGATGACGGCCCCGAGCCTGCCTGACGCCGTTATCCGGCTTCGCCATGGTTGATGGGGAAAATCCGAACGGTTTGGGCCAGCCGGAAAAAAACAGGCGAAGGGGGAGTTTGCCGAATGACCACGAGCAGGAGCGATCAGAAGCTCGCACAACTGGCGCCGGCCATCCGGGCGGTGGAAATGGACCGCCCCTGGATCTGGTTGGCCGCCGGATGGCGCGATTTCACCAAGGCGCCGCTGGTGAGCCTTTCCTATGGCTTCCTGTTCAGCGTCGCCGGCTATGTCATCATATACGGCCTCTATGCCATCGATATGTTCTATCTGATTCTGCCTCTGGCGGCTGGGTTCACCCTGATCGGGCCGGTCGCGGCGATCGGCCTGTACGACGTCAGCCGGCGGCTGGAATTGGGGCTGCCGGTTACGCTCGGCGCTGCGCTGCGCTCCTTCCTGTCCCACGCCGGGACGGTTTCGGCGATGGGGCTGGTCCTGATGCTGTTCATGCTGGCCTGGATTCGCATAGCGCTGCTGATATTCGCCCTGTTCTTCGGCGACAGGATCATCCCCAGGGCCAATTTCATCGAATCCGTGTTCTTCGCGCCTGAAAGCCTGCCTTTCGTCGTGGCCGGAACATTGGTGGGGGCGATTCTGGCGGCCGCGGTTTTCGCAATAAGCGCTATCTCGCTGCCGATGCTGCTGGACCGCAATGTCGGCGTGCCCGTGGCCGTTGCGGCCTCGTTCAGGGCGGTAAACAAGAACCCCCAGGCCATGGCGCTGTGGGCGGCCCTGATCGCCGGATTTACGACTTTCGGGGTGGCTACGCTGTTCGCGGGACTGACGTTCTGCCTGCCGCTGATCGGGCACGCCTCGTGGCATGCCTATCGCGATCTCATCGAGGATGACGTTACGGGCGCCGCCACGTCATCGACGACCGGCCGCAGCGACTTGTAGATTTCGGCAACGCCAAGCAGCGTCAGCGCAAACGCCGCGACCGCCACCCAGGTCGCCGGCCCGATCGGCTGCAGATCGAGGATCCCGGCGAGGCCGGGCGTATACATCGCGCCGATATGGATTCCCTGGGCGCCGATCACGGCGAGAATCAGGAAAGGATTCGCACGGAACGGCATGCGGAAGGCGGAGCGCCGTTCGGACCGGGCATTAAATGCTTGGACATTCTCGAACAGCACCATCAGCAGCAGGACGAGGTTTCTAGCTTCTTCTTCCGCCATGCCGCTTTCCAGGAAATACCAGAAGGCCGCGAAAGCAGCCGCCCCCATCCAGGCGCCCATCAGCATGACCTGTTCCACCATGCGCCGGTCGAACAGCGGCTGGACCGGCGGGCGAGGCTTGCGCCGCAGCACGCCGGGCTCGCCCTTCTCGAAGGCCAGCGCCACGTCCTGGATACCGTTGGTCACGAGGTTCAGCCATAAAAGCTGCACCGCGAAAATCGGCAGGGGCAGGCCGAAGGCGATGGCGAGCCCGAACAGGACCAGCTCCCCGACCCCGGTGGTGACCAGCAGGTAGATCACCTTGCGCACATTGTCGTAGGCGATGCGGCCCTCTTCGATGCCGCCCGCGATGGAGGCGAAATTGTCGTCGGTGAGGATCAGGTCGGAGGCGTTGCGGGCCACGTCGGTCCCGTCCTTGCCCATGGAAACGCCGATATTGGCGGCGCCCAGCGCCGGCGCGTCATTGACCCCGTCGCCGGTCACCGCCACGAAATGGCCGATGCGCTGCAGGGTCTGGACCAGCAGCAGCTTCTGGATCGGCTCGACCCGGGCGAACACCCGCGCATGGGCCGCCAGTTGCGCCAGGCCGGCCGGGTCGTCAGACAGTTCCTGGATTTGCGCGCCGGTCACGACCTCGCCCGGCTCCTCGGCGATCCCCAGGTCGCGCGCAATGGCCAGCGCGGTCGCGGGGTGGTCGCCGGTCACCATGACCACGCCCACACCGGCATCCCGGCAGGATTTCACGGCGGCGGCGGCCTCCGGGCGCAGCGGATCGATCAACCCGACCAGGCCAAGTAATCGGAGGTCGTGCAGCGCGCCGGCCGCCTCATCCGGCGAGGCGGCGTCGACGCCCCCGCGCGCCACCGCCAGCACGCGATAGCCGCCCTCAGCCATGCGCTCGGCCTCGCTGAGCACCGCCTGGCGGTCGACGCCCGAACACATCGGCAGGATGGTTTCCGCGGCGCCCTTCACATGGGCCACGATCGCCGCACCGTCGCGATTGAAGCTGGCGGCGAAGCGGCGGCGCGGCTCGTAGGGGATGGCGAAGGCTTCGGGAAAGCGCTCGCCGAGCGCGGCGGCGTCGATGCCCATTTTCCCCGCCAGCGCCAGGAAGGCGACGTCCACGGTGTCGCCGAAATGCCGGACGCCGCCATTGCCGGAAAGCTGCAGGCTGGCCTCGTTGCACAGGGCCCCCGATTGCCCGAGCTCCCTTGCCACCTGCAGCGTGGCGGCGTCCGGCGGAGTTCCGTTGTGCGTTATATCGCCGATCGGCCGGTAGCCTTCGCCGCTGACTTCCAGCACCCCCTGCGACGGCAGCCACAGCAGGCGCGCGGTAAGCTGATTCACGGTCAGGGTGCCGGTCTTGTCGCTGGCCACCATGGTGCAGGCGCCCAGCCCCTCGACCGCGGGCAGGGCGCGCACGATGACATTGCGGCGCGCCATGCGCCCGGTTCCGATGGCCAGCGCCACGGTGATGGCGACCGGCATGCCTTCCGGAATGGCCGCCACCGCCAGCGCCACCGCGACGAAGAATACCTGCACCAGTTCCAAGCCCTGCATCAGCTGGATGGTGCCCAGCAGCAGGATCACCCCGACCATGGCGTAACCGACGCGCCGGGAGAATCGGTCGAGGCGCTCCAGCAGTGGTGGCCGTGGCTGTTCGACGGCGGCCAGCGCCTGAGCAATGCGGCCGATCTCGGTATGCAGGCCGGTCCGCGCCACCAGGCCGGTCGCCCGCCCCGCCAGGACCACGGTACCCGCATGAAGCAGCGTCCGGCGGTCACCAAGCACGGCGTCGGCGGCGAGGCGCGCGTCAGCATCCTTTTCGACCGGCAGGGATTCGCCGGTCAGCAACGATTCATCGACCTGCAAATCCCGTTGGGAAGCCAGCCTGATATCGGCCGGAACAAGCGCACCGGCCCCGAGTTCGACCAGATCACCCGGCACCAGGTCCACGGCATCGATTTGCCTGCGCACGCCGTTTCGCCTGACGACTGCAAGCTTCTGCACCAGAGTATCCAGCGCTGCGGCGCTGGAAGCGGCCTTCCACTCCTGTGCAGCGCCGATGATCGCGTTGACCTGAAGCACGACGAAGATGAAGGCGGCGTCGGTCAACTCCCCGATGGCCAGCGATACCGCCGCCGCGGCCAGCAGCAGATAAATCAGCGGGCTCTTGAACTGCCGCAGATAGACGATCGCGAGCCCGGGCCTGCGCGCCGCGGGAAGGCTGTTCTCGCCGAACACCGCGCGCCGCGCCACTGCCTCGTCCTCGTCCAGGCCATCCCGGCTTGCACCCAGCCGGCTGAACGCCTCGACCACCGGCATGGCGTGCCAGCGGCATTCCAGCAGGTCGGACGGCGCCGGGCCGGTGTAAACCCCCTGCGGCTTGCTCGCGGTTTCCATGACGGCGACTCTACCCGCCGCCCGGGCGCCGCAAAATGATTCGGGTCAAACGCGCAGGATTTTGCCGGGATTCATGATGTTGTCGGGGTCGATCGCCAGCTTGAGCGTCCGCATCACGCTGATCGCGTCGCCCTGTTCGGCGACCAGGAAATCCATCTTGCCGACGCCGACGCCATGTTCACCGGTGCAGGTGCCGCCCAGTGCTATCGCGCGATGCACCATGCGCTCGTTGATTTCCTCAGCCTTGTCCAGCTGTCCCTGGTCGTTCGGGTCGACCATGAACTGCACATGGAAATTGCCGTCGCCGACATGGCCCAGGATCGGCGCAATCATGCCGCTCTCGTCGATATCCTTGCGGGTTTCCAGGATGCATTCGGCCAATTTCGATATCGGCACGCAGACATCGGTCGCGATGCCGCGCCGGCCGGGCGCCAGCGCCAGCGCCGCATAGTAGGAATCATGCCGGGCCTGCCACAGTGCGTTCCGATCCTCGGGGCGCCGTGCCCATTTGAAGTCGCTGCCGCCGTTTTCAGCCGAAATCTCGCCGACGGTCTCGGCCTGTTCCGCGGTGTAATTCTCGCTGCCGTGGAATTCGAAGAACAGGGTCGGCCTTTCGTCGTAGCCGTCCAGCTTCGAGTAGGCAATGCAGGCCTTCATCTGCAGCTCGTCCAGCAGTTCCATGCGGGCCACCGGCACCCCCATCTGGATGGTCTGGATGACCGTCGCTATGGCGCCGGCCAGGCTGTCGAACTGGCAGACCGCGGCGGTAATCGATTCCGGGATGCCGTAGAGCTTGAGCTGGATTTCCGTGATCACGCCGAGCGTGCCCTCGGAGCCCACGAAGAGACGCGTGAGATCGTATCCCGCCGCCGATTTGCGTGCCCGCCCGCCGGTGTGGACGATCCGCCCGTCCGGCATGACCACCGTCAAGCCCAGCACGCTCTCGCGCATGGTGCCGTAGCGCACCGCATTGGTGCCCGATGCCCGCGTCGCCGTCATGCCGCCGAGCGAGGCGTCGGCGCCGGGGTCGATGGGGAAGAACAGCCCCTGGTCCCTGATATAGGCGTTCAGCTGCTTGCGGGTAACGCCGGCCTGGACGCGGCA
Source organism: uncultured Alphaproteobacteria bacterium (assembly GCA_947259795.1). Classification (GTDB taxonomy): domain Bacteria; phylum Pseudomonadota; class Alphaproteobacteria; order UBA8366; family JADFVY01; genus JADFVY01. The sequence continues at coordinate 10,246 of CAMYNJ010000143.1, read as the reverse complement.
ATCCAGATCCGCGGCGTTGACCTCCAGCACATCGTTCATCCGGCTGACGTCGACGCTGACGCCGCCCTTGAGCGCCAGTACATGTCCCTCCAGCGAAGTGCCGGTGCCGAAGGGAATGACCGGCACCTTATGCTCGGCGCACAGCTTCACGATGGCCGATACTTCCTCATTGCTTTCGGGAAAGCAGACGATATCGGGGGGGATGGCAGAGAACGGGCCCTCGCCCTTGCCATGCTGCTCCAGCACCGCTGCCGAGGTCGTCATCCGATCGTCCAGCAAGACCCCCAACGCCGTTGCCAGCGAATTGGGAATCGGAACCTTCCGCGCCGTCAGCCATTCAACCTTCATGCCTGGAACCTTAACAACAATTGGTTGGGTCTGTATACGGTTCCGGCCGCGAAAAGACTATACCCGAATTGATAAGGCCGCCCCCGGGCCGTTCATGCGGCCCGCGACGCCATTGCCGTCGCCACGGTACGGGCCTGGGCGGCATCGACGATCATGCGCAGCAGTTCCGCATATCGAATGCCGCCAAAACCCGCCATGAGGTTGACCTTGCCGTCCCAGCACCAGCCGGGATTGGGGTTTACCTCGAGCAATTTGACCATGCCATCCGCGTCGGCGCGGAAATCGAAACGGGCATAGTCGCGGCAGCCGAGCCTTTCGAACAGGATGGTTGAGTAATCGATCAGCCGGCGTCGAATGTCCTCGTCGATCTCCGCCTCGCGGTACCCGATATCGGTCCAGTAGGGCGAAGAGGGATCCCATTTCGATTCGTAGCTCAGGATCGGGGCGCATTCTTTCGGCAGCTTGCTGTAGTCGACTTCCAGGATGGGCAGCGCGGTCAGGCCGATCCCGGGATTGCCCACCAGGCCGACAGTGTATTCCGGGCCGGACAGGAACTCCTGGATCAGGACCGGCCTGCCCGGCACGCATTCGCGCAGCCAGTTCAGATAGGCCATGGCTTCGGCCGGGGTGCGGACCACGGCGTCTTTCGTGATGCCGAGGGAACTGTCGCCCTGCGCCGGCTTGATCAGCGCCGGAAACACGGACGGCAAGGTCGCACCCTGGTCGTCCACCGCGGCGTAGGTTTCGAGCGGCGTCGGTACTTCGGTCGACGCAGCCACGGCGCGAACCAGGGCCTTGTCATAGCAGAGCCCGAGCGTCGCCGGGCCGGCGCCGCTATAGGGAATGCCCAGCAGTTCCAGATAGGCGGGAACATGCAGCTCGCGAAAGGCGTCGTTACTGAAGCCTTCGTCGCAGAAATTCAGGACGAAGGCCGGCGGGTCGGCACGAAGTTCCGACAGCATGGAGGCATGGTTGTCGAGATAACGGAAATTATAGCCTTCCAGCTCGGACAGGGCGTCCTTCAGCTTCTGGACGGTGACCATGTCCTCGTCATTGAACCGGCCGCCCAGCTTGATCTCGTCGGGCAGGCGCGGGTCGCCGAGCAGGACGGCGATGTCGGGGTAGATAATGGCGCCGTCACGCCGGCTGGACACCTTGGAGAGACGGGGGGCGCGTGCGGTCAGGAAGAACCTGTGCGCCATCATGCCCAGATCCTGGTTGCGGTCCGACCGGGTTTCGGGGCGCTCATGGAACCGGATCTCCGAAAATCCGACCGAAGCCAGGAGCCGTTCGATGCGTTCGTGCGAATAAAGCCGTTCCGCGTAGAACTGGTCGGCGATCACGCCCTTTTCAGCGTGAACCACGACCTCGCGGCTGATCAGCCGCACGCCGTCCTGCGCCAGGCTGCGTTCGCGGCATACGAAGTGGTTCTGGTCCACCCACTCCCAGGAGCGCTTCTCGAAATTGCCGGCCAGCCAGTCGCCGTCGGCGAGGTCCATCACCAGCGTGCCGCCGGAGATCAGCGCCCGCTTCACCGCCTCCAGGACCGCGATATCGTCTTCCTCGCGGTCGAAATAGCCGAAGGAGTTGCCCATGATGGTGACGCAGTGAAAACTGTGCGGCGACACCCGGAATTTCCTCGCGTCGCCCTCATGGAAGCTGGCCTCGATGCTGGTCTCGCGGGCGCGCCGGCGGGCAAGGCGGATCAGGTAGCGCGATCGGTCGATACCCGCGACATGCCGGAATTTCCTGCGGGCCAACCCCATCACATGCCGGCCCTGACCGCAGCACAAATCGAGGATACGGTCGTTCGGTTCGATGCCGGCGGCGCGAATGATCAGATCCACATCGGCGTCGGTATTTTCGTCGTTCTCGACCACGTCCCCGTCGGTCTGCAGATAGACCGCATTGAAAAGCGTCCGCCACCAGTCCGAGGGCAGATGCCGTTCGAGATCGGATACCGGACCAAGCGTGCGGTTGGCTGGCGGGCGGGCCTTCCGGACATTCGCGGTTTGACGGTCTGCGGTGGAAAATTCGCTGGATGACGCCCTGTCATCCCTGTTGACGGCGCGGGTCATTGTCAGTCCCCTTCCACGCCCTCGTAAGGCGTGTAAAATGTTAGCCCAAAACCGCAGAATCGGGCTTTTCGGGGACGAAATCCGCCCGTTCTCATATTGCCCGACACCGCCTCCCTCGCGGGCTACTGGGGGACCAGCCTGTCCGCTGCGGAGCGCCGATCACATTGATCGAGTCCGCCTAATTTGCAAGTCGAAAAATCCGGCTGGGCACATTTTTTTTGCCGTCGCCGCCGGACGTCAGAAGATTGCCTGGGCTGGTGGGCCGGGCCGGGCATCCGTCACGCTTCGGCAGTCCTCGGCCGGCGCTAACCGTAATTCGTCGAAATCGGTGCATATCTGTGGTAAGATACCACTCAGTCTAACCTCTTCCGTGAATCCCACTGCTTTGGGAGTATCAGGCAATGAATGTCGAAACGATCCTGAGAACCAAGGGTGCCAAGGTCGTAACAATCACGCCGGAAACGCCGATCGGCGAAGCCACCAAAATCCTGAAAAGGGCGCGTATCGGCGCGCTGGTGGTCAGCGACGATGGCAGCAACGTACTGGGCATCCTGTCGGAACGCGATATCGTTTCGGCCCTGGCGGATCCGACCAAGCGGACCGGCCTGGTGGACAAGCCTGCAAGCGGCCTGATGACCCGCGAGGTCCTGACCTGCGCGCCCGACGACACGGTGCAGAAATGCATGGTCATGATGACGGACCAGCGGGTCCGCCACCTGCCGGTGGTGTCGGAGGGCCGCATGATCGGGCTGATCAGTATCGGCGACGTGGTGAAGAACCGGCTGGAAGAGTTGGAAAGCGAGGCCGGATTCCTGAGGGAACTGATCACCAGCTAAACCGGATTTACGGATTCTTCTTCGCCTGCCCGGGGGCGGTTCCGGTTGCGGCAGGGGTTGTCTGGCGCTTGATCTGGCCAGGCGGCACATGGAGCGCACCGTGGCAGGCCGGGACGGCTAAAGGCTGGTGGCGGCGCGGGCGGCCTGGTCGTAGAGGCCCGACAGCGTGCGCAGGAAGCGGGCGACGGCGGCGATTTCGGCCTCGTCGAAATTGCCCAGCGCCTTGACGGATTCCACCAGGCACAATTCGCGCACCGTACGATAACGCGCGCAGGCCTCGGCGCCTTGATCCGTGGTTCGATAGACTGTCTCCTTGCCGCGCTTTTCCGCTTCGACCAGCCCGGCCTTGACCAGCTTTTTCAGCGCATAATTGACCAGATGCGTATCCTCGACATTAAGCACGAAACAGATGTCGGCCAGCCGCTTGTCACGGGCCCGGTGATTTACCGTGTGGACGACCATAACCTCCAGCGGACTGAAATCCGGGTACCCCGCCCCCGACATGCAGCGTACGATCCAGCGCTCGAATGCGTTGTCGGAGATGTACAGCCCGTATTCGAACTCGCTGAGCGACGGTGCGCCGCCGTCGGCCAGATGGGCGGATGAGACGATTTTCCCGGCCGCGCCGGCCTTGGGTGTATCCGACATCATCGATCCTCCTATTCCGCCGCCTCGGGTTGTTCCGCTTCCCGCGCCTCGCCGTAACCGCCGCCGCCGGGGGTTTCCAGTACCCAGACATCGCCGGGACGGATCGGGGCGGTATCGGTGCCGGTCATCTCGTGGATCGTGCCGTCGGCGCGTTCGATCCAGTTGCGGCCCGGCATGCCGGACTCGCCGCCTGCCATGCCGTAGGGCGGCACGATACGGTGATTCGACAGGATCGAAATGATCATCTCCTCAAGGAAGCGCAGCCTGCGGATCGCCCCGTCGCCGCCGTGACGACGCCCGCGACCGCCGCTGGCCCGGCGAATCTCGTAACTCTCAAGCCGCACGGGGAAGCGCATCTCCAGCACCTCCGGGTCGGTCAGGCGGCTGTTGGTCATGTGGGTGTGCACCGCATCCGTACCGTCGAAGTCGGGCCCCGCGCCGGAACCGCCGGCGATGGTCTCGTAATATTGGTAGCGGTCGTTGCCGAAGGTGGTGTTGTTCATGGTGCCCTGGGCCGCCGCCATCACCCCCAGCGCGCCATAGAGCGCATCGGTGACGACCTGTGATGTTTCCACATTGCCGGCCACCACCGCGGCCGGGTATTGCGGTGCCAGCATCGAACCCTCGGGAATGATCAACTCGATCGGCTTCAAGCAGCCCTCGTTCATCGGGATGTCGTCCTCGACCAGCGTGCGGAATACGTACAGTACCGCGGCGCGGCAGATGGCGCTGGGCGCGTTGAAGTTGTTGGCGAGCTGGCCGCTGGAGCCGGCAAAATCCACTCTGGCGCTGCGCGACGCCTTGTCGATGGCGATCGACACATGGACCTCGGCGCCGTTGTCCAGCGGATAGGTGAACGCGCCGTCCTTCAGCACGTCGATCACCCGGCGCACCGACTCCTCGGCATTGTCCTGTACGTGCCCCATGTAGGCGCGTACGACATCCAGCCCGAAATGCCCCACCATGCGGCGCAATTCCGCGACGCCCTTCTCGTTGGCGGCGATCTGCGCCTTGATGTCGGCGACGTTCTGGTCCGGATTGCGCGCCGGATACCGGCCGGAGGCCAGCAGGTCGTACAGCGCCTTTTCGCGGAATTCGCCCCGGTCGATCAGCAGGAAATTGTCGATCAGCACGCCCTCTTCGTCGACCAGCCGGCTGTTCGGTGGCATGGAGCCCGGCGTCAGGCCGCCGATATCGGCGTGATGGCCGCGGGCGCCGACATAGAACAGGATTTCCTTGCCCGCCTCGTCGAACACCGGCGTCACGACGGTGACGTCGGGCAGATGGGTGCCGCCGTTATAGGGCGCGTTCAGCATGTAGACATTGCCGGGTTCTATGTTGCCCTCGTTGTTGCGGATCACCGCACGGATGCTCTCGCCCATAGAGCCCAGATGCACCGGCATATGCGGCGCGTTGGCGATCAGCGCGCCGTCGGCGTCGAAGATCGCGCAAGAGAAATCCACGCGTTCCTTGATATTGACCGAATAGGCGGTGTTCTGCAGCGTGAAGCCCATCTGCTCGGCGATCGACATGAAGAGGTTGTTGAAGACCTCCAGCATCACCGGGTCGACGGTGGTGCCGATGGCCTGGCGCCTGGGCAGCGGCACCACGCGGGTCAGCACCAGGTCGCCGCCCGCATTCATCTCGGCCTGCCAGCCGGGCTCGACCACCGTGGTGGCGGTGGCCTCGCGGATGATGGCCGGGCCGTCGATCCTCTGGCCCGCCGCCATGTCGCCGCGGTCGTAGACCGGGGTGTCATGCTCTTCGCCCGCCATGTAGCTGCCTGCGATCGCCAGAGCCTTGGCCCCACCGCCCCCGGGCGCGGCAACGCCGCCGGTCCCTTCACCGACATCGCCGGTTGCGCCGATGGCCTCGACGGCGGCGGTCTCCACCACCAGGGCCTTCTCGGCCATGATGAAACCATAGCGCTGGCGGTGCGCCTCCTCGAAACCGGCCTTCATCCACTCGACCGGCCCGTAATCGACCTCGATGGAGGTGTCCGTGCCCTCATATTTCAGATGCAGCCGGCGCAGCGTTGAGCGGCGGCTCTCGGGGATATGCTGGCTGGCCAGTTCGCCGTCCGCATCGGCCGCCAGTTCGCCCAGCACCGATTCCAGCGTCGGCACCAGCGCCTCGGTCAGGCGGTCCTCGACCGACTTTTCCCTCAGTGCCCGTACGTCCGCCAGACCCATGCCGTAGGCCGACAGTACGCCCGCGAAGGGATGCAGGTAGACCTTCTTCATGCCCAGGGCATCGGCCACCAGGCAGGCATGCTGCCCGCCCGCGCCGCCGAAGCAGCAGAGCGTATATTCGGTCACGTCGTAGCCGCGCTGGACCGAGATCTTCTTGATCGCGTTGGCCATGTTCTCGACCGCGATCTTGAGGAAACCGTCCGCCACCTCGACCGGCGTGCGCTCGTTACTGGTGGCCGCCGTGATTTCCCCGGCGAGGGTGGCGAATTTCGCACGTACGACCTCCGCATCCAGCGGTTCGTCCTGGCCGGGCCCGAAAACATGCGGGAAGAAGTCAGGCTGCAGCTTGCCCAGCATGACATTGCAGTCCGTGACGGTTAGGGGCCCGCCGCGCCTGTAACAGGCCGGTCCCGGATTGGCGCCCGCCGATTCCGGGCCGACGCGATAGCGCGCGCCGTCGAAGATGCACATGGAGCCGCCGCCGGCCGCAACCGTGTGGATCCGCATCATCGGCGCACGCATGCGTACGCCCGCCACCAGCGTCTCGAAGGCGCGTTCGTATTCGCCGTCGTAATGGGCGACGTCGGTCGAGGTTCCGCCCATGTCGAAGGTGATCAGCTTGTCGAATCCCGCCTGATGCGCGGTGCGTACGCCCCCGACGATGCCGCCGGCCGGGCCGGACAGGATGGAGTCCTTGCCCTGGAACATGCGGGCATCGGTCAGCCCGCCGCTGGATTGCATGAACATCAGCCGTACGTCCCCGACCTGTTCGGCGACCTGGTCGACGTAGCGGCGCAGGATCGGCGACAGATAGGCGTCGACGACGGTGGTGTCGCCGCGCCCGACCAGCTTGATCAACGGGCTGGTCCCGTGGCTGGTGGAAATCTGCGGGAAGCCGATCTCGCGGGCGATCTCCGCTACCGACTGCTCATGATCGGTGTAGCGGTAGCCATGCATGAAGACGATGGCGAGCGCGCGATAGCCTTTGTCGTAAGCCGCCTGCAGCGCGGCGCGGGTGGCCTCGCGGTTCAGCGGCGTCACTACGCTACCGTCGTTCGCCACGCGCTCGTCGATTTCGACGGCCTCCTCATAAAGCAGTTCCGGCAGCACCACATGGCGGTCGAACAGGCGGGGCCGGGCCTGATAGCCGATGCGCAGCGCGTCCCTGAAGCCCCGGGTGATGGCCAGCAGCGTACGTTCGCCCTTGCGCTCCAGCAGCGCGTTGGTCGCCACCGTGGTGCCCATCTTGATGGCCTCGATGGATTCGGCAGGGATGGCTGAGTCCTTCGACAGGCCCAACAACTCGCGCACGCCCTGGACGGCCGCATCGCGATAATGCTCGGGATTCTCCGACAACAGCTTGTGCGTCACCAGCGCGCCGTCAGGCCGCTGCGCGACGATGTCGGTAAAGGTGCCACCCCGGTCCACCCAGAATTGCCAAGTTTCAGCCATGCCTCATGCTCCTGCTGACAATCGTCCTTATGTAGACAAATTATCGATAAAATGTCAATATATCGTCAGAAATATTTGGGAATTGCCTTGCCCGAACTTCGTCGCATTCTTTGTGCAGAATGCGCCGCCAATCCGGCGGGAGAAGAATACATGCACAAACGGCGAGTCATACTGGTGTTGACGATATTGTTCCTGCTGCTGGCGGGCGGTCCGGCCTGGGTCCTGCTCTCGGGGCAGGCCAGCTTGCGCGGCGACTGGAGCACCGCCACGCGCCATTCCGCGGGCATCGCGCCCGATCCGGCGAAAACCCGCGAGGCGGTCGTGCAAATATATGCGGCCCGCGCATTCTCCTGGCGCGGGGTTCTCGGCGTGCATACCTGGATCGCGGCAAAGCCGACGAATGCCCCCGCCTGGACCACCTACCAGGTGATCGGCTGGAACGTCATGCGCGGCGGCAAGGCCGTGGCGATCCGGCAGGAGGCGCCGGACCGCTCCTGGTTCGGCAACCGGCCCGAGATCATCGCCGATCTGCGCGGCGCGGGCGTCGACGCCATCATTCGGGAGATCGACCGCGCCGCACGAGCCTATCCCTACAACGACACCTACACGGTGTGGCCCGGCCCCAACAGCAATACCTTCACCGCCTGGATCGGGCGGGAGGTGCCCGGCCTCGGTCTCGATCTGCCGCCGACCGCGGTCGGCAAGGACTGGCTCGGTGCCACCACTATCGCTGTGTGGGCGCCGAGCGGCACCGGCGTCCAGCTGTCGCTCTACGGACTGCTCGGCGTCACCGCCGCGATCGACGAGGGGCTGGAGTTGAACCTCGCGGGGCTCACGCTCGGCGTCGATCCGCTGGACCTGGCGCTGAAATTGCCTGGCGTCGGGCGCGTCGGGCCGAATTGGGGCGCCGCCGCGCACGCCGAAGATCGTTCCTGAACCCTTTCCGCCACACTTGCGCGCGCCGGGGGTCAACGGCTAAACAGGCTGCATGAGCATCTGGGGAAAAATACTCGGCGGCGCGGCGGGGTTTGCGCTGGGCGGGCCGCTGGGGGCGCTGATCGGGGCGGTGGCGGGCCATGCGGTGGATTCCATGCGCGGCAAGCCGAAGGACGGGGACCAGACGAAGTCCATCGCCTTTACCATCGCCATCATCGCGCTGGGCGCCAAGCTGGCGAAAGCCGACGGGACGGTCACCCGCGACGAGGTGGATGCCTTCAAGCGGGTCTTCAAGATCCCGCCCCACGAGGTGAAGAATGTCGGCCGGGTGTTCGACCAGGCGCGCAAGGACCATCGCGGCTACAAGGCCTACGCCAAACAGGTCGCCGGCATGTTCCGCAACAACCCCGCGGTGCTGGAAGAGCTGCTCTACTGCCTGGCCTATGTGGCGCGAGCAGACGGGCATGTGCATCCAAACGAACATGATTTCCTGGCCAATGTCGCTGATATTTTCGGGCTGGATGCCCATGCCTTCGAACGCATCACCGCGCTGCGCCCCGACGCCGGCGACGCCGACCCCTGGAGCGTGCTGGGCGTGACCCGGGAGATGACCAACGACGCGCTGAAAACGGCCTACCGCAAGCTGGTGCGCGAGAACCACCCGGATGCGCTGACCGCGCAGGGCATGCCGGAGGAATTCGTCCAGCTTGCCAACGAGCGCCTGGCCGCGATCAACGACGCGTGGGACAAGATTTCCAAGGAACGGGGCATCCGCTGATGGCGGCGAAACTGCCAACGGGCGCGCCGGCCAGCGTCGGCGGGCTGGGCCTGCGCGACAGCGGGCTGGCGGTTCTGGTCATGGTGATCTGGGGCTTTAATTTCGTGGTCGCCAAAACCGGCCTCGCCGAATTGCCGCCGATCTTCATGATGGGGCTGCGTTTCGCGTTCAGCGCCATGCTGCTGGTTCCCTTCGTCGCCATGCCGCGCGGCAGGATGAAGGAAATCGCCGCGCTGTCGGTCGTGCTGGGGGCGGCGCATTTTTCGATGATGTTCACCGGCCTGAAGACCATCGACGCCTCCACCGCGGCGATCGCGATCCAGCTGCAGGTGCCTTTTTCCGCCCTGCTGGCCACGGTGTTGCTGAGCGACCCGCCGGGCTGGCGGCGCGTGATCGGCATGGCCGTGGCCTTCGGCGGCGTGGTGCTGATCGCCGGCGAGCCGCGCTTCGAGGGCAGCCTGTGGGCGCTGGGCCTGGTCATCGGGGCGGCCTTCGTCTGGGCGGTCGGCAATATCCAGGTGAAAAAGATGGGCGGGATCGACGAGATGGCGCTGCTGGCCTGGATGTCGGTGATGGCGGCGCCGCAGCTTTTCCTGCTGTCCTTCATGCTGGAAGAAGGCCAGTTCGCGGCCGCGCAGGCCGCTACCTGGCTCGGCTGGGGCGCCGTGGCCTATCAGGCAGTGGCCGTGGTGGCGATCAGTTATGGCATCTGGTACCGGCTGCTGGCCCGCCACAGCGTCAGCGCCGCGGTGCCCTATACCCTGCTGGTCCCGGTCTTCGGCGTGGCGTCGGCGGTGATATGGCTGGATGAGACACTGACGGCGCGGGTCGCGATCGGCGGCGCCATCACCATCCTGGGCGTCGCGATCATCATCCTGCGCCGGCCGCATCTTGCCGACCCGCTGCCCGATGCGGAAATCGACCCGATCGAAGGGCGCCACGGATAAGGCTTGCCGTATTGCGCGCGATGGGGGATCA
>CAMYNJ010000142.1 GCA_947259795.1 uncultured Alphaproteobacteria bacterium | reverse complement strand
TGTCAGACGTTCCTCTTCGATTGCTACAACCAACTCTCCATCCGATCCAATGCACGCCGATGTGTCGTGAAAAATGAAATTTATCCCCAGAATATTCATGATGTTCCTCCCAAGGACGTGCTTGCAGTCGCGACGCCTTCCGCCGCGTCTACAAAATCAGCGAAGAACTCAAACCCGCGCACGTCGCATTCCATGTTCTGATACCCCGGAACGCGCTTATCCTGCTCGGCCTGCAGGGTTTCGAGGACTTGTCGGTATTGGGGGCTAAGATGCAGTCCCAGTTCTCGATAGACGAGCAGCGCTGTCTTATAGATTTCCATTGTGAATTGATTGAACGTGATCAACACGTTCCTTCGTTCGGTTCGCATCATTCTGTAGAAGTCGATAAATTTCCGGCACTCTTCGCGACGGAATCGCATATTTGCGTCGTGCCAGCCTGGTACTTGTTCCGGGTCAAGCCCGTGCTTGACTTCGGTACAGGTTAGCGACATGATTTTGTATGATTTCAGAACCTTGCTTGGCTCCCGGACGATGAACAGCAACCTAGCATCCGGGAATGCATTGAGAAGGAGATCGTAGAAGTCGACGGCTTCATTTTCTTTTGTGAGAAATATCTCATTCGAGCCTCGGTAGAAATAAACCTTCTTGACGACCCGAACAAAGGTCTCAACAAGCGCGTTCTGCTTCTTTCTTGACAGGCATTTGTAGTCGGTGACAAAATCCAGCACCGAAGGAAACGGAAAGCGGCGAAATACGAAATAATGATGATAAAATCGCTCTTCCAGAAATATCCCGAACTCTTCGAAAACCCCGAGTACATGGTAATGAATTTTCTGGCATGTGCGACCGAGTGGCGTGTTGGGCCAATAGCTCCTGTTCTCGAGCCAGTCCCGGAGCATTAACAGGTCCATGAGTTTCCAGAAGCTTATATACGGATATCTCCACTCAAGATGCTTCACGGACAAGAAGGTGTCTTTGTCCCGCGATAGCGTTCTCAGCAGAAATGTCGTACCGCTCCGCGGCTGTGATATGATGAAAACGGGTTCTTTGATCTGAACCTCGCGGTATCGGCGGAAAAGAATCTCATCGGCCAGCCAGAACGCTGCGAAAACGGGTAAGAGCAGAATGTCCCTGGCCAGGTACCAAGCCATGCTGGCCCGCTGTTTAAAGTTGGGGTATGGAGAAAACACAGATTGGCGCACAACATGCCAGTACGATGGCCAGTGTGGGAATGGAAGCGCTAATATGGCAATGATATATGTTAGCAAGACAGCTAATAGAAAATAGATCATTGCATTAAAACCTCTGACATTCCCCTCAAGACCTCGTCAATATTATTGAATTTGGCAAAACGAATATTGAGTGAGCAACGGTAAGCGCGCGAAGGGAAATGCTACCTTTAGAAGAAAAACTTTGGAACGGAACATTTTTGCCGAGAGGAGATGCAAAAATGCAGGGAAAGAATTGGGACGATCTGCGCTTTCTTCTGGCTGTCTCGCGTAGCAAGACCATTGCAGGAACGGCTCGCTACCTCCGCGTTAACGAAAGTACGGTCTCCCGCAGGCTGGCGAATGCGGAAGACCGGCTTCGGGCCAGGGTATTTGACAAGACACCCTCCGGTCTGGTCCTGACCGAAGCCGGCCGCGCCCTGATCAGGCATCTCGAACTGGCCGACCGTGAAATCGAAGCCGGCGAGCAGGAAATCTCGGGATCGAACGAGCGCGTTGCGGGAAACGTTCGCGTCACGTCAGTCCCCATGATCGTCAATCATGTGCTGGTGTCCTCCCTGACTCGGATCGTGGGGGAACACCCGCGCCTTCATATCGAGCTGATTGCCGATTCGACCGACCTTAGTCTGATGCAGCGGGAAGCCGACATAGCGGTCAGGCTGGCGCGTCCGCGTAGTGATATGCGGGCGATTTCCCAGCGCATCGGCAGCTTGAAATATGCGGTCTATGCCGCGCGCGAGATATGCGCGGACGCCAACGATCCGCGGCTTCCGTGGATCACCTATGAGAGCCGGATGTCGGAACTCCCTCAGGCCGGCTGGATCGCCGCCAATGCGCCAAGCGACGCGGCCGACGCGCCCAGAGTCTTCGTAAACGACGCCGAAACGATCCTTCAGTGCTTGAAGAACGGGATTGGCAAGTCGCTTGTTCCAGTGGCATTGGGCGACCGCGATCCGGACCTTGTCCGATTGCGCACCGAAAGGGATTTGCCGGAACGTGAAATCTGGCTGCTCGTGCATCCCGACCTTCGGGATTTGCGCCGCATCCGACTGACGACCAAGTGGATAAAGACCAGTATTCGACGCTTTCTTGGCAATACCCATGGGGCGGCGGCGAGAGAATCGCGGGCGGGCGGTTGTCGCCAGTAGGACGGCCAACGGGCTTATCCCACGGTTCGGCCACTGCGGCAACCGCTATTTCGCGGCCGACCTTCGTCGGCGTGATGTCCTCCATCGCGCCCGGTTCGGTGAACCGCGCCGCCGCCGATTCGCAGTTTGGGGGCGGTATACCGAATCCAGACTTTGCGGTCCGATAAGTCGGGAACCGGAGTCGGGCATGCGTTAATGCGTTATTCGCTGTATAACCTCTGACATTCCTCACTTTCACTTCCCACGCCGATCCGGGCCACGCCCCCCTTTGAAACCCGCGAAGACGGGATCTGGCCTGCGTTCCTGCGGCGAACGGCATCCCTCCCGTCTCTATCCTCTATCCCACATCCACGACAGACAAGGATGAGGCCGGCGCTCGGTGCGTCCTTGCATGCACTTTTCATGCATCTTCCCTGCACCTTGCCTGCATCGCACTTGTATCTTTCGTGCCTGATTTCTGCATCTTTTGCCCGCCGGGGCGCGAGTCGCCCGCGGGAAACCCGATCCGGCGGCCGAATCGCCCCCGCGCCGGGGGTTTCGAACCTGCATAAATCTCAACCACCCGTGACGACCGGGACCGCCGATTTCAATAGCCCTCGTCGAGCAGCGGGAAGGCGCTGAACGCCCCGGTCCGCCCCGGATCACGAAAGAATCACGGGCGGCCGCAGGCGTTCAACTCTGCGTGAGGCATTTGACGCAAATGCCGTCTATCCGGCGGCCTTAAGCCGCCTCGGCCTTGACGCCGTTGACCAGCAGGCCACCCTCGCCGGCGCTCACATTCACGGTTTCACCGTCGGCGATGGCTCCTTCGAGGATCATCTGGGCGAGGGTGTTCTGCAGGGCGTTCTGGATCACCCGCTTCAGGGGCCTTGCGCCATAGACCGGGTCGTAGCCGGCGTCGCCGAGCCAGGCCTTGGCGGCCTCGTCCAGCGCCAGCGTGATCTTGCGGTCGGCCAGCAGCGCCTGCAGCCTTTTCAGCTGGATCTCGACGATGCCCGTCATATGCGCGCGGGTCAGCCTGTGGAACAGCAGGATATCGTCCAGCCGGTTGATGAATTCCGGCCGGAAGGCCATCTTCACGACCTCCATCACCTGTCCACGCACCTGGGTAGAGTCCTCGCCCTCGGGCTGGTTGGCCAGAATCTCGGACCCCAGGTTGGAGGTCATGACGATGAGGGTGTTGCGGAAATCCACCGTGCGGCCCTGGCCGTCGGTCAGCCGCCCGTCGTCGAGCACCTGCAGCAGCACGTTGAAGACGTCCGGATGCGCCTTCTCGACCTCGTCGAACAGCACCACCTGATAGGGCCGGCGGCGCACCGCCTCGGTCAGCGCCCCGCCCTCCTCGTAGCCGACATAGCCCGGGGGCGCGCCGATCAGGCGGGCGACGGAATGTTTCTCCATGAATTCCGACATGTCCATGCGAACCATGGCATGCTCGTCGTCGAACAGGAAACGGGCCAGCGCCTTGGTCAGCTCGGTCTTGCCGACGCCGGTGGGGCCGAGGAACAGGAACGAGCCGATCGGCCGGTTCGGGTCCTGCAGGCCGGCGCGGGCCCGGCGTACCGCATTAGAGATGGCGGTGATCGCCTCGTCCTGGCCGATCACGGTCGCGCGCAGCGCGTCCTCCATCTGCAGCAGTTTCTCGCGCTCGCCTTCCAGCATCCGGTCGACCGGAATGCCGGTCCAGCGCGAAACCACCGCGGCGATGTCGTCCGCCGTCACTTCTTCCTTCAGCATATGGCTATCGGCCACTTCCTCGGCCTCCTCCAGCTTCTTCTCCAGATCGGGGATGACGCCGTAGGCGAGTTCGCCGGCGCGCGCCAGATTGCCCTCGCGCTGCGCCTGCTCAAGCTCGAGGCGCGCCGCGTCGAGCTGCTCCTTGAGCTGCTGGCCGGCGGCGAGCTTGTCCTTCTCCGCCTGCCACCGGGTGGTCAGACGGCCGGACTCCTCCTCAAGCTCGGCCAGTTCCTTCTCGAGATTGCCGAGCCGGTCCTGCGAGGCCTTGTCGGTTTCCTTGCGCAGCGCCTCGCGCTCGATCTTGAGCTGGATGATGCGCCGGTCGAGCTCGTCGATGTCCTCGGGCTTGGAATCCACCTCCATGCGCAGGCGGCTGGCCGCCTCGTCCATCAGATCGATGGCCTTGTCGGGCAGGAAGCGGTCGGTGATATAGCGGTTGGACAGGGTCGCGGCAGCGACCAGGGCGCTGTCGGTGATGCGCACGCCGTGATGGACCTCGTACTTCTCCTTCAGGCCGCGCAGGATCGAGATCGTGTCGGGCACCGTGGGTTCGGCAGTGAAGACGGTCTGGAAGCGCCGCGCCAGGGCGGCGTCCTTTTCGACATGCTTGCGGTATTCGTCAAGGGTGGTGGCGCCGATGCAGTGCAGGTCGCCGCGCGCCAGGGCGGGTTTGAGCATGTTTGAGGCGTCCATCGCACCTTCCGCCGCGCCGGCGCCGACCAGCGTATGCAACTCATCGATGAAGACCACGACCTCGCCCTCGGCCGCGGCGATTTCCTGCAGCACGGCCTTCAGCCGCTCCTCGAACTCGCCGCGGAACTTGGCCCCGGCCACCATGGCGCCGAGATCCAGCGCCAGCAGCTTCTTGCCCTTCAGGCTTTCCGGCACGTCGCCATTGACGATGCGCAGCGCCAGCCCCTCGACGATGGCGGTCTTGCCGACGCCGGGCTCGCCGATCAGCACCGGATTGTTCTTGGTGCGGCGCGACAGCACCTGGATGGTGCGCCGGATTTCCTCGTCGCGGCCGATCACCGGATCCAGCTTGCCCTCGCGGGCCGCCTCGGTCAGGTCGCGGGCGTATTTCTTCAGCGCGTCGTAGCTGCTCTCGGCGGTCGCGCTGTCCGCCTTGCGGCCCTTGCGCACCGCCTCGATGGCGCCGTTGAGCGCCTGTGGGTTGACTCCTGCCGCGTTAAGCGCGGCAGCCGCCGGCGTCCCCTGGGCCATCGCCAGGGCCAGCAGCAGGCGCTCGGCGGTGACATAGCTGTCGCCGGCTTTCTCAGCGATCTTTTCGGCCTGTTCCAGCAGGCGCGCGGTTTCCGGCGCCAGATAGACCTGGCCGGCGCCCGAGCCCTCGACCTTCGGCTGTTTGGCCAGCACGGTCTCGATTTCCGCCAGCGCCCGGGCCGGGTCGCCGCCGGCCGCGCGGATCAGGCCGGCCGCAAGGCCTTGCCGGTCGTCCAGCAGAACTTTCAGGATATGTTCCGGCGTCAGCCGCTGATGCCCCTCGCGAAGGGCCAGATTCTGCGCGGCCTGAATGAAACCGCGCGAGCGTTCGGTATATTTCTCGAAATCCATGTTGCTGCCGTTCCTGTTTGCGCCCCCCCAGTGAGGCAGGCGGTCAAGATTGAGCCTGGTCTGCGGACCCTCGCACGAGGCGTCCCGACTTCATATGGCGACGCGGCAGCCGGCGCTCAAGACCATTTTCCCGCATGTTAACCATTTGCTCACGGGTCGGGGCGCTATAGTATGTTGCAGTGCAGCAATACGGAACGGGCAACCGGAAAGCAAGGGCGTATGAACGGCAGCGGAGCATTCGGCCGATATCTGGCGGGCTGGCGGGACAAGGCCGCCGCGGCCTTTCACCTGTCGCGGTCCCGCGCGCAAGGCGGCCCGCGGCTGGCGCTCGCCCTGCAGGGCGGCGGTGCGCATGGGGCCTTCACCTGGGGCGTGCTGGACACGCTTGTGGAACGGGGCGTCACCGTGGATGCGGTCAGCGGCGCCAGCGCAGGCGCGTTCAACGCGGTTTTCCTGGCCCATGGCTGGCTGGAAGGCGGTCCGGACGGCGCGCGCGAGGCGCTGGCGACACTGTGGCGACGGATCGGCGCCAAGGCCGCCTTCAGCCCGCTTCAGCCCAGCCTGATGGACCAGTTGACTAGCGGCTGGAACATGGACGGCAGTTCCCGGCATGCCGGTCTCGACCTGTTCACCCGCATCCTGTCGCCCTATCAGTTCAACCCGTTGGATATGAACCCGCTACGCGACCTGCTGGCCGACCATATCGACTTCGAACGGTTGCGGCGCAGCCGCCGCATAAAGCTATTTCTGGCCGCCACGGACATCGAAAGCGGGCACCTGAAGCTGTTCACCAACAGGGAGATCACGGCGGAGGCCGTGCTGGCCTCGGCCACCCTTCCCTGGCTGCATCACGCCGCGAAGATCGATGGCCGCCACTATTGGGACGGCGGATTTACCGCCAATCCGCCGATCCTGCCGCTGCTGGAGGGAAGCACGGCCCGCGACACCCTGCTGGTGAGGCTGGATTCAGGGATGTCGGACGGTCCGCCCTTGACGGCGCGCGCAATTCATGCGCGATTGAACCAGATCATGTTCACCGCGCCGCTCAACCACGATCTGGACCAGTTTGCCGACCTGCAGCGCATGGCGCGAGACGGTACGCTTGGCGGGCCGCTTGGCCGGCGGCTGGCGGAGGCGCGTTTGCATGTGATCGAGGGCGGCGAGGACCTGCAGGCCTTCGGACAGTCCAGCAAGCTGAATGCACATCGGGGATTCTTGCAGGAACTCCATGGGCTCGGCCGTCAGCGGGCCGAGGCCTGGCTGGGCGAAAGCTGCGGTCCCGTACCGGAACAGTCCATTGCTTCGGCGGCAAGCGAGGAACCATGCCCGCAACAATAGACGAAGTTCGCCGCTATCCGGTGAAGGGCTTGAATGGCGAGGTGTTGGACAAGGTCTTGCTGACGGTCGGCGAGGGCATCCCGCACGACCGCCGATTCGCACTTGCCCCCGCGGCCAGCCGGTTCGACCGCAGCAATCCAGAATGGATGCCCAAGCGGAATTTCCTGCAGTTGATGCGGGACGAACGGCTGGCCCTGCTGGACTCGCATTTCGATCCGGAGTCGGGAATGCTGACCATATGCCGTGACGGCCGGCAGGTCGCCCGTGGAGACATCACCCAGCCGCTGGGCCGAAACCTGGTCGAGCAGTTCCTGCAGGCCTTCATACCGCCCGGGCCGCGCGGCAACCCGCATATCGTCGAGGCGCCGGGCCGCATGCTGAGCGACGTTCCGGACAAGTTTCTCTCGATCCTGAACCTGGCGAGCGTAAATGACATCGAGCGGGTGGCCCGCAGCCCCGTGGATCCGCGCCGCTTCCGCGCCAACCTGCATCTCGGCGGCCTGCCGGCCTGGGCCGAAATGTCATGGCAGGGCAAGGAGATCGCAATCGGCGACGTCCGTCTGGAGGTGGTCGAAGTCACCGGCCGCTGCGCCGCGACCGAGGTCGACCCGGATAGCGGAGAGCGCGACCTGCATCTTCTGAAAATCCTTCAGCAGGGTTTCGGCCATACCGCCTGCGGCATTTACGCCAGAGTTACCGCGGGCGGCCGAATCGAAAAGGGCGACACCGTTACGGCGCCGCCCTCCTGATCAGGTTTCCTCCACGAGCGAGGCCCGGTTATTCGTCCGGCTGGGACGGCGGGGTTTTGTCCCCCCCAGAATTGCCGGATGCGCGCGGGGCACGGCCTCGACCCCGTGGCGTGCGGGGCGCGCGCGGCTTCTTCGGCGCAGGGGCATCCCCTTCGTCCGGCCCGTTCGCCGCAAGGTCTCTGCCATTGGGGAATTCGACGGTTGGCTGCTCGCTGCCCTCGCCGATTTCCTCGCTGTCTGCGCCGTTGACCGGGGGAGGAGTCTTGGTCTCCACCACCGCAGCACCTTCCTTATCGGCCTCGCCGTCGCCTTCGGACTTGCTTTCCTGTTGCAGCCGGTTGGCGCGCTGGGCATCGCCTCGCCCGCGCCCGTCGCCGTCACTGTCGGCGTTGATGATGCGGAAGTAGTGCTCCGCATGCTGCAGGTAATTCTCGGCGGCGATCCTGTCGCCGGCGGAGGACGCATCGCGGGCCATGGCGAGGTATTTTTCATGCACCTGATAGGCGCTGCCGCGAATTCGGACACTGGGCCCGTTGCTGTCGAATGTCTGATGACGCGTCGGGACGTTACTGCGCCGTCCGGAACTGCGTCCACGCGAACGCTTCGAGTTCTGACCTTGCCTCATATCACCTTCACAATGGAAAATCTGTTATCATGGACACGAATCGTCGCGCCGCATGCCCTACCCTGACAAACCGTAGTCCTGCGCCCTGGCGCCAGGCCGGTATCGCTATGTCCGGGAGCCCGGCGGCGTCAACCTCACCCGGAGGTTCGCGCCACGGCCGGGACATTAGACCCTGAATGCCTGTATTCCAACCCTTTTTTTGGCGCAATTAGGTCAATTTATCGTTTAGCCAGGGTGAGACACCGGTCATGCCCCGCAATGTCCCGGCTAAAACCTTGAGGCGTCAGCCCTTCCGCCGCCATGAGGTGGGTCACTGCCGCCCCCTGACCAAGCCCGAATTCCAGCACCGCGACGCCACCGGGCCGCAAGAGGCGGGAAATATCGGGGCCGAGTCGCCGGTAGGCATCCAGCCCGTCCGCGCCACCGTCCAGTGCCCGGTGCGGCTCGAATCCGGCGACTTCCGCCTGCAGCCCCGCGATCTCGCCGGCCGGGATGTAGGGCGGGTTGCCGACGATCAGATCGAACGGCCCGGCCAGCGCGGCACCCCAGTCGCCGATGGCGAACAGGGCCCGACCGCCCAGGCCCAGCCGCGCCGTGTTGCGGCGGGCCACGGCGAGCGTATCCTCGGCGATATCGATGCCCAGCCCTTTCGCGTTATGCAGTTCGCTGAGCAGCGCCAGCAGCAGGCAACCCGTGCCGGTGCCGAAATCGACGATCGAAAGCGGCGCCTGGCGGTCGGGGATGGCTTCCAGGGCCGCCTCGACCAAGGTTTCGCTGTCGGCCCTGGGGTCCAGCACCGCCGGTGTGACCTCGAATTCGAGGCTCCAGAACTCTCGCCGACCGGTCAGGTGCGACAGGGGCTCGCGCGCGGCGCGCCGTGCGATCAGGCCATCGAACCGGCCGGCGTCTTCCACCGGCTGTTCCGGATAACCGAGGATCGTCACTGGTTCGACCCCCAGCGCATGGGCGAGGATCAGCCGCGCCTCCCGCCGGGCATCGGGGATGCCGGCGTCGGCCAGGCGGCGCGCACCCGCCTCCAGGCAGACCGCGATCGAAACCGCCCCGCTCACAGATCCTCCGCCAGGCGCGCCGCCTCGTCCTCGGCGATCAGCGCGTCGATCAATTCGTCCAGCCCCTCGCCCACCATCATCTTCGGGATGTTGTGGGTGCTGAGATTGATACGGTGGTCGGTGATCCGGTCCTGCGGAAAGTTATAGGTGCGAATCTTTTCCGAGCGGTCGCCGGACCCGACCTGGTTCTTGCGCTCGGCGGCGCGCGCGGAGTCGCGGCGCGACCGCTCGGCGTCGAACAGGCGGGCGCGCAGCACCTTCATCGCCTGGGCCTTGTTTTTGTGCTGGGACTTGTTGTCCTGGCACTGCACGACGATGCCGGACGGCATATGGGTAATGCGTACGGCGCTGTCGGTTTTGTTGACGTGCTGGCCACCGGCACCCTGCGCCCGATAGGTATCGATGCGCAAATCCTTCTCGTCGATATCGACATCCACATCTTCGGCCTCGGGCAGCACGGCGACGGTGGCGGCGGAAGTATGGATGCGGCCGCCGCTTTCGGTAACGGGTACGCGCTGTACGCGATGGATGCCGGATTCGAACTTCAGCCGCTGGAACACGTTGCGGCCGGTGATGGTGGCGCTGGCCTCGCGATACCCGCCGACGCCGGTTTCGTTGATGTCGATCGGCTCGAATTTCCAGCCCTGGCGCTCGGCGTAGCGCTGGTACAAGCGGAACAGTTCGGCGGCGAACAGGCCGGCCTCGTCGCCGCCGGTCCCGGCGCGCACCTCAATGATGGCGTTGCGCGCGTCCGCCTCGTCGCGCGGCAGCAGCATAAGCTGCATCTCGCGTTCGAGTTGGGGCAGCCGGCCATTCAGCGAGACGAGTTCGCCCTGCGCCAGCGCCTTCATCTCGGCATCGTCTTCCGACGCGGCCAGGGTCTCCAGGTCGGCCTTTTCGGCGCGCGCCTGCTTCAGTTCGCGGATTTTCTCGACGATCGGCGTGAGGTCGGAATATTCCTTCGACAGGCGCGTAAATTCACCGGCGTCACCGGCGCTTTCCGTCATCAGCTGCGCCCGGTCATCATGGCGCGCCATCACCTTGTCGAGTTTTTCGTCCAGGTTCATTCCTTACCGTTCCTTATCGTCCTCGTTTCCGCTGTCCGCATCCGGCAGCCCGAACAGCCGTGCAACAATTCGGGCGATCGCCTGTTTTTCCGCCTCGTCGCCGGTTTCCGCTGCCAGTTTGCGCAGCGCCTCGCTGGGCCGGTGCAGCAGGCGGTTGATCAGGCGTCGCGTCGCCTCGGCCGCGTCCGCATTGGGATCGCCGGCCAGGATATCGTCGCGCATCGCCTCGAAGCTGTTGCGTAGCGACAGGAGGGTCGGCACGGCCTCCCTCTCCGCCAGGGACCGCCGCCAGCCATTGGCTTCCGCATCGACGATCTCCCAGGCCTCGGCAGCCGCCGCCTCGCGGTTCGCCCGGCCCTCGCGCGCCACCTGTTCCAGATCGTCCAGCGTATAGACGAAAGCCCCGTCCAGATCATGGACCGCGGGTTCCACGTCGGCGGGGATACCGCCGTCCAGGATCAGCACCGGCCGCCGCTTGCGCCGCCGCAGCGCCTGTTCCATGGCTTCGACCGTGATCAGGAAGCGGCCTGTGCCGACGGCAGTGACCACAATATCGGCATCGGCCAGCGCATCTTCAAGTTCGTCGAAGGGCACGAAATTGCAGCCCATGCGGCGCGCCTCGGCCTCGGTACGGCGCGACGGGCCGGTCAGGATCGTGCCCCCCAGACCGGCAAGGCGCAACTGCCCCCCGATCAGGTCGCCCATGTCGCCCAGCCCCAGGATCAGACCGGTGCTGCCGGACAGGTCGCCATGCAGGTCGCGGGCGATCTGCACCGCACCGGAGGCCAGGGTCACGGACCGTTCGGCGATTTCGGTCTCGTTGCGCACCCGCTTAGCCGCCGCATAGGCCGCCTGCAACAGCGATTCCAGCGCCGGCCCCACCATCCCGTGCCTGCCGGCCTGGCGATGACCTTCCTTGACCTGGCCCAGCACTTGGGATTCGCCGATCACCTGGCTTTCCAGCGACGCCGCCACAGCGAAGATATGGCGTAACGCCTCGTCACTGATCAGTGTCTCCAGTTGCGGCGCGATCTCTGCCGGGTCCTCGCCGGCACGCGCCGCCAGGATTTCGCGCACCGCCTCGATGGCGGCGGCCGGGGCTTCCGACATCCCCTGCACTTCCACCCGGTCGCAGGTCGACAGCATGATTGCCTGGGTCACGCCGGCCTCCGCCAGCCGGCGGTAGAAATCGGGGGCGGCGGCGTCGTCTATGAACAGCCGGTCGCGCAGCGCCAACGTGCTGGAGCGATGGGTCGCGCCAACGACAAAGGGTTCGAGGGCCAGGCCCATGGATCGCTACCGGTAGCGGGCGAGTCGATCCACAAGCGAGGCCAGGGCGGCCTCTTCCTGCTCGCCCGAATCAAGGTCACGCAAGGTGGCGGCGCCGCGCGCCAATTCGTTTTCGCCAAGGATCACCGCGGCGGCGGCATTGATCTTGTTGGCGCGCTTCATGCGCTTGGGAAGTTTGCCGGAGAACCCGAGATCCACAGTAAAACCCTCCTCGCGCAGGCGTTGCGTGAGCTTGAGCGCCTCGAGTTCGGCCGCCGCCCCCTCCGGCACCACGGCGATGGGCCGTGTGGCGGCCGGGATTTCGCCCAGCATCATGGCCAGCCGCTCGACCCCGGCCGCCCAGCCGATGCCGGGCGTCGCCCGCCCGCCCAGGGTCTCGATCAGGCCGTCATAGCGCCCGCCCGCCAGCACCGCGCCTTGGGAACCGAGCTCGCGCGTGGTGAATTCAAAGGCCGTATGGGTATAGTAATCGAGGCCGCGCACCAGGCGCGGGTTGACCTCGTATGCGATGCCGAGCGCGTCCAGCCCCGCCTTGACCTCCTCGAAATAGTCGCGGCTATACTGGTTCAGGTAGTTGCCGAACAATGGCGCTCCAGCCACGACCTCCCGGTCGTCGCTGTCCTTGGAGTCGAGTATGCGCAGCGGGTTGCGGTTGAGACGGTCGAGGCTGTCTTTCGATAGTCGGTCCACATGCGACTCGAAATAATTGACCAGCACTGCACGATAAGCCTGGCGGCTTTCGGGGTCACCCAGCGTGTTGAGTTCGAGCACCGTCCTGCCGAGCACGCCCAGTTCGCGCAGGATCTGGGCACCGACCGCTATGATCTCGACATCCCCGAGCGGCTCCGCGACGCCGAGGAGTTCAACATCGATCTGGTGGAACTGGCGCTGCCGGCCCTTTTGCGGCCGTTCATACCGGAACATCGGGCCGGCGTAGAAGAACTTCAGCGGTAACTGATTGGCCAGCCCACCGGAAATGAAGGCGCGCGCGATGCCAGCCGTCGCCTCGGGGCGCAGCGTGATCTGCTCGCCAGACTTCGTGGAGAACGTATACATCTCCTTGGTCACGACGTCCGAGGTATCGCCGAGGCTGCGCTTGAAAACCTCGGTGAACTCGAAGACTGGAGTCGTCATTTCGTCGTAGCCGTATCGCGCCGCGATTTCGCGCGCGGTATCGATGACGTGCCGGTGGGAACGCATCGCTTCAGGCAAAATGTCGCGCGTGCCGCGGACGGGCTTTACGGTTTTCATGAGCTGTCCGTCCCGCCGTTTATTCCGCCGCGCGCGGCGATTTGTTGGCCTCGATCTCGGCCGCCTTCTCTTCCACCATCCTGACAAGATGCTCGACCACATCCTCATCCTTGAGGCGATGATGCGGCACGCCGGCGATATAGACCTGATGGGTATCGTTGCCGCCACCGGTGAAGCCTATATCGGTCTCGCGCGCTTCGCCCGGGCCATTCACCACGCAGCCGATCACCGACAGCGTCATCGGCGTCGAGATATGGGCCAGCCGTTCCTCCAACTTCTGCACGGTGGCGATCACGTCGAACTGCTGGCGGGCACAGGAGGGGCAGGAAATCACATTGACCCCGCGATGGCGTAGCCCCAGCGACTTCAATATCTCGAAGCCGGCCTTGACCTCTTCCACCGGGTCGGCCGACAGCGAGACGCGGATGGTGTCGCCGATGCCGGCCCAGAGCAGCGAGCCGATGCCAATGGCGGATTTCACCGTGCCGCCGCGCAGGCCCCCGGCCTCGGTAATGCCGAGATGCAGCGGGTAGTCGCAGGCGTCCGCCAGTCCTTGATAGGCGGCGACGGCCAGGAAGACGTCGGAGGCCTTCACGCTGATCTTGAATTCGTGGAAATCGTTGTCTTCCAGGATACGCGCATGGTTCAGCCCGCTCTCGACCATCGCCTCGGGGCAGGGCTCGCCGTAGCGCTCCAGCAGTTCCCGTTCCAGCGATCCGGCATTGACGCCGATGCGCATGGAGCAACCATGGTCGCGGGCCGCCCTGACCACCTCGCTTACCCGCTCGGCGCTGCCGATATTGCCGGGATTGATGCGCAGGCAGGCAGCACCCGCCTCCGCGGACTCGATGGCACGCTTGTAGTGGAAATGGATGTCGGCGACGATCGGCACGGTGACGTTGTCGATAATCGTCTTCAGTGCCGCGGTCGATTCCTCGTCCGGGCAAGACACACGCACGATGTCCGCCCCGGCCTCTTCCAGCGCATGGATCTGGCGGATCGTCGCCTGCGCGTCGGAGGTCGGCGTATTGGTCATGGACTGCACCGTGATCGGCGCATCGCCGCCGACGGGGACATCGCCGACCATGATACGGCGCGCCTTGCGCCGCTGAATATCCCGATAGGGCCGAACGCTCATCTGAACCGGTTCCGAAACTTCTTACTGTACAACGCTAAATAGCCCGCTTTCCGGGCGCGCGCAATGTGCGCCCGGCGAGCGAAAATATCAAGGCGGAGAGAGCCGCAGCCGTTCGGCCGGCTCCTAAGGCCAGGCGCGGCCCTGTTTCAGAAGCTCGGGATCCAGCTTTACATTCTTGCGAACGATGCCGATATCGCCAATCGCCGGCGCCCGCGCGCCGTCGACAGTAATTTCCAGCCCACCCGCATTGCCGGTCACGAAAACAAGCCCCTCGCGGTTCGGCACGCGATAGCTGTCGCCGGCACGCATGGTGCGGCTGAACAGGCGACTGCCCTCGGTGTCGGAGATTTCGATCCAGGAATCCTCGGCAGCGACGATGACGATCCGCGCCCCCGTATTGCCGACGCCGTACATCTGCGGCACATGGACGGTCGACTCCAACACCGGCGCCGCCGGCGTGTCTAGCTCGGCCGGCGTGTCGAGCTCGGCCGGCACAGGCGGCATGGCCGCGACGACCTCAGCGGGCGGCGGCGCTTCGACCGGTACGGTCTCGGTGACCGGCGCTTCTGTAACCGGCCTTGCGGGCTCTACAGGAGCCGAAGCTTCCGCTATGGGGGGCGGAGGCGAGGACGACGATGTTCCGGGCGCCGGTGGGACTTCTGCCCCGGTCTCGGCTGCGGCCGGCGTTTCCGCGGGGGGTTCGACAGGCACCGTGGCAGCCTGTTCCGGCTGAGATGCCGGTTCGGCAGGCACCGTCGCCCGCGGGGCTTCCTCCGCCACCGTGGCCAGATGCGCGGGGACTTCGGGCACCGCGCCCGTTATTTCCGCCTCCTGGGGACGCAGGCTGTACCACGCCACATAGGCGCCCACGGCCAGTACAATGGCTACAATCAGGATCGCTGCAGCGGGAACCCGCGCCTCCTCGATCGGTTCCGGCAGGGTATAGTCCTGTTCCCGCCGCTGTCCCGCTGTCTCTTCCTTGAAACGGGTTACGAAGGCATCGCCATTGAATCCGTAATATTCGGCATAGGTGCGCAAAAAACCCAATGCATAGACGGTGCCCGGCAGGTCCTCGATACGGCCGGCCTCCAGCGCTTCCAGATAGCGTTTCTGGATCCGGATCGCCTCCGCGACGTCCTCGATCCTGTGCCCGGCCTCTTCCCTGCGCATGCGTAACTCGTCGCCGACGGTTGGGCGTAGATTGGTAACCGGCGCGAGATTCTGTTCCGCGGGCATATCGGTCATATTTTCGGACTGGTCCGGCGTTTCATCGGGACGCTCTTCCTGGGTGTTCTGTACAGTCATCCGTCGCATCCACTTCTTGAAGGGGGACCCGTTTTCTTGGGTCCGGCTTACTGACGGTCTGCGGAAGTCCGGCTGCCGCGCCGCGGATTCCCCGCAACACAGCCCACCCAGTCCGACTCTCCCTCCAAGCAGGCGGAACGCTATATCCTGGCGTTCCCGGCATCCGCCAACCCGTAAGTCCGGCGAATTGCCGTTTTCCAGCGTTCCTGTTTATCAGGAACAGGGCTTGCCTGGCAATCGCGCAGCCCGAAATGCCACGGTAATGCCTAAATGGTTACGAAGTTCTAAATGCGCAGCCCGTGATCGCGGGCGTAGTTGCACAGGACGGTTCGCAGACTTGGCGCGTTTCCGTCGAGCAAGGCGTCGATAAAACCCGAAAACCGCCCGGCGTCCAAGCCGCGAATCATCAACCGCGCCGGCCCGATCGAGGATGCGGCCATTGACAGAGACCGAAAACCAAGCCCCACCAGCGCCATAGCCTCCAGCGGCCGGCCCGCCATCTCGCCGCAGACGCTGACCGGCACGCCCGCCGCGTCCGCCGCGCGCACGACGTCGCGCAACATCCTAAGCGAACCCGCCGAAAGAATGTCATAACGCTCGCTGACGGCGACATTGCCACGGTCGCAGGCATAGAGGAATTGCATCAGATCGTTGGAGCCGACGGCCAGGAAATCCACATGCGTCATCAGCTGCGGCAACTGGAACAGCAGTGACGGCACCTCCAGCATGCAGCCGACCGCGATATCGGCCGGCAAGGTTTCGTCCCGCCCCCGGGCGCGCGCCAGTTCCATATCCAGGATTTCGCGCGCCGCCGCCAGTTCCCCCACTTCGGCCACCATCGGGAACATGACGTCGAGTCGCCGGCCGGCCGCGGCGCGGATCAGGGCGCGCAGCTGCTGGCGCAGCATGAAGGGCCGATCCAGGGTCATGCGGATCGCCCGCCAGCCCATCGCCGGATTTTCCTCGTGCGCGACGGGCATATAGGGCAGCAGCTTGTCGCCGCCGGCATCCAGCGTGCGGAACACCACGCGCTTGCCCTCGGCCTGGTCCATCACGCGGCGGTAGGCGTGGGTCTGCTCGTCAACGCCCGGCAGCTGGCCGCGCACCATGAACAGGATTTCCGTGCGGTACAGGCCGATGCCCGCGGCATTGGTTTCGCGCAGGTTCGGCAGATCCAGAAGCAATCCGGCGTTCAGATTGAGCGTAACTTCCACGCCGTCCCTGGTAACGGCGGGCAGGTCGCGCGCCGCAATGTAGGCGGCCTGGCGTTCGGCGCTTTGCTTCATACCCTCGCTGAAGGTCTGGCGCACATCTTCGCCTGGGCGAATCACCACAGCCGCGTTTTCGCCGTCTACCAGCACGAAATCGTCCGGTTCCACCTTGTCCAGGAGGCCGGCAACCTGACCGACCACGGGGATGCCCAGTGCGCGCGCCACGATCGACACATGGGCGGTGGCCGAGCCCTCTTCCAGCACGACCGCCTGCACCGACCCGCGCCCGTAATCCAGCAACTCGGCCGGCCCCAGCGACCGGGCAATCAATACCGTGTCGCGGCCCTTGCGCAGGCGGCGGCGTTCCCCGCCGTTCTCGCCCTCATGCAGATGCTGCAGCAGGCGGTAGGCGAGGTCTTCCATATCCAGAATGCGCTCGCGCAGATAGGGATCGGCGATCTGGGCCATGCGCGCGCGGGTGTCGCTCAGCGCCTTGGCGACCGATGCGTCGGCGGTAAGGCCGGAACGGATGCCCTCGCGGATACGGGTCAGCCAGCCGCGATCCTCGGCGAACATGCGGTAGGCCTCCAGCACCTCCATATGCTCCTCGCCGGCGCGATGGCCGCCAACCTCCTCCATCATTTCGTCGAGGGCGCGATGCATCCGCTGGACCGCCTCGTCGAACCGGTCGAGTTCACCCGCAGGGTCCTCCGAAACCACCTGGCTGATCTTCGTGCGGCGTTCGTGAATCACCGCCTTGCCCATCGCCAGCCCGCCATTGAGCCGCGCCCCTTCCAGCCTCAACGGCTTGAGCGCGATGCCGTCGGCGGCGGTGAATTCGTTGGGCGAGGCGAGTTCGCTGCCGGCGATCAGTTCTGCCAGCACCATGGCGACCGTTTCCAGGGTCTCGATTTCTTCTTCGGTGTAGTTGCGCCGGCTCTGGTTCTGGATGGTCAGCACGCCGCGTACCCTGCCACCGCGCAGGATCGGCACGCCAAGGAAGGAATGATAGATTTCCTCGCCGGTTTCCGGCCGGTAGGCGAATTGCGGATGGTCCTGGGCCTCGTCCAGCGACAGCGAGCGGGGATGCGCCGCCACATCGCCGACCAGGCCCTCGCCGATGCGCAGGCGGGTCCGGTGCACGGCGGTCTTCAACAGGCCCTCGGTGGCGAACAGCTCCAGGATATCGCCGGGCCTGAGCAGGTAGATCGAGCAGACCTCCGCGACCATGTCGCGGGCGATGATGGTGACCACCTGATCCAGGCGCGACTGCGCATCGCCCTCCCCCGCCATCACGTCGCGAAGGCGGCGAAGCAGCAATCTCGATCCGACCCAGTTCGTTGCGTCAGCCATTCCCGTCCTTGGGCCGCGTCAGTCGCGGCGTTAAACGACGCCGGTTATCTGTGGCTTTTCCGGATTTGCCGGTTCCCGTTCAAGCCGAAGATAATTCAGTCGGCGTCCAGCCCGTAGGCGGTGTGCAGGGCCCTTAGGGCCAGCTCGGTATATTCCTCGTCGATCAGCACGCTGATCTTGATCTCCGAGGTCGATATGACCTGGATATTGATGCCCTTCTCGGCAAGAGTCGTGAACATCGACAGCGCCACGCCCGCATGGCTGCGCATGCCGACGCCGATCACCGACACCTTTACAACGCCGGCATCGTGAATCAGATCCTTATAACGGATTTCGTCCCGTCGGTCCTGCAGCAACTTTACCGCGCGGTTCAAATCTGCGCGGGTCACCGTGAAGGTCAGGTCGGTGGCGCCGCCGTCCGGCGATATGTTCTGGACGATCATGTCCACATTGATGTTGGCGTCGGCCAGCGGGCCGAAAATCCCCGCCGCCACGCCCGGCTTGTCCTCGACCTGGACCAGGGTGATCTTCGCCTCGTCACGGCTGTAGGCGATTCCGCTGACTACCTGTTTTTCCACGATTTCATCCTCATCGACAACCAGTGTTCCCGGCAGATCCTCGAAGCTGGACAGCACCTGCACCCGAACACCCATGTTCATGGCCAGCTCTACCGAGCGCGTCTGCAGCACCTTGGCGCCCAGCGACGCCATTTCCAGCATCTCTTCATAGGTGATCTTGTCCAGCTTGCGCGCCTTCGGCACGATGCGCGGATCGGTGGTATAAACCCCGTCCACATCGGTGAATATGTCGCAGCGTTCGGCGCCCAGCGCCGCCGCGAGCGCCACCGCCGTGGTGTCCGACCCGCCGCGGCCCAGCGTGGCGATTCGGCCGTGCGGCGAGACGCCCTGGAAGCCTGCGACCACGGCGACCTGGCCCTCGCCGAACTTCTTCACGAGACGGTCCGGCTCGATGCCGGTGATGCGGGCCTTGCCGTGCATATCGTCGGCATGGATGGGAATCTGCCAGCCCATCCAGGAGCGCGCCGGCACGCCGAGTTCCTGCAGGCAAAGCGCCAGCAGCCCGGCGGTCACCTGTTCGCCCGACGACACGACGACATCATATTCACGCGTATCGTGCAGGGCGGAGGCTTGGCTGACGTAATCGACGAGCTGATTGGTCACGCCGGCCATCGCCGAGACGATGACGGCGACGTCGCTGCCGCGGTCGACTTCCGCCTTCACCCGCTTCGCGACATTGCGGATGCAGTCCAGGTCGGCAACCGATGTGCCGCCGAATTTCTGTACAATACGCGCCATGGCCAGAGAATGTCCGTCAACAAAACAACAGCCTTCCGGCAAATGCATCGCCAGCGCAGAATAGGCGGTCACGGCGGTTGCTTCGGAAGGCGGGCGTATCCATACTCAATCATGACCGCGCGTGCAAGTCGCGTGGCCAGCTATACGCATGATAGTTTTGTTACAGGATATTGCCGATGACCCGAACCGCCGAGCGCCCCATGGACAGCACCGTGGACGAGGCCGAGACCGCCAAATTCGCCGCCATGGCCGAGGAATGGTGGGATCCGGACGGCAAGTTCGCGCCGCTGCATAAGTTCAACCCGGTGCGACTGGAATTTCTGCGCGACCGCATCTGCGCCCGTTTCGGCCGCGACGGACAAGGCAACCGCCCTCTGGAAGGGCTGGCGCTGGCCGATATCGGCTGCGGCGGCGGCCTGTTGTCGGAGCCGATGGCACGCCTCGGCGCGACAGTCACCGGCATCGACGCGGTGGAAAAGAACGTGCGAACCGCCGCGACCCATGCAGAGGCCGTCGGCGTCACCATCGATTACCGCTGTGATACCGTCGAGGCGATGGCGGCGCGCGGCGAAACATACGATGTGGTGCTGAACATGGAGGTGGTGGAGCATGTCGCGGACGTTGCCCTCTTCCTGGAATCCTCGGCCGCGCTGGTGAAACCCGGCGGCATGATGTTCGTCGCCACGCTGAACCGCACGCTCAAGGCGTTCGGCCTGGCCATCATCGGCGCGGAATACATCATGGGCTGGCTGCCGCGCGGCACCCACGACTGGAACAAGTTCGTCCGCCCCTCGGAACTGGCCGCCCCCTTGCGCCGGGCCGGCCTGGAGATGGCCGAGATCGCCGGCGTCGCCTACAACCCGCTGAAGGACAAATGGTCGCTCGCGCCGAGGGACCTGGACGTGAATTACATGGCCATGGCGGTGAGAGACCGATAGACGGGCAGAACGCTCGCAAATTAAACAAGAGCAAGGGTTGATGTCGAAACTGTTTTCTCCCATCCGGCTGGCCGGACAGGATTTTTCCAACCGCATCGTGGTGGCGCCGATGTGCCAGTACAGCGCGGATGACGGCAGCGCCAACGAATGGCACCTGCAGAACCTGATGACCCTCGGCATGTCGGGCGCGGGGCTGGTGATGGTCGAGGCCACGGCGGTAGAGCGGCCGGGCCGCATCACCCATGGCTGCCTGGGGCTCTATTCGGACAGCAATGAAGCGGCGCTGGACCGCATTTTGAAAGCCGCGCGGCGGGTTTCGCCGACGGGCACGAAGTGGGGCATGCAGATCGCCCATTCGGGGCGCAAGGGATCGCAGCAGCGGCCCTGGGAAGGCGGCGCGGCGCTGCGGGCCGGCGAGGACCCTTGGGAGACGGTCAGCGCCTCGGCCCTGCCCTTCGGCGACTGGCACGTTCCGCGCGAGGCGACGGACGATGACATGGCGCGCATCCGCGACGCCTTCGTGGCGGCCGCCGGGCGGGCCATCGCGCTGGGCTTCGAGGTCGTCGAACTACATTGCGCGCACGGCTATCTGCTGCACGAATTCCTGTCGCCGCTGTCCAACGCGCGCGGCGACGATTACGGCGGCTCGGCGAAGAACCGCATGCGCTTCCCGCTGGAGGTCGCGCGGGCGGTGCGCGACATCGTGCCGGAAGAACTGGTCTTCGGCGCGCGCATCACCGGCACGGACTGGCATGAAGGGGGTATCGATCTCGAGGCGGCGGCGACCTTCGCCGGCGCGCTGAAGGCCGCCGGGCTGGACTATATCTGCGCCTCCAGCGGCGGGCTTGTTCCGGGGCTGAAGATTCCCGCAAGGCCCGGTTATCAGGTGTCGTACGCCGCCGGCATCAAAGAACGCACCGGCATCGCGACCCGCGCCGTCGGCATGATCGCCGATCCCCACCAGGCCGAGGAGATCATCGCCGCCGGCCAGGCCGACATGGTGGCGCTGGCCCGTGGCTTGATCGACAATCCCCGTTGGCCCTGGCATGCGGCCGAGGCGCTGGGAGCCGAAATGACCGTCCCACCCCAATATCTGCGCGGCCACGCCCCCAACTGGCCCGGTGCCAAGCTGGCGCGGCCGGCAAACAGGCCGCCAACATAGGGGCGAGGCCGGACGGCACATGTTATAGTTCCGGCGTAGCCCCTTGTCGTCAGGAGGCCGCTATGCGGACCGGACGGTTTACCGCGCTGCTTTGCCTGTTATGCCTCGCCGCCGCCCCGTCCCGGGCCGGCGAGATTCCCATCATCGATGCCCACAGCCAGCTGGAGCAGGCAATCGCGCCGGAGCGCGTCATCGAGCTGATGGATGAAGCAGGCGTGTCGCGCACCATCCTGGCCGCGCGGCATGGAACGACGGTCAAGGACCTGAAGGCCTTTGCCGCCGGACATCCTGACCGCATCACGGCGGCGGTGCGCACCAAGGGCGGTGCCTACCAGAATAGGGACCTGGCCGCGTTTCGGGCCTTCCTGGCCAAGCAACTGAAATCCCGCCAGTTCGCCGCCATGGCCGAGGTGCTGATCTACCATCACGAAAAGCGCAACAGGAAGGGCAAGGTCATCGCGCCGGAAGTCGCCTACCCGCCGGACCACGAGAAGGTCCAGGCCGCGCTCGCGGTGACGCTGGAACGGAGCTGGCCGTTCATCGCCCATATCGAGTTCGCCAGCCTCGGTTCCAAACGCGACAGCTACATGGCCGGCTTCGAGGCCATGCTAGACGCCCACCCGGACCATCCTTTCGTCCTGATCCATATGGGCCAGCTGGGCCCCGACGAGATCGCGCGGCTGATCGCCGCCCACGCCAATCTTTTCTTCATTGCCGCGCACAGCAATCCGATCACCGTGACAAGGTCGCGCGAGCCATGGACAGACATGTTCAGGGGCGAGCAACTGGCGCCGCCGTGGCGGGCGTTGATCGTTGCCCATCCGGATCGCTTCATCCTCGGGTTCGACAATGTCTGGGCCAACCATTGGGAAGAGCTGTATCTCCCCCAGGTCGCCCTGTGGCGAAAGCTGTTGGCGGATCTGCCGGAAGACGTCGCCCACGCCCTGGCGCACCGCAACGCCGAGCGACTATGGCACCTGCCGCCGCTATAAGCGCCCTGCCCCGAGAATCGCGCCGTCGGTGCGGATCACGGGTTTCGCCCTACGAATCCGTGCGGGGCAGCCAGGGGATGCGGCCGACCTTGATACCTTCCTCGGTGAGTTCTTCGGCCTGGTCTTCGGTGGCCTCGCCGTAGATGTTGTGTTCTTCCGTTTCGCCGTAGTGGATCTTGCGGGCTTCCTCGGCGAACTTGTCGCCGACATAGTCGCTGTTGTCCTCCACATGGCGGCGCAGTTCCGTCAGCATCCGGCGCATCTCGGCGGCTTTGGAATTGGTATAGGTCTGCGGGCCGGGGTCGGCTTCCTCGCCCGCGTCGCCGCCCCTGGCAATGCGCGGGGCCATCGGCGCCTTGGCGACGGACGCGTTGCCGCAGACCGGGCAGAGCACCTCCCCGGCTGCCGCCTGTTCGTCATAGGCCGCGCTGTCCCTGAACCATGCCTCGAAGACATGATCGGCGGAGCAGCAAAGGTTATACAGAATCATGGGTTCATTATGCCTGTATTCGCCGTAACGCCAAATATTTGATCCAAAACCCTTGCGAATACAAGGGTGCGTTCCGCCGCAGGACGCGCTATGAGGGGGCATGAATAGCGAACCGATCTACGACAAGGGCCGCCATCTGGGCCCTACGACTCCTTCGTCCTGGGTAACCCGCTTCGCGCCGCTGGCGCCGCTGGACGGCCCGGTGCTGGACCTGGCCTGCGGCGGTGGCCGGCACGGACGCCATTTCCTGGAGCGCGGCCATCCGGTGGTGCTGCTGGACCGGGACGTATCGGATGTGCAGGACCTGGCCGGGCGCGCGAATGTGGAGATAATCGAGGCCGACCTCGAGGGCGGGGACGCCCTGCCCTTCGCCGGCCGGCAATTCGCCGCCATCGTGGTGACCAACTATCTGTGGCGGCCGATTCTGCCCCGCCTGGCCGGCGCCGTGGCCGAGGGCGGGCTATTGATCTACGAGACCTTCGGGCGGGGCAACGAGCAATACAGCCGCCCGCGCAACCCGGACCACCTGTTGCGCGCCGGCGAACTGCTGGAGGCTTTCGGCAAGGAGCTGCAGGTCGTCGCCTATGAACACGGTCTGCGCCGCGACCCCAAACCACGTGTCGTCCAGCGCATCGCCGCAGTAAGAGGCGACGCGCCAGTGCCGATCGATCCGGTAGCAACATGATCGAAATCGGCCTGATCGCCTTCACCACCCTGTTCGCCACGGTGGGGCCGCAGGACGTGGCGGCGTTGTTCGCCGCGCTGACCTCGCGCAATACGGCCGCCGAGCGGCGGGCAATTGCCTTGAAGAGCACGCTGATCGCGGCCGGTATCCTGTTCTTCTTCGCCTTCTTCGGTGACACCCTGCTCGGCCTGTTCGGCATCACCCTGCCCGCCCTGCGCACGGCCGGCGGCATCCTACTGCTGTTGATCGCCATCGACCTGGTGTTCGCGCGCGATTCCGGCGGCACTTCGACGACCCGGGAGGAGAACGAGGAAGCGGCCAGCCGGCCCGACATTTCCGTCTTCCCGCTGGCCACCCCGCTGATCGCCGGGCCGGGGTCGATCGGCGCCATCGTCCTGCTGATTGCCAATACCGAGGGCGACCGCCTGCAATATCTCGCGGTGCTGGTCGCGCTGGGCGCGATCCTGCTGCTGACCTTCTTGCTGATGCTGATGGCGGTCCAGCTTCAGAGGCTGCTGGGGGTGACCGGCGTTCATGTGGTGTCGCGCATCGTCGGCGTCCTGCTGGCCGCGCTCGCCGTGCAGTTCATCTTCGACGGCCTGGCCGCCAGCGGCTTGTTCAGGTAAGAGACATGGTCTCGCGTTGGGATCGCGAATAGCCTTCCCTCGGGGAAAATCCGTAACGGCGTGAAAAGGCGCGCGACAAGGCCGCTGAACTGGAAAAACCGATCTTGCCGGCGACTACCTTCAAAGGCGCGCCCTTCGCGATCTCGGCGCGGGCCAGCGTAAGCCGCCAGCCGGAGAGATATTCGCCCGGGGTCACCCCCACCACCTTGCGGAACGAATTTGCGAAGTGGGTGCGGGACAT
This sequence comes from uncultured Alphaproteobacteria bacterium, assembly GCA_947259795.1. Lineage (GTDB taxonomy): Bacteria > Pseudomonadota > Alphaproteobacteria > UBA8366 > JADFVY01 > JADFVY01. The sequence goes on along the minus strand of CAMYNJ010000142.1, from coordinate 42,504 downwards.
CCCCGCGACGTCAGCCAAATCCTCCAGGTGCCAGTTCCTGCCGGGATTGTCATGGACCGCCACGATGGCGAGGCAAAGATTCGGATGGGCCAGGCCGGCCAGCAGCCCGGGCTTCGCCTGCCCCGCCTCGATCGCATGACGTAATAGCCTGATGACCAACACCTCGCATAGCCGGTCGATCACCGCCCGGCCGCCGCAGCGTGGCGAAAGCGCCTCTTCGAGCAGCATATCCGCCACCGCACCCAGCGACTCCGCCTCGGCCAGGGGAATCATCACCAGTTCCGGCAAGGCGCGGGCGATCGGATTGGCGTCGCCGCCCATGTCGACCGTCGCGCAGACGAATTCAGCGTCCGTGGAATTCAACTGAACCCGAAGATCCGGCGGCGCACCGCAGGGAAAGAAGGCGAGCTTCGGATCCGGACCCGATAGCTGCCCGAACCGCTTATCCGAGAAAACCAACCCCCCGCGCCGGACAATGAACAGATTCGGCGCCAGGCTATCTTCCGCCGCGCGCCAGTCCCCGAAGGCGTCGGCCCGATGTACCGTTGCCTCAATCCGGAACCGCTGGATCAGCGCGGACAATCGATCGGGTCTCTTTACCGTCATGAAATGTACTCTCGATCAACAATTACGGACATAAAACATTTTTTCGTACAGTATTGTCAAGCCGGATCGCGGACAGAGGCCGCGATGGAATTGAACCCGGGAAACCAATACGAAAAGGAATCAATCCGTGCTTATGCCCCGTCAGACCACACCGAAACTCGATCTGGACACCTTGTCCCATGGCCGTTTCAGCCTTGCCGGCGACAACCCGGAACGCTTTACGCTCGTCGCCTTTTATCGCGGCCTGCACTGCCCGATCTGCACCAATTACCTGAAGGAGCTCGAACGCCTGACTCCCGAATTCGAGAAGCGCGGGGCAAGGCCCATCGCCATCAGTTCCGACGGTCGGGATCGGGCGCAGGCCATGGCCGACAAGATCGGCGCCTCGAACCTGCGCATGGGCTACGGCTTGCCGCTGTCGCGGGCCAAAGAGTGGGGGCTGTATATTTCCACCTCTCGCGGCAAGACGTCGATCGGAGTCGAGGAGCCGGAATTGTTTTCGGAACCCGGTGTTTTCCTGGTGCGCCCCGACCGGACGCTCTACTACGGCTCGGTCCAGACCATGCCCTTCGTCCGCCCCAATTTCGCGGAACTGACGCAGGCGCTGGACTTCGTCATCGCCAACGACTATCCGGCGCGCGGCGAATATTCCGGTGCGGTCTGAAGAGGTCGTCGGCGCCGCGCGCCGTTGCCAGCGATGGCCTGAACGCGGCTGATTATTCCCCGGTGGCGCGAAGTCCCAGCTGCGCCGGCAGGGCAAAATCGCGGTCGTGGCGCAGGGTGGGAATCGACTGGCGGGCCTCGGCGACGCGCGCGAGGTCGAGGTCGGCGACGATGTAGCCGGGCTCCTCGCCCGCATCGGCCACCACCTCGCCCCAAGGCGAGACGATCAGCGCATGGCCGTAAGTGCTGCGGCCGTCCTCATGGTCGCCGCACTGGGCCGGGGCCAGGATCCAGCATCCGGTCTCTATGGCCCGGGCGCGCTGCATGACATGCCAGTGCGCCTTGCCGGAGGTGCGGGTGAAGGCGGCCGAAGTCCAGATCATGTTGGCGCCGGCCTTGGCCAGCGCGCGATAGAGCTGCGGGAAGCGCACATCGTAGCAGATGGTGATGCCGATGCCGCCCCAGGGGCTGTCGACCAGCACCGCCTTGTCGCCGGGCGTAAACAGGTCCGATTCGCGGTAGCTTTCGCCGTTGGGCAGGTCCACGTCGAACATGTGAATCTTGTCGTATTCTGCGGCGATGGCGCCGTCGGGTGCGATCATGTAGGCCCGGTTGACCAGCTTGTCCTCGGCGATCTTGACGACCATGGAACCGGCCAGCAGCCAGATATCCAGCTCGTCCGCCAGTTCGCGCCAGGCCTTCAGCGCCGGCTCGTTTTCCTCGTACTGCGCGGTTTCCAGCGCCCGGCGGCGGCTCTTCTGGCACAGGTTCGCCACCTCGGGCATGCCGATGATCTGCGCGCCTTGCGCCTGCGCTGCGCGGATCAGCGCGGTCGATTGTTCGATATTGCCAGCGATCTCGACGCCGGAGGTCATCTGAACGCAGGCGGCACGGACGGTGTCGGTCATGCGGCTATTCCCAGCATCGGGTCGAGTTCGCCATCGAAATCGAGCTCGAACAGTTCGTCGCAGCCGCCAATTCCCTTGTCGTCGATGAATATCTGCGGCACGGTGTAGCTGCCGGGCGCGCGCTGCATCATTTCCTGGCGGCGGCCCGGTTCGACGGTCACGTCATACTCGGTGTAGAGCACGCCCTTCTTGTCCAGAAGGCGCTTCGCGCGGTGGCAATAACCGCACCAGGGGCTGGTATAGATTTCAACATTGGCCATCGGCCGCCTTGCTCCGAAATATCAGTAAGACCGCCTATAAATAGGTCAATCCGCGCAATCTTCCAAGCCCCGCGATCATTCGCCGCGCGGGCGCACCACGCGGGCCAGCGTCAACACGTCGACGGCGGCCGCGCCGGCGCGTTTCAAGCAGCGCGCGCATTCGCCCGCGGTGGCCCCGGTGGTAAAAACATCGTCGACCAGCAATATGCGGCGGCCGCGCACCATTTCCTCGAATCCCCGACGCAGGCGAAAGGCGCCGCGCACATTGCGCCGCCGGGCCGCGGGCGACATGCGCCCCTGCGAGGGCGTCGGGCGGTGGCGGGTCAGCAATTCGGGCTCCACCGCCAGTCCGGTCTCGCGACCCAGCGCCAGGGCCAGCAGAGAGGCCTGGTTGTAGCGGCGCGCATAAAGCCTGCTGCGGTGCAGCGGCACCGGCACGGCGAGGTCGGCCTCGCCGATCATGCCGCCGCCGGCGCGCGCCAGCCAGCGGCCGAAGGCTGGCGCCGGACAGGTTCGGTCTCCATGCTTGAAATACAGGATCAGAGTGCGGCAGTTTTCTCCATAGACAAGGACCGAGCGGGCGCGGTCGAAATGCGGCGGATGGGCATGGCAGGCGCCGCAGACCGTATCATGCGGGCCCGGGTCGTATTCGAACGGAAACCCGCAGCTTTCGCAGAGCGGTGGCGCCAGGAAATCGAACAGCGGCCAGCAATCGGGACAGAGCGCGCCGTCGCCTTCCACCATCGCCTGGCAATGCAGGCAGCGCGGCGGCAGCATGCTGTCCACCAACCGCCGCAGCGGCGCCAGCAGCCGTGCGGGGGCCGCGCGAACGGGCCGCGGCTGACCGATGATCGACGACAATCCGGTGGGGCCTCCCTGCCCAGGTTTCAACCAAGCTTACCCCGAACCCGGCGCACCTGACTATTACCCTTTGCCCGAAATCGCGCGACGGGCCATATTCGGCCCGTCATGACCGAGTCGACATCGCCCATGAAGGTCTTCGCGCCGCGACTGGTGCGCGCCCACCGGACGCGCGCGGCCACCCGCCTTGCCGAGCACGACTTCCTGTTCCGGGCGGTGGCGGAGCGGCTGGCCGACCGGCTGGCCGACATCAAGCGAACCTTTCCGCTGGCCCTCGACCTGGGCTGCCACGGTGGCGAGTTCGGGCAAATCGTGGGTGCACGCGGCGGCATCGAGAGGTTGATCCAGTGCGACCCCGCCCCCGCCATGGCGCGCTGCGCCGGCGGGCTGGCGTTGGCGGCGGAGGCGGACGCTCTGCCCTTCGGCGAGGGGAAATTCGATCTGATCGTCAGCAACATGTCGCTGCACTGGGTCAACGACCTGCCGGGGGCGCTGGTCCAGATCCGCCGGGCGCTGAAACCCGACGGGCTGTTCCTGGCCGCGCTGGCCGGCGGCGGCACTCTGGGGGAACTGCGCGGCGCTCTGCTGGAGGCGGAGACGGAACTGGCCGGCGGCGCCAGCCCGCGCGTCTCGCCCTTCGTCGATTTGCGCGACGCCGGAGCGCTGTTGCAGCGAGGCGGCTTCGCCCTGCCGGTGGCCGACGGCGACCTGATCCCGGTACGCTACGAGAACGCGCTGAGGCTGATGGCCGACCTGCGCGGCATGGGCGAAGCCAACGCGCTGGCCGCGATGCCGCGCCATTTCACCCGCCGCGGCATCATCCTGCGCGCCGCGGAGATATACCGCGAACGCCATGGAGGCCCGGACGGCCGCATCCCCGCCAGCTTCCAGATCGTCTATCTGACCGGCTGGGCTCCCGACCCGTCGCAGCAGAAGCCGTTGAAACGGGGCAGCGCCACCGCCCGCCTGGCCGACGCTCTGGGTGCGGGGGAAAAACCGGTGGGAGGCAAGGCGCCACCCCTGCGGGATAACTAGCGAGCGCAAGGGGAAGCAAGGATGCGGAAGACGGGTAAAACGGAACCAACGGTCAAGCTGTCGGTCGTCGACATCGCGCTGGCGAGCTATCGGTTTCTCATCGACCATCCGCGCGATGCGGTGCGGGTGGGGTGGCTGCCGCTGGTCATGCTTTATGCGCTGAACCTGATTTTCGGAACCTTCGAGCCGCTACCGGACCTGTCGGACCCGGACGCCGCCGCAAGCCGGATCGCGCCCCTGCTGGGCAGCACGATAGTCAATGTCCTCATCCAGTCGGCCGTCGCAGCGATGACGCTGGTGGTCTGGCACCGGCTGGTCATGCAGGGTTACGACTTCGGCGGCCGGGCGTTGCCGATGCGCATCTCCCTGGATGAAGTCAAGTATCTGGCCCGCTGGATGCTGATCAGCCTTCTGTTCATCAGCATCCTGTTCGCCGCCGACATCGCCATCGTCATGTTGGCGCTGCTGGTCATGCTGGTGATACAGCTTGTCTCGATCCTGATCATGGGTGGCGCCGGGCTGGCGCTGGGCGAACAGGCAGGGCAGCTTACCCTGGTCGGCCAGATTGGTATGATCCCGGCCACGATCGCCGCGATTTACCTGACGACCCGCCTGTCGCTGGTGCTGCCGGCGACGGCCACCGGAAAGGAGGCGCGATTCGAGCGCGCGTGGTATATCAGCAGGGGCAATGGCGCGCGCATGGTGCTGGCATCGCTGATCGTCATGGCGCCGCTGCAGTTTGTCATATGGGGGCTGACGAAGGTGACAGGTTACTTGTCGGATAGTTTTCTTTATTACCCGCTCGCCCTGATAACCAGCGCGGCGTTCCTGCTGTTCATCCTGGTCACGGGGACGGTGCTGTCGTTGTTCGCGCTGGGGCTGGACCCGGAACCGACAGAGGAGAAGACAGGATGAACGAGCAAGTCACCTTGCCGGTCGGCGCCACCGTCCTGGCCGCCTGGCGGCAGTTCGCGGCGCGGCCGGACTATGCGCTGCGCGTGGTCTGGATTCCGGCGCTGCTGATCTTCGCCGTCGGTGCGTTCTCGCAAGTCGCGGCGGACGGCCCGCCGGTCGGCGATTTCTGGCGCGTCGTCTTCGCCCTGCTGAATTTCGCCGTCCTGGTGCAGGCGCTGGTCGCCTGGCAACGTTACGCGCTGCCCGAAAGCCATCCGCGCAAGGGCATAACGGGCTTGCGGGCCGGCCGTGCGGAATTCTTCAGCCTGCTGCATTTCCCGCTTGTCGGCGTGCTGTTCGTGCCGCTGCTGGTACCGATCCTCATTGAAGGCCTGACCGCCACCCAGGAGGTGACCGACGGCACGAGCAATATTGCGATCGGACTGGCGGGGCTGGCTCTGCTGGTCTTCCCCGGCGGGCTGCTGCTGATGCGCGCGGCCCTGATGCTGACCGCAATCGCGGCCGCCGGCAAGACGCCGATCTCGCTGCCTGACACCGCCAACCGCGTCTGGCGCATCGGCGCCGGCAACAGCATCCGGCTGCTGCTGATCTTCTATCTGACCGTCCTGCCGGCCGCCCTGGCGCTCGCCCTGCTGCCGGACGGCATGCCGGCGCTGGCGCAGTCGGCGGCGAGCGGCGTTCTGCTCACGCTCTATGTCATGCTCTGCGGTGGCGCCCTGGCGGGTGCGTATAGCCGGCTCGCGGCCGGTTCGGGCAAATCCCGGAAAGCCACTTCATGAACGGATCGGGCCCCGGCCTGATCGAGGCGGTAATCGAAAGCTGGCGGCTGGTTATCGGCAATGCGGCGGCACTTGCCCGTATCGCGCTGGTTCCCTTCCTGCTTTTCATCGCCCTGCACAGGCTGGAAGCGGCCTTCGAGCCGGAAGGCATGGGCGTGCTGGCCTGGCAACTGCTGTTCACGGTTCTGGCAGCGCCGCCGGCGGTGATGCTGCTGATGCCGTGGTACCGGAGGCTGCTGACGGTGGCCGACCCGGCCATGACGGCACGCCCGGCGATGTGGTGGTCGGTCGCGCTGATGCTCCGCTGGGTGGGGCTCGATATCATGGTCCTGGCGGCCCTTGCGCCGGTTACGGCCATGTCGGTTCAGGCGGTCGCGGCGGGTGGCGAAGCCACGCCGCGCCCGGACATTCTTTTCATCTATTTGACGACGATCATCATCGGTTTTTACCTGTTTTACGGGCGGCTGGGGCTGTCGGTCCCGGCAGCAGCAGCAGAATCCGACCATCGCTATCGCCGCTCCTGGACGGCGACGCGCGAAACCGGTTGGCGGATCGGCTTCGCCTTCCTGCTCTGCTGGATGCCGATTCAATTCCTCGCCGTAATTCTGGGCGCGCCGCTGGCGGTGGAGGACCCGACGATGGCGATGCAATATTTCGACGCCGCGCTGGGCGCCACCTTCCGCGTTGTCAGTGAACTGCTGGGCGCGGCGATATTCGCGCAGTTCTACCTGGCGCAAACGGCCCCCCCGCTTGAGGGAGAGTGGTGAGGACGAGGACTGAGTGCGAGGCGTCGGGATATGCCGGCATTACCGGTCGTCGCTAAAGCCAGTCATACAAAATCGGGATCAGCGGCGCGTCCGCCGGGGGCATGGGGTAGTCGGTCAGCGCCTGCTTGCGGACCCATTTCAGTTCCTGGCCCTCGGCCGGCGTGACGATGCCCTTCCATTTGCGGCAGACATAGAGCGGCATCAGCAGGTGGAAATCCTCGTATTCATGGCTGGCGAAGGTCAGCGGTGCGAGGCAGCTTTCGGCCGTGTCGATGGCCAGTTCCTCGTTCATCTCGCGGATCAGGGCAGCCTCGGGCGTTTCGCCGTCATGGATCTTGCCGCCGGGGAATTCCCACAGGCCGGCCATATGCTTGCCCGCGGGCCGGCGGCTGAGCAGTACCCGATTGTCGGCGTCCAGCAGCGCCACCGCGGCGACCAGCAGAATCGGTTTTCCGCCGCCGCTCATCGCCCGCCCGTCTGCAATTCGAAATAGATAACCTCGCGCATATTGCCGGTCGACGGCACATGTTTTTCGCCGCGCCCGATCTCGATAAAACCGAGCTTGACGAGAACGGCCAACGAGGCATCGTTGCCGGCGGCGACCGTGCCGGTGAGGCGCGCCACGCCGAGCGCTTCGGTGGCGAATTCGATCATCCGGCGCGCCGCCTCGCTGGCGTAGCCCCGGCCCCAATAGTCGCGCCCGATCCAGAAGCCCAGTTCACCGCGTGCGCCTTCGTCATGCAGGCCGACACCAATGCTGCCCACCGGCCTGCCGCCCTCTCCCTTCACCGTAATCAACAGATCGAAACCGCGCCCGCAGGTGAGCCGCCGCCAGGCCGCCTTGACCAGCGTTCGCGCGTCGAACTCGACGAAAGGATGCGGGATCACCATCAGGAAACGCGCCATTTCGGCGTCGTCGAGCAGCCGGACAATCTCGGCCGCATCGTCGCGCGCGTAAGCGCGCAGCAGCAGCCGATCCGTTTCCAGCGGCAAATGCGCCATCGGGCTGCCAGCGGGCGGAGGGGCGTTGGCCGGCCGATCAGACACGGCCATTCCTAACTGCGGTAATCCGCATTGATGGCGATATAGTCATGGGTCAGGTCGCAGGTCCAGACCCGCGCGCGGCCGCGGCCGATGCCGATATCGACCGCGATATGCACCTCGCGACCCTTCAGATGGCCGGCCACCGGCGCCTCGTCGTAATCGGGCAGCAACTGGCCGTCCCGGGTGATCTGGACGCCACCCATGGCAATCGACAGCCTGTCGCGGTCAGCCTTCTCGCCGGCCTTGCCGACGGCCATGACGATGCGGCCCCAGTTGGCGTCCTCGCCGGCGATCGCTGTTTTCACCAGCGGCGAGTTGGCGATGGAAAGGCCGATGCGCCGCGCCGCGCGGGCCGAGGCCGCGCCGGTCACGTCGATGGTGATGAATTTGGACGCGCCCTCGCCGTCCTTGACCACCTGGGTCGCCAGGTCGGCCAGAACCTCCTCCACCGCGCGGCGGAAATCGCTCAAGGTTCGGTCGCCGGCGGCCGTTACCTTCGGATGCTTCGCCTGGCCGGTGGCAAACAGCATCAGCGTGTCGCTGGTCGAGGTATCGCTGTCCACCGTGATCGCGTTGAAGGATCGGTCGGCGCCGCGCTTCAGCACCGCCTGCAGCACATCGGCGGGGATCTTTGCATCGGTAAAGACGAAGGACAGCATCGTCGCCATGTCGGGCGCGATCATGCCCGACCCCTTGGCGATGCCCGCGACGGTAACCGTCGCATCGCCGATTCGCGTGGTGCGCGAAGCGCCCTTGGGAAAGGTGTCGGTGGTCATGATCGCCTGCGCGGCATCCCGCCAGCCGCCGCCGGACAGCGTTTCCGCCAGGCCCGGCAGCCGCTGCGGAATGGCGTCCTCGGGCAGGATATTGCCGATCACGCCGGTCGAGGCGACGAAAATCTCCCGCGGCTTCGCGCCCAGGATCGCCGCCGCCGCCTTCGCCGTGGCCTCGACCGTCCGGTCGCCCTTCGTGCCGGTGAAGGCGTTGGCGTTGCCGGAATTGACCACAAGGCCGCGCGCCCTGCCCCCGGGCAGGATCCTGCGGCACCATTCCACCGGCGCCGAAGGGCAGAGCGATCGCGTATAGACTCCGGCCACCGTCGTCCCCGGTGCGAATTCCACCAGCATCAGGTCGTGCACGCCCTTCGCCTTCTTGAGCCCGGTCGCCGCGCCCGCCATACGGACGCCGGCGACCGGCTGAAGATCGGGAAAATGCGCGGGTGCGAAGGGTGAAACGCCGGTCATTGCGGTTACTGCTGCGCCGGCTGCTCCTCGCTGCCTTCAGCGGGCTGCTCCTCTTCGGCAGACTGCTCCTCTTCGGATTCGGCGGCCTCTTCCTCGGCCGGCATCGGGTTGCCGTCAATATCGAAGGTCTCGATTTCGGCGCCCTCGCGCAGGGCCGCCATCATGTCGGCGGCAATTTCCTGGGTGGCTTCCTGGGTCAGCTGGTCGCGCATTTCGTCCAGGCTGGGCTGCGCCTGCTCGCGGCGATCCTCGACCTTGATGATATGCCACCCGAAATCGCTCTTGACCGGGTCGGCCGAAACCTGCCCCGACTCCATGGCGAAAGCCGCGTCGGCGAAGGGTTTGACCATCTGTTCAGCGGTAAAGTAGCCCAGGTCGCCGCCGTTCGGGCCGCTGGGTCCGGTGGAATGCTCCTGGGCGGCCGCGGCGAAGTCCTTGCCGCCCTGCAGCTCGGCCAGCACTTCCCTGGCCTTCTCCTCGGTCTCCAGCAGGATGTGGCGGGCATGCACTTCCGACGCGGCCGGGTTGGCCTCCTTCCACAGGTCGTAGCGCTGCTGCAGCATCTCATCGGTCAGCTTCGCATCGACCTCGCGCTCGAAATAGACCTGCATGACGATTCGTTCGCGCAGCGTCGCCATCTGTTTCTCGACTTCCGGATCGTCGGCCGGAATCGCCTTGCCGGCGGCAATGCCGATCAGCTTTTCGTCGACCATGCGCTCCAGCAGCAGCGAATAGATCATTTCCATGCCCAGTTGCTGGGCCTGGGGCGGCAGCTGGGCATAGGCGTCATCAAACTCGCCGCGATAGATATTTTCGCCGTTCACCTTCGCGATCACCACCTCGCCCGCGACCGGCGCGACCGCCAGCTCTTCTTCGGCCGGCGCGACCGCCGCCTCGCTCTCGGTCTGCGCCACCGCCGCCGGCTGGTTGCCGAACCAGACATAGGCGCCGGCGATCAGGCCGGCGCCCGCCAGGGCGATGAAGGCTATCTTGAGTTTCGCCATTAACAAATCCTCTCACGTAATTTTCCGGTTGGGCCGCGGCCCTTGTCTGGGGGCGCATAAAGCATATTCGCCCCCTCGCGACAAGGATCGCAAACACCGTATAAACCGAAGATGAACAGGATTTGAAGACAACCGTGGAATCGCCCGCCGTCGTTGACAGGAAGCCCCCGGCCCCTTATGTGACATTCGCGGTCCGGCGCGCCCGTTCGCGCCGCCTTACGCGATTCTTTCAAATCCGGGGTTATTTTATCCATGATTGGCGATTTGCTCGAATTCTTCGTCGGGTTGCTCAAGGGGCTCTTCGGCTCATCGAACGAACGCATTCTCGCGGGGTTCAAAAAGACGGTCGATGCGATCAACGCGGCGGAGCCGGAACTGGAAGCCCTGTCGGACGAAGAGTTGCGCGCCCGCACCGACTGGTTGCGCAAACGCTGCGAGGATGGCGAGTCGCTGGACGACCTGCTGGTCGACGCTTTCGCCACCGTGCGCGAGGCCGCCAAGCGAACCCTGGGCCAGCGCCATTACGACGTCCAGCTTCTGGGCGGCATCATCCTGCATGAAGGCCGCATTACCGAGATGAAGACCGGCGAGGGCAAGACCCTTGTGGCGACGCTGCCGGTCTATCTAAACGCGCTCTCGGGCAAGGGTGTGCATGTCGTCACGGTCAACGATTATCTGGCCAAGCGCGACGCCGGCTGGATGGGTCAGATCTACGAATTCCTCGGCATGAGCGTCGACTGCATCGTGCATGAACTGACCGACGACGAGCGCCGCGCGGCCTATGCCTGCGACATCACCTATGGCACCAACAACGAACTGGGCTTCGACTATCTGCGCGACAACATGAAATTCCGTCTCCAGGACATGGTGCAACGGGAATTCAACTACGCCATCGTGGACGAGGTCGACTCGATCCTGATCGACGAGGCGCGCACGCCGCTGATCATCTCCGGCCAAGCGGAGGATTCATCGGAACTCTATCGCCGGGTCGACGCGTTGATCCCGCGGCTCGGCGAGGACGATTACGAAAAGGACGAAAAGCAGCGTGCGGTGACGCTGACCGAGGACGGCCAGTCCCATATGGAGGAGTTGCTTCGCCAGGACGGGCTGCTGACCGAAGGCGGCCTTTACGATTTGTTGAATGTTAGCCTGGTGCATCACGCCAACCAGGCGCTGAAGGCACATAAGAGCTTTGCCCGCGACGTCGATTACATCGTCAAGGACGACAAAATTGTCATCATCGACGAATTCACCGGCCGCATGATGGAAGGACGGCGCTATTCAGACGGCCTGCACCAGGCACTGGAGGCCAAGGAGCGGGTGTCGATCCAGAACGAGAACCAGACACTGGCCTCGATCACCTTCCAGAATTATTTCCGGCTATACCCGAAGCTGGCCGGCATGACCGGCACGGCGTTGACCGAGGCCGGTGAATTCGGCGAAATCTACGGGCTGGAAGTTGTCGAAATGCCGACCAACCGGCCGATGGTCCGGATCGACACTGATGACGAGGTCTATCGCACGAAACGTGAGAAGCACGACGCGATCCTCGAGCAGATCAGGGAATGCCACAAGGATAAGCAGCCGGTTCTGGTCGGCACCGTCAGCATCGAAAGGTCGGAAGAGCTGGCCGCGATGCTGAAGAAACAAAAGATCAAGCACAATGTGCTGAATGCGCGCCAACACGAAAACGAGGCCTATATCATCGCCGAGGCCGGCGTGCCCGGTGCGGTGACGATCGCCACCAACATGGCCGGCCGCGGCACCGATATCCAGCTCGGCGGCAACCTGGAAATGCGCCTGTGGAAAGAGCTGGAAGGCATCGAGGACGAGGCCAAACGGGCCCAAAAGACCGAACAGATCAAGGCCGATATCGAAAAGAAGAAGGCGGTCGTGCTGGAGGCCGGTGGGCTGTTCGTGCTGGGCACGGAACGTCACGAATCGCGGCGCATCGACAACCAGCTGCGCGGCCGTTCCGGACGCCAGGGCGATCCCGGCGCGTCGAAATTCTTCGTCAGCCTGGAAGACGACCTGATGCGCATCTTCGGGTCCGAGCGCATGGACGGCATGCTGCAGAAGCTGGGGCTTGAGGAAGGCGAGGCGATCGTCCACCGCTGGATCAACAAGGCGTTGGAGAAAGCGCAGCAAAAGGTCGAGGCGCGCAATTTCGAAATCCGCAAGCAGCTTTTGAAATTCGATAACGTGATGAACGACCAGCGCAAGGTCATCTTCGAACAGCGCAAGGAATTGATGCGCGCTGACGATGTGCATGAAGACATCGTCGCCATGCGCCACGAGACGGTCGAGGAAATTGTCGAGCGCTGCATCCCGTCGCACGCCTATTCCGAGGACTGGGAGACCGACTCGCTGCGCGAGGAATGTATCCGCGTATTCGGGCTGGAACTGCCGATCGCCGACTGGGCCGCCGAGGAAGGCATCGCCGACCAGGAAATCCGGGAACGGATCACCGACGCGATCGACCGAAAGATGGCAGAAAAAGCCGCCACCTTCGGGCCCGACCTGATGCGCTATGCGGAAAAAACGCTGCTGCTGCAGCTGTTGGACCAGAACTGGAAGGACCACCTGTTGCAGCTGGACCATCTGCGCCAGGGCATCCATCTGCGCGGCTACGGTCAGCGCGACCCGCTGAACGAATACAAGCAGGAAGCCTTCGCCCTGTTCGAGGGACTGCTGGAGCAGCTGCGCACCAGCGTGACCGAGTATCTGGCGCATCTGCAGGTGCGCACGGAGACGCCGCCGGACGCCGCGGGCGGCGGCGCGGAACCGGCCCTAGCGCCCGCGGGCGGCCCGGGTGGCGGTTACGACCCCTCGCGGATGCAGGAAACTCGCACCGACCCGGCCATGGGCGGCGGCCAGCCCGTCGGCGGCGGCGCGCCGGTCCACAGCCGCGCGGCCGCGGCGCAGCTGGATCCCAGCAATCCCGCTACCTGGGGCAAGGTCCAGCGCAACGCCGCCTGCCCCTGCGGTTCCGGCAAGAAATACAAGCATTGCCACGGCCGGGTGGACTGAGAGCCTCACCGGATTCGACGCTAAGGTGGAATTCGACCCGCTCTGACCGGCGCCGCGCGGTTCGGCCGGCGATTCCTCGATTGCGGCGCCAATGCGACCCAGAACATCAGTCCAGGCGCTTTTCCAGCAGGACAATATGCGGATCGAATCCCAGCCGGCGGTATAGCCTCAAGGCATCGCCATTCGCGGCAAGTACCGAAAGACGGACCCATTTCCGGCCGGCCTGCCGCGCCCGTTCCTCGCAGGCGGCCAGCAAGGCGGTACCGACCCCACGCCCTCGCATGGCCTGCCTCACGCCCAGATCACTTACGTAGGCGTAGAAATAGTCGATTTCGTCTATGTCACCGGCCGACGATTCATCCATCAGCAGCGACGCGTAACCAACCGCCGCGCCCGCGTACTCGGCGACCAGCATGGCACCACCCGCCAGGTCACATGCCCGCAATTGCTGCTCTACATACCATCCGCCAATTGCGTCGGGCGGCAACATGCGGTCGTGCAGAGTCCCTTCGTGCCGCTGCAGGTCGCGCACGATCTCGATGACATGGCCCTCGTCTTCCGGCCGATATTCGCGAATAGCCAGCCTCTGTTTCATAGGTAGAGGCCGCCAGATTGCGGGAACCGCGTCAAGAACTATTCCTGCCCGGGAACAAGAACGACGCCTGCCATGCGAAACGGCACCGCGCAGACGGGACCGGACTTCCCGCCGGAATCAGCTAAGGCCCTTGCGGCCCATTTCCAGGAATTTTACGCGGCGCCGCGACTTCAGCGCGCCGCCTTCGATGCCGCGCAGTTCGACCAGCGATTCCTCGATGGCGTCGCCGAGTGCCGAAATCGAATCCGACGGGCGGGCATGGGCGCCGCCCAGCGGCTCGCGCACGATCCTGTCGATGACACCCAGCTTGAGCAGGTCCTGCGCCGTCAGCCGCATCGCCTCGGCCGCGGCCTTGGCCGTAACCTCGTTGCTCTCGCGCCACAGGATCGACGCGCAGCCTTCCGGCGAGATCACCGAATAGATCGCATGCTCCAGCATCAGGATATGGTTGGCGGTCGCCAGCGCGATCGCGCCGCCCGACCCGCCTTCGCCGATGATCGCGCTGACCAGCGGCACACGCAGCTTCAGGCAGGCCTCGATGGCGCGGGCAATCGCCTCCGCCTGGCCGCGTTCTTCGGCGCCGACGCCTGGATAGGCGCCGGGCGTGTCGACCAAGGTCACCACCGGCAAGTGGAAATGGTCGGCCATCTCCATCAGGCGGATCGCCTTGCGGTAGCCTTCCGGGCGGGCCATGCCGAAATTGTGCTTCACGCGGGAGGCCGTGTCGCTGCCCTTCTCGTGTCCGATGAACATGCAGGAATAGCCGCGGAAGCGCCCGAGGCGCGGTCGCCGGCCAGTGGCGTGAAATTCTCCACCAGCGCACCGATATAGTCGCCGAAATGCGGCCGGTCCGGATGGCGCGCCACCTGGATCTTCTTCATCGGATCGAGCTTCTGGTAAATCTGCCGGGCGAGCTTTTCCTTCTTGCCCTGCAGGCTGGTGATCTCGTCGACGACGCTCAACTCGTCGCCGATACCTGAAAGATGCCGCAGCTCCTCGATCTTGCCTTCGAGATCGGCGATCGGTTTTTCAAAGTCGAGAAATGTCTTCATCATCGGTCCGTCGATTGCCCCGCATGTCCGTTAACGGACAGATATCGGTCACATTATTTAACATACCCCTAATTCGAGGGATTAACCATGATTCAAAATTGAGTCAGGATTGGGGCGCTGCCGTAAAAGTCAGTCGTTACCGATCTGTTCGGCCAGCCGCACCATGTTTTCCGCCTGCTTGATGGAGGCGATGTCGATCAGCTTGCCGTCCAGCGCTACCGCGCCCTTGCCTTCCTTCTGGGCCTGTTCCATGGCCTCAAGGATTCGCCGGGCCTTCGCCACCTCGGCCTCGGATGGGCTGTAGACCTCGTTGGCCAGTTCGATCTGGCTGGGATGGATGGCCCATTTGCCTTCGCAGCCCATCACCGCCGCGCGCCCGGCATGGGCCTTGAAACCGTCCGGGTCGGAGAAATCGCCGAACGGCCCGTCGATCGGCCGCAGCCCGTTCGCGCGTGCGGCCACCACCATGCGGGCGATGGCGTAATGCCACATGTCGCCCCAGTGATAGTCCCGCGACCCGTCTTCGGCCGGGTCGGTCAGGACGCCGTAATCGGGATGCGGGCCGCCGATGCCGGTCGTCCGCGCACCGATCGAGGCGGCGTAGTCGGCAACGCCGAAATGCAGAGATTCATTGCGCGGGCTGGCGGCAGCGATCTCTTCCACATTCTGCATGCCCAGCGCGGTTTCGATGATCATCTCGAAGCCGATGCGCTTCCGGCGGCCCATGGCCGCCTCGATCTGGGTCACCAGCAGGTCCAGCGCATAGATGTCGGCCGCCGTGCCGGCCTTGGGGATCATGATCAGGTCCAGCCGCTCACCGCCCTGCTCCAGCACGTCGACCACGTCGCGGTACATATAGGGGGTGTCGAGACCGTTGATGCGCAACGAGACGGTCTTCCTGCCGAAGTCGACGTCCCGCAGTCCCTGTATGATGTTCTTGCGGGCCTGCTCCTTCCGGTCCGGCGCTACCGCATCCTCGAGGTCCAGGAAAATAACGTCCGCAGCCGATTTCGCCGCCTTTTCAAACAATTCGGGGCGGCTGCCCGGCACCGCCAATTCGCAGCGGTTGCCGCGCGCGGGCACCTGCTCGACGATCGTGAAGCTCATGCCTGTCCTCTGGCTGGCGGGGGACTCGGGAACATTTCCATGTTGCAGCGCAACATGCCCCCTCCGGCCCGGAAAGTCAACCGAATCGGCGGGTTTATGGTGAAGGCTATCAGGTGCCGATTCGCATAGGCGAGACCAGCCCGCGCAGGGCCGCGATCACGCTGAGCGGCGTCAGTTTGCCGGTGCGCGGATTTTCCACCGACGGGACGTTTTCGATCTTCATCTCGAAGCGCACGCTATCGGCCTCGACGGTGATGACATGGGTATTGCGCGTCACCGCCGGGTCGGCCCAGATTTCCAGGCGGGTGCGGTCGGGGCCGATGCCGGCGAGGCTCAGCGCGGCAGCGACATTGACGTTGGCGGGAAACCCCCTGGCTCCCTCGCGCGCGGTCCCTTCGAAAACCTTCAGCGGTTTGGCCAGCCCGTCCAGGGAAATGCCCTGCTGTTCCAGGTAAGGCGCGCCGGCCAGGCCGCCGGGCGGCTTGCGGGTGACCATGGTGACAGACTCGATGGTCCCCTCGGCCGCCGCGCGCACGGCATCCAGCCCTAACAGCGCCCCGGTCGGCGCGATGATGCGACCATGATTGGCGCGCGCCAGATCCTCATAGTCGGGATGAACCAGCAACTGCCCGATGCTGAGCGGCATGAAGATGCGCCCGGCTTTCAGCGCAGGTTCGGCGATTTCGGCGAAAACCGCCGCCGGGGCGCATTCCACGACGATGTCGCCGTATTCCGCGAGCTCGCCGGCGGCGATCACGGGGACGGGCTTGCGAAAATTCTGCATGCGGTAGGAAGCGGCCTCGCGGTCGCGCGCCGACACGGCGGCCAGGTGCAGCCCCGCGATCCCCTCGTCCAGCTTGCGCGCGACGGCCATGCCGATCGCCCCGAATCCGCCAATGGCGACAGAATGTGAACTAGTCATATCGTGAAAAATTCTTTCCGCTGTTTCTTGGTATGCCACGGTTGGCAAACCGGCTACGCATAGGCTAGGCTAGGCCAATATCGCAGATCAAGACCGACTGCGATATTGGCTTTTCAAGGTAACGGACCGATCCTCGGGCCGCATGCCGACCGGCCGGGAACAGCGTTCGCGGCAACCGACAGAACCAATCTCAGGGAGAGATATAATGATACGTAAATCCCTCATCGGAATCGCCGCCGCGGCGGCTCTGGCGATCACCGCAACCGCGCCGGCAAAGGCGGAAATCCCTTGCGGCACGGCCAAGCTGATCGTGCCCTGGGGCGCCGGCGGCGGCACCGACGTCATCTTCCGAATCCTGGTCGAATCGGCCAACAAGCAGGGCGCCAAGCCGCAGATCCAGGTGGTCAATATGGGTGGCCAGGGCGGCAACAAGGGCGCCAAGGAGGCCGTGAAGGCCAAGCCCGACGGCTGCACCCTGTTCGCCATCCATCAAAGCGCCCTCAGCAGCTTCTTGACCGGCCGCGTCGACTTCACCTGGGATGCCTTCGAACCGGTCGCCCTGATGACCCGCACGCCGACCATCTATGGCGCCAACGTCAACGTCCCCTTTAGCGACGTGAAGGGCCTGGTGGATTACGCCAAGGCGCATCCGGGCGAGGTCCTGGCCGGCGGCACGCTGGGTTCCACCAGCCATTTCGCCATGCTGCTGCTGGAAGATGCCGCGGGCGTCCAGTTCAAGCATATCTCCTATGACGGCACGCGCGAGCGCATGACCGCGCTGCTGGCCAATAATATCCAGATCGGCGAGATCAACCTTGCGTCGGCCAAGAAATACATCCAGACCAACGAGCTCAAGGCCCTGGGCATCACCACGCCGGAGCGCAACCCGGACGTTCCGGGTTTGATGACGATGAAAGAGCAGGGCTATGACCTGGTGATGGGCACCGATCGCGGCGTTATGCTGCCCAAGGGCGCGTCGAAGGAAGTCGTCGATCACTACGTCGCGATCTTCACGAAGGTCGCCAACGACCCGGACGTGCAGGCGCAGATGGCGGCGAAAGGCAGTTCGATGCCGTTCATCGCCGGCGACGATTACCGCGCCTATTTCGAGAAGACCTTCGACCACTGGAAGAAGATCGCCATCAAGATCGGCATGTATAAGGGCTGATCGCACGGCTGATTGGTTGGCCCGGGCCCACGACGGTTCGGGCTGACCTCTCGATCGAGAACCAATACCAGGGAGAGAGATGGTGGGCGCCATCAACCGCGATACCGTCGTTGCGGTATTTTTGTTGCTGTTCTGCGGTGTGTTCTATGCCGCCAGCTTCCAGATCGAACAGACCAGCTACGGCACCATCGGGGCGGAGGTATGGCCGCGCCTGATCCTCGCCGTGATGTTCGTGCTGTCGTCGATCTACCTGTTCCAGTCGGTGCGCAAGGGCCCGGACGAGGCGGCAAGGCACGAGGCCGGGTTCCTCAGCCGCTATCGCAACGCAATCCTGTGTTACGGGCTGTTCCTGGCATTTCTCCTGGCGCTGGATTTCCTGGGCATGCTGCTGGGCGGCATCGCCTTCGTGTTCCTGGCGCTCAGCGTGCTGGGCGAGCGCACGCCGCGGCAACTCGCAATCCACGCCCTGGTCGCCGTCGTTTCGGTTGGCGCCATGTGGGCCATCTTTACCTTCGCGCTTCGGGTCATCCTGCCCGAGGGCGAAATTCTGGCAATCTGGTAGGGACCGGCCATGCTGATCGAAAATGTCATCGGGGCCTTCGGCGAGGTCGTCCAGATCAAGATCCTGCTGTTGATGGCGCTGGGTGTGCTGTCCGGCCTGATTGCAGGCGCCATCCCGGGCTTCACCATCACCATGGCGGTGGTGCTCACCCTGCCCTTTACCTTCGGCCTGTCGACCGTCGAGGGGCTGGCGACCATGATCGGCGTTTTCGTCGGCGGCCTTTCCGGCGGGCTGATGTCCGGTGTCCTGACCGGCATTCCAGGCACGCCCTCATCCGTCGCCACGACTTTCGACGGATTCCCGATGGCGCGCAAGGGCCGGCCCGGGCTGGCGCTCGGCATCGGCGTCTGGTCGTCGTTCTTCGGCGGCATTTTCAGCGCCATCCTGCTGATGACGTTGGCCCCTCAACTGGCCCGGATCGGGCTTGAATTCGGCCCCTGGGACTATTTCTCTCTGGTCCTGTTCGCACTGACCATCACGGCCAGCCTGGCCGGCGAAAACCTCGTCAAGGGACTGATCGCCGGCGCGCTGGGTCTGCTGGTCGCGACGATCGGCGAGGACGACATCAACGGCGTGGCGCGTTTCAATTTCGGCACCGATGCCCTGAAGCAGGGCTTCGCCTTCCTGCCGGTACTCGTCGGGCTGTTCGCCTTCAGCCAATTGATGAGCGACGTGCAGGACACCAAAGCGGCCCGGAAGCCGCTGATGGAAAAGGGCGCCAAGGCCGTGCGGGTGGAACATCTGGCGGCCGTCAAGGCCATCGCGGGCAACTGGATCAACCTGATCCGTTCGTCGCTGATCGGGGTTTTCACCGGCATCCTGCCGGCGGCCGGCGGTTCGATTTCGAACATCCTGGCCTACGACCAGGCAAAGAAGGCATCGAAAAGGCCGCAGGACTTCGGGACCGGCTGTGCGGAAGGCATCGTTGCCTCGGAGTCGGCGAACAATGCGACGGCCGGCGGCGCGCTGATCACCATGATGGCGCTGGGCATTCCCGGCGACGTCGTCACTGCCGTCATGCTGGGTGCGCTGTTGATCCATGACGTGGTGCCCAGCCCTTCCTTCATCGGTGACCAGCCGGTGCTGGCCTACAGCATCTTCCTGGCCTTCTTCCTGGCCAACTTCCTGATGCTGGGCACCCAGGCGATCGCGCTACGCGCGTTCCTGATGGTTACGCGGATCCCGATGTATATGCTGGCTGGCGTGATCCTGACCTATTGCGCCATCGGCGTATTCGCGCTGCATAATGTGACCTTCGATATCTGGACGCTGTTCTGGTTCGGGCTGCTGGGCTACATCATGCGCCAGCTGGGCTTCCCGCTGGCGCCGATGATCCTGGGCGTGGTGCTGGGCGGCATCGCCGAGGTCAACCTGTCGCGCGCACTGGCCATCAGCGACGATTTGGGCCTGTTCATCACACGTCCCTGGTCGCTGTTCTTCCTGATCATCGCGATCTTCTCGATGGTGTTCCCCTGGTACCAGAAGCAGCGCGGCCGCAAGCCCTGGACATTGGGCTTCCTGCCGGCGCTTTGCCTGGCGCTCGCGCCGCCGCTGTTCATGATGGGCGGCATACCGCGGCCGATCGTTGGCGGGCTGCTGGTGGCGATCGGCGTCTGGCTGCTGGTCAGCCGCCACCGCCAGGGCTGGCAACTGGAACCGCCCGAGGAACACGAGGTCCATCTGGAAGAGACCTGAGCACCATCCGCTCAACTGGGGAGATCTGGGTGGTCGATATGTCGGCATGGCCCAGCAGCTGCTGCACCGCGCGCAGATCAGCGCCATGGGCCAGCAGGTGGCTGGCGAAGGCATGGCGCAGAACATGCGGGCTGACCTTGCCCGGCGAAATCCCCGACAGCACCGCCAGTTCCTTCAGCATCTGCCCGAAACGCTGGCGGGTCAGGTGGCCCTCCTTGCCGCTGGACGGGAACAGCCGTTTCGACTCCGCGCCTTTGGGAATGAAATGGGGACGCACCGCCTTGTAGGCAGCGATCGCCTCGCGCGCCTTGCGGGTCAGCGGCACGAGCCTTTCCTTCGCCGCCTTGCCGCGCACGACGATGAAGTCCTGATCGCGCGCCACTGCCGACAGCGGCAACTGCACCAGTTCGGACACCCGCATGCCGGTGGCATAGAGCATCTCCAGCAGCGCCGACATGCGCAGGCCCGCCGGCGTTTCGTCGCCACGCGCGACCTCCAGCATGAGGGAGACCTCATCCTCGCTCAAGACCTTCGGCAGCCCGCGGCCCTGGCGCGGGCTGTCGATCGTCGCCGTTGGGTCGTCGGTGCGTCGACCCTCGGTATAGAGGAACCTGTGGAACTGGCGGATCGCCGACAGCCGCCGCGCCGCCGTGCTGGCCGCCATGCCGGCTTTCGACATGGCTTCCAGCCAGCCGCGGATATCCGCCGCCCCGGCATCGCGGCCGGTCCGCCCGCGCGCGGCCAGATGGCCCAGATAACCGTCGAGATCGCGCCGGTAGGAATCCAGCGTATTGGCCGCCGCGCCGCGTTCCGCCGACAGCATCTCCAGGAAGTTTTCGCTATCGAGGCCGGACCGGGACATCCTACATTCCCGTGGCCAGCGCCGCCTCGATCGCCAGCCGCCGGGCTTCGTTCTCGAGCCCCACCTTGCGCAGGCCGATGACGATCTCGGACAGTAGCGCCGGCCCGTTTTCCTCGAGCCCGCCACCCCCCAGCACCAGGATCGCCAACAGCACCGTCTCGCCGCGCCGGCCGGCGGAGGCCGCCTTGCGGAAGGCGCGCATATAGGCCGGATCGGGCGCCAGAACGTCGGCCCGGCCGCCACCCTCAAGCAGCGCCTCCCAGCGGTCTTCCGCAATACGCTCGCCCATGGCCTCGAACAGGCTGTAGGCGAGGCCTGCTTTCATGCCGGCCTCGGCGACATTCGCTGTCGCCAGGGCCGCAAGCCAGAGCCTGTGGCCGGAACCGGTGGCTGAACCCTCGGCAAGGGCGACCAGGGGCCACAACAGGGCCGCGGCATGCACTTCTTCCGCTTCCTTGGCGTAACGCTGCGCCGTCGCCGCCCAGGCAAGGGCCCGGTCGGGCTGATCGAGCAGGAAAAAGGCACGCGCCGCGTCGGGCGCGAACCAGGCCAGTTCCCCCCCAGGTTGCAGCGCCTCAAGTTCGGTCCGAAAGATGCCGGCGCTGAGCCTGTAGGATCCGTTTTCAGCGGCAAGTGACCAGGCCTTCTGAATTGCGGCCGCCCGCGCTACGGGGAGTTGCTGGAGTTTTGTCGCGCGATAAAGCAGCGCCCTGTTGCGGGGACTATATTCGCCCTCGGCGATGCTGAGCGCATTGTTCAGTTCCTTCTCGCCGAATTCCAGGGCGGCATAGCGTTCAGCCAGGCTGCCCGGCGCAAGGGCGCCAGCCAGCGCCGCGCGTTCGGCCGCGGCGAGCTGGACGGAACCGGATACCAGCGGACTGTCCGCCAATGCCCGCAGTATCAGGGGGGACTCGGTCTCCTGCACGTCCGACGGCAGTTTGGTGCCGGCCGCCGCGGCCATCGCCAGATGCAGCGGCGCCGGATCGGTCAGGCTTTTCACCTTCGGCCGGGTACCGGCGGTCAGCGCGTCGGCCAGGGTAAAGAAGGCGGGGTCGTCAAGATCGCCGCCCTCGCGCAGCAGATTGGTGGCGAAACCCGCCGCTTCCCGGTCACCGGCCAGTACGCTGCAGAAGACGGCGAGCCGATCGCGGTAGAGCGGGTCCAGCACGGCCGCACCCGCCGCGGCGCCCCGGCAGGCGCCCTCGTTGTCGCCCAGCAGGAGCCTGTTATCGACATGCAGCCGCATCAGCATGCCGTCGGTCTCCGGCGCCGGCGCGATCGCCATCATTTCGGCGACGGCGCCGGCCAGGCCCATCGCGGCCAGCCGGTCGATGCGCAGGCCGATCAGGCTGGTATCGGAATCCTTCTCGCCGCGAGCGGGCGCAATCGCCGCCGACAGCAGAAGACGCCTTGCGAGATCATGGAGCGTGGGCGATTCGTACCGGTCGGGCAGCTGCGGCAACAGGCGCAACAATCGGGCGCGGGCAGTGCCCGCCCACATATTCACACCGAGGCCGCCCATCGAAGCATCCAGGATGCCGCCCGAATCGGGGTCCAGCTCCTTCAACTCGCCGATTTCGATTCCCGATATCCCTTCCCCCGCGGCGGATCCGGCCTCGACCGGTTCCCCCGGCAAGGAAGGCGGCGGGGCGTCCAGCGCCGGCGGGGCGCCCTCGGGGAAAAGCGGGGCCGGGCTGCCGCCCGCCGGTTCCTGGGCAAGGGCCGGGGCGGCGGTCAGAAAGATCGCGAAGGCCAGGCCCGGATTAACGGGGAAAGCGCGAATCATCGAGTTCCGTCTCGACCATGTTCGAAGGCGCGGGTACGTCCCAGACTCCAAGTGCGACCAACCCGCCAATCAGGAGAAGTGCGAATAGAGCGATGCCGATCTGTACGTATTTGTTCATCCGGTCCTGTTTCGAAACATAATTGTGGAATTATCGAGGCATTGGAAGCGTCCAGCGGGGATGGCGGACTTCCGGCGGTTCGGGGTTTACGCTAGCCTTTGACTATGGCAATCCTGCGGCAGTGTAATTATCTACAGGGTCCGCCGCAACGGCCCAGCGACGGCCGCGGCAGGAAAACCACGTTTATGCAGGAAACAGAACCTATTATTTTGCCGAAGCCGTTGGTTCTGGTGGGACTTATGGGCGCCGGCAAGTCGGCGGTGGGGCGCCGCGTGGCGGCGTTGCTGAACGTCCGCTTTATCGACGCGGACGTAGAGATCGAGAAGGCCGCCGGCTGCACCATCGGCGAAATCTTCGAGCGCGACGGCGAAGAGGGTTTCCGCGCCGGCGAACGCCGGGTGGTCGCCCGGCTGCTGGATACCGAACCCGTGCATGTGCTGGCCACCGGCGGCGGTGCCTTCATGGATCCGGAGACGAGGGCGCTGATCGGGGAAAAGGGCATATCGCTGTGGCTGCGCGCCGACCTGGATGTGCTGTTCGAACGGGTCAGCCGGCGCAGTCACCGACCGCTGCTGAAAACCGCCGATCCCAAGGGCACGCTGGCGGCGCTGATAGAACATCGCTATCCCGTTTATGCCGAGGCCGACATCGTGGTGGACAGCGGTGACGGCCCGATCGGCCCCATGGTCGACAAAGTGCTGGCGGCGGTGCAGGACTATTTGAAACGAGGAGAGTCCGATTGATACCAAGTCTCGTTGATAATGACCCATTTGATGGGGCCCCGCGGCCCGCCGGGCAGGCGCAGTCCGCGGCGCGATGCCCTCGCATCGAGCACGGGCCGCAACGCAGCCGGCGGGCCGCGGGGCCCCACCGAAGGCCGCTTTCCCTTGACCGCTCGCGTCGTTACTCTCCGCTTGTGGTGCACGCACCACGGCGCGAAGCGTGCCTTGCCAGCGGTCAAGAGAAACCGGTCAAATGAATCATTATCAACGAGACTTGGTATGAGCAGTCATGAAACGGTCCGCGTCGAACTGGGGTCGCGCGGTTACGATATCGTCGTCGGCGACGACGTGCTGGCGGCCGCCGGCAAGACCATGGCGCCGCTGCTGAGGCGCCCGCGGGTCATTGTGGTCACCGACGATCACGTGGCGCCGCTGCATCTTGACGCGCTGATGCGCTCGCTGGCGAACGCCGATATCGGGGCCGACGCCATCGTGCTGCCGGCCGGCGAACAGACCAAAAACATCACCCATTTCGGAAAGCTGCTGGACGAAATCCTGGGCCGCGGCATCGACCGCGACACCAGCCTGGTGGCGCTGGGCGGCGGCGTGATCGGCGATATCACCGGCTTCGCCGCCGCTTGCGCCCTCCGCGGCATCGACTTCATCCAGGTCCCGACCACGCTGCTGGCGCAGGTCGACAGTTCGGTCGGCGGCAAGACCGGCATCAATTCCCCGCACGGCAAGAACCTGATTGGCGCCTTTCACCAGCCCCGCCTGGTGCTGGCGGACAGCCGCGTGCTGAGAACCCTGCCGCGCCGCGAGATGCTGGCCGGCTATGCGGAGGTGGTAAAGTACGGGCTGATCGCCGACAAAGCGTTCTTCGCCTGGCTGGAGGGCCATGGCGCCGACCTGGTCGATGGCGACCCGGCGAAGATCCGCCATGCGGTGGTCGCCAGTTGCAGGGCCAAGGCGGCGATCGTCGCCGAGGACGAACAGGAACGCGGCACCCGGGCGCTGTTGAATCTGGGCCATACCTTCGGCCATGCGCTGGAGGCCGAGACAGGATTCGGCCATACCTTGCTGCATGGCGAGGCGGTGGCGATCGGCATGGTCATGGCCTTCGATCTGTCGGTGCGCATGGGGCTCTGCCCGGCCGAGGACGCGGCGCGGGTGCGCCGGCATCTCGCTGCGGTCGGCCTGCCCACCGGCACAAACTTCACCAATTCGATGGTCTGGAGCCCCAGGCGGCTGATCGGGCATATGGCCAAGGACAAGAAAGTAACGGGCGGGAAGCTGACTTTCATCCTGACACGCGGCATCGGCGAGGCCTTCGTCACGCGCGACGTCCCGGATGAGGAACTGACCGCATTCATGGAAGGAGCGGTAGCGGCATGATGCCGGAAATACTGATTACGTCGGGGATTGTCCTGGTTTTGCTGGTGCTGTCCGCGTTTTTCTCGGGCTCGGAGTCGGCGCTGACAGCGGCCTCGCGGCCGCGCATGCATTCGCTGTCCAAGCAGGGCGACTGGCGCGCCGCCATCGTGCTGGCGCTGCGCGACCGCAATGAACGGCTGATCGGCGGAATCCTTCTGGGCAACAACCTGGTCAATATTCTGGCCTCGGCGCTGGCGACCAGCCTGATGCTGCGGATCTTCGGCGACGCCGGCGTGGTCTACGCCACCCTTGTCATGACCTGCCTGGTGCTCGTTTTCGCCGAGGTGCTGCCGAAGACCTGGGCACTGAGCCATGCCGACAACATGGCGCTGAGGGTGGCGCCTGCGATTCGGCTGCTGGTGTTCCTGCTGGGACCGATAACCCATGCAATCTACGTGATCGTCCGCACCACGCTGAAACCGTTCGGCGTGGAGCTGGGGGCCGAGCTGGGGCACGAAGAGGCCGAGGAGGAACTGCGCGGCGCCATCGACCTGCATGAGCGCGACGAACCGGAAACCCGCCATGAACGCCAGATGATGCGCTCGATTCTCGACCTCGACGAGGTGGAGGTCGGCGAGATCATGACCCATCGCCGCAATGTTTCGATGATCGATCTGGGCGATAAGCCCGACGAGATCGTCGACCAGGTGCTGGCCAGCCAGTTCACCCGCATCCCGGTCTATCGCGGCGAACAGGACAATGTGGTCGGCGTGCTGCACACCAAGGAACTGCTGCGCGAGCTGCGGCGGCAGGAGGGCGACGTGTCGAAGGTCGATTTCGCCGAACTGCCGTCGGAACCCTGGTTCATCCCCGACACCACCAACCTGCTGGACCAGCTTCAGGCCTTCCGCAGCCGCCGCGAACATTTCGCCGTGGTGGTGGACGAGTACGGCTCGCTGATGGGCATCGTGACGCTGGAGGATATCCTGGAGGAGATCGTCGGCGAGATCGAGGACGAGCACGATACCCCGGTCAGCGGCGTACGCCCGCAGCCCGATGGCAGCTATATCGTCGAGGGAACGGTGACCCTGCGCGACCTGGACCGCGAATTCGACTGGGACCTGCCCGACGAGGAGGCCGCCACCATCGCCGGCCTGGTGATGCACGAGGCGCGGCTGATCCCCGAAAAGGGCCAGGTCTTCACCTTCCACGGCTTCCGCTTCGAGGTGCTGCGCCGCATGCGCAACCAACTCACCTCCATCCGCGTCACCCCGCCCAGCGTGGTCGCCGCGGCCGCCGAACGCGAAGAGGCGGACTAGTGGACGGGCGACATAACAAGGGCGGCGGGTTTCCCCGCCGCCCTTTGAAGGCTTGTGCTATCCGATCCGTGGATCAGAAGCTGACATTGGCGCCAAGGATCACCGCGGTCGCCTCGTTGTAGATCGATCCGTTATCGACGTCGTCTTCGATGAAATCGACTTCGGCATAGAGACTCAGCCCCGGGGCGGCGCTGTAGTCGGCGGTGAGCGAGGTATGGTTGTAGGTGCTCTCCGAGCCCGCTCCCCAGTCGGTCAGCGATTCGAAATAGCCCGCGGCCAGGTAGAACCGCCCCGATTCAAAGGCGGCGGCGACGTTCCAGTAACCGGTATCGACACCGGTCCAATAACCGGAATCGCCGTTGTCGGCATAGCCGCCGCCGATGCTGACCGGCCCCCAGCCGACGATGCCACCGACTGACCAGGCCGCGTAATCCTGCCCTGCCCAGCCAAACAGACTGGTGAAGCTGTTCGTTGCCGCGGCATAGACCCCGCTCGCCCGCAGGCGAAACTCGCCGAACGATCGGTCGTAGTTGAGGCCGATCCCGTAGTGATCCTCCCAGTTACCATCGGTTTTGAAACTGTCGCCATTGTTCGGCGTGGGCGTGTAGCTGGCGCCCAACTGGAAGCCCGCCATGCGGGGCGAATAATAGCTTATCTTGGTGGCATCGCCGGTGTCTCCAGCGAGCAGCGGAAAGCCCGGGGCGCCACTATCGAAGGTGACGGACTGGGTCCGGAAACCGGCCCGGAACAGATAGTCATTCTGGTCGCCGTCGAAGCCGCCGGCCCCGCCCAGCAGGGTCTCGCCGCCATAGTTCATGACATTGTCGGCGCCGTCCTCGTCGCCCATCTGCAGCGTGCCCCAGCGGCCGTACAATTCCAGCCGCGCTTCGTCGGCGATGGCGCTGTCGGTGGTGTTGGCGTTGATCTCGATCTTGAAGCCGTAGTTCAGGCCGTTGTCCGCGCTGCCCGAGACGTCGAGCTGAAGCTCCGCCTCGTCGACCCCGAAATACCAGTCATGCTCCTGCGGCGCGCCGACATTGACGTTGCCGACCAGCGTCGTGGGCTGCCAGAAGGTAAAGGTAAACGCCGAGGACACCAGCCCTACCGCATCCTGATCGACCCAGTAGGCTTGGAAATTCGCGTTTCCCGACAGACGCCACATCGGCTCGATGCCGCCGGCAGATGCACCGCCTGAAATCGCGATCGCGCCGGCAAGAGCTGTGCCGGCCATTAGCCTCGCCTTCATGCATGCCTCCTGTTCCTGCTACCGCCCCGCGGCAGTGCATTAACCTATTTTTAACCATAATGCGCGATCTGGCGGCGAAAACAAACCGAAAACCGCGCCTGCGCCCCGCCGCGGGCTTGACCGCCCGGCCCCACCCGCCATATTCATCGCACCGCATCATCCGGGTAACAGGGCCAAGGGGAATCCCATGCCGCTATCGCCGCCGGCGCCGCGCGAACATATCCACAGCCGCGACATAACCCTGCGGGGCTATCGCCGCGAGGACGGAATGTGGGATATCGAGGCCCATCTGACCGACACCAAGACCTACGGCTTCCCCAACCGGGACCGCGGCACCATCGAGGCGGGCGAGCCGATCCATGGCATGTGGCTGCGCGTGACCGTGGACGACGGGTTGACCATCCATGAGGTCGAGGCCGCGACCGACCACAGCCCCTTCCGGATCTGCGGCGACATCACGCCCGACTTCGCGAAACTCACCGGCCTGACCATCGGGCCCGGTTGGACGCGCGAGGCGCGCAAGCGCGTCGGCGGGGTGCATGGTTGCACTCATCTGTTCGAACTGCTGGGGCCGATCGCCACGGTCGCCTACCAGACCCGCGTGCGCAAGACGACCCAGCGCGACCCCGGCAAGAAGCCGGGCCATCTCGACACATGCCACGCCCTGGCAACCGACGGCCCGGTAGTCGAGGAGCATTTCCCGGAGTTCTATACCGGGGACTGAGACGGGGGGCGGGAACGACCATGCCCCCACTACATGCTTCACCGTGGTTGCCGTTCACCCTATACTCCGGCGATAATTCGGCGGGAGGGGCGGTCCGTCCCGGAAATGTGGGCTCGGACTGAAGAACGATGAAATCCGTATGGCGCCTGGCCGAACTGTTATCCGTCACCGACGGCGAGCTAATCGGCTCGATCGCGGAGGATGCAGTGCTTGGCGGAATTGTCTATCCGCTGAACCTCGTTGCCGACAATCGCATTCTTGTTCATTGCAGTACGCCCGACTGGCCGAAGCGCCCAGCCAAACTATCCGGTCAGGCCGGATACGACCTCGAGGGCTTGCTGGACGCCGCAAAAAAGCGTTCCGCATCGCTGGTCATCACCTCCGAACCCGTGCCGGATTCTCCGTCGCTGCCGGTCATTCGCGTGGCCAATAGCCATCGCGCTTTCTTCCAGCTCGCTGATCACGCGCGCGACAGGTTTCAAGGCCGGATTATTGCGGTAACCGGAACAGTGGGAAAGAGCACAACGCGTGATCTCCTCGGCCGGATTCTGTCGCGGACCGGCACCTGCTTAACGTCATTTGGCAACTGGAATACGGTCGAAGGCAGTGCAATGTGCCTCAACTGTCTCCCTGCCGATGCCGATTTCGGCGTTGTTGAGCAAAGCGAGGAATCCATTCGTGGACATCACGGCTATTCCTCAGTCGACACGGTCCGGCCGGACGAACTGGTGGTCACCAAGCTGGGCTTCGGGAAGATTCAACTGTTCACTTCGATCGAAGTGCTCGGCGGAGTCATTTCCCGCCAGATACGATCGCTGCCCGACAACGGACGACTGTATTTTCCTTCGGACGTCAAATGCCGGGACTTACTGGAGTCGGCGGTGCAATCCACAGCGGCGCATGTCATCGGCGAGGCCGCAGGCGATGATATAGAAGTGCGGCTGCTCGGAAGCTCCTTCAATGGCTCGGAGATCCGTCTGTCTTCGGGTCAGGAAAGCGTTGATATTGAGGCCCGTGTGATCGGGGATGGCTGGATTGAGAATATACAACTCGCGGCTCTGTGCGCGCATAAGAACGGCGTTACGCTCGACCAGATTTCCCGGGAGATTCAGCGGTTAGCGCCGGCTCCGAGAAAGATGGAGTTGGCGAACCCGATCATTGCCGGAAGAAAGGTAACCCTGCTTGACGACAGCTATAACGCCGAGGTTCAGTCGTTTGAGAATGCCCTGTCTCTCTTCGGACGGGCCGCGAAGAATTTCAATCGCCGCATCGTCATCGCTGGCAAAATCGTCTACATCGAAGGCGGGGAAAAATACGCATATAAAGAGATCGCCCGATTCATTTCAGCTTGCGATCCGTTCGCGGTGATCCTCCTCGGCGACGGTATGGAATGGCTCGGCCGCGCGTTGAAAAAAAATAACACCACGGTGTTGAGAGCCGCAGGGCCCAAGGATGTCCTGGCACTGCTGGAGACACTGGTAGACGAGAAGACCGCGCTGCTGCTGAAAGGCTCCAGTCGCAACACCCGAATAAAGGAGCTTTCGACTCTGCTTCGGTCCGAGCCGCAATGGCTGTCAACTCCTATCGACAAGGGGCGACCGCAACTCGGGGAGAGAATCCGCACCCGGATCAGGGAACTTTCAACTCTGCTTAAATCCGGGGCGCAAGGGCTTTCGGCCCGTCTCGATAACAGGCAACCCGCGCTTCCGCAGAGAATCCGCGAGGGGGTCAATAATCCCAGAGAGTTGAGACTGGTCGAAAGTCATGACGTCTCCATTGGCTTTCTGGGGGACACGTACTTCGGCGAATACTATGCGGAAAGAGCGTTGGCGTCGGGCAAACCGCATCCCCTTCACGGCGGCGATTACGAGGGATGGATCGCCAATTTCGATTCTTTTCTTTCTTCCAACGCCATCAATCTCGCCAATCTCGAGACGCCTTTGACCGAGCTTGAAACCTCGCCGTATAAAAATGAAAGGCCCTATCCGCACCGCGCCGATCCGGAAAAGACGCTGCGCGCTCTGACCCGGGCCGGCATCGACGTCGTCACGCTTGGAAACAACCATCTGTTCGACTATGGACGCGCGGGGATCAACGACACGCTGGCCCAGTTCCGCGATTCGTCCATCGTCGCGATCGGCGCCGGCGAGAACGCCCAGGACGCTGCCCGCCCGCTGGCAGTTCGGATTGACCACGACGGCGGCGCGGCTGTTTCGCCGGCCGCCAGGGAACTGCTGGTTTTTTCCGGCTTTGCCTATAGCTCGGCGATGGAAGAGCGTTTCAAGGCCTATGCCAAGGCGAGGCGCCCGGGGTGCAACCCGGTCAACCGCCACACGGTCACGGCCGTCGCCTTCGCGCGCCGGCAACATCCGCAAGCGCTCATCGTCGTCGTGCCGCATTGGCAGCGCGACTATCATTGGGCATCGCAGCGCCAGCGCCGCTTCGCACGGGATGTGCTCGCCGCGGGCGCAGACCTGCTGATCGGCCATGGCGCGCATATGCTGCAGCAGACCGAGCGTTTCGGCGGACGCCTCGCGGTTCACGGCCTGGGAAATTTCGTCTTCAACTCGCCCGGGCGGACCCGGCAGATGTTCGCCCCGCCGATCGGCGCCGTCGCGCGCCTGATAATCCCCGCCGATCCGGCTCGCCCGGTCCATCTCCGTCTCTATCCGATCTTCACGGACAACCGGACCAGCGGCTATCGAACCCGCCTGCTCGGCGAAGAAGAATTCACCGATCATATGTCGCGATATAATCGGTTGGGCTTCCTGCCACGCGACGCGGCGCTGACGCGTGATGGCATCGGCAATTGCGTCGAGATGGCCCTGACAGACATTCCGGAAAGTCCGGACCCAGTCTGAACGGTCCGCGTTCCGTGAACACAGTATGCAAATCCCGAGGCAACCTGATTCCTGAAATACCGGTGCGGTGGAGCCTGGGCGGACCGCACCGCCAGTGACGCCCCGCAAGCCGGACGGCCGCCGCCCCGCGCCTACATCTCAGCCGGCGTTTTCGTGGTCAGAGCCAGGGCATGCACGCGTTCGGCCATTTCTTCCGATAGCAGGTCGTAGACCATGCGCTGGCGGTCGACGCGGGATTTGCCTTCGAAGGCGTCCGAGACAACGGTGACGTGGAAATGCGTCTCTCCGCCCTCGCGCCAGCCGCCATGGCCCTTGTGTTTCATCGACTCGTCGACCACATCAAGGACTGACGGCGCCAGCGCCTCGGTCAGCTTTTTGTTAATTCTTTCTGTTATGCTCATCGACGGGTCCCCGCGGGCTGAATTTCTATCGGTTTCAAGCCCGATATCGTTCGCCGGCGGGCATTCGTCAAGCTTGAAAGGGGCCGCCGCGAATACGATAATCAGTCGATGAGCAGAACGCAGCGCATATACGAGCCTGGGCGCAAGGAGGCGCCGATACGGCCCTGCGACCGGCCCGACTGTGCCGAGCCGGGGGAGTTCCGCGCGCCCAAGGGCCGCGACCGGCTGGACGAATATCACTGGTTCTGCCTCGACCATGTGCGCGAATACAACAAGGCCTGGAACTATTACGCCGGCATGAGCCAGGACGAGGTGGAGGCCGACACCCGCCGCGATACCACCTGGCAGCGCCCGACCTGGCCGCTGGGCGCGCGGGCCGGCGGCTACAGGCGCTATGCGCGCGGCACGACTTCGATCCATGACGGGTTCGGCTATTTCACCGGTGACGATGAGGGCGAGACCCGGCAGCGCCGCAATGGCGACGCCCGCGCGACGGGCTTTCACCCGTCCAGCCCGGAAGCGCACGCCATGGAGATAATGGAACTGGATGCCCCGTTGAACTTGACCGGCTTGAAGGCCAGATATAAGGAACTTGTCAAACTGCACCATCCGGATGCGAATGGTGGCGACAAACTGGCCGAGGAGCGGCTGAAGGATATCAACGAGGCCTATGCGACGCTGAAAAAAGCGATTGCCGCCTGACCGCCCGCGCCGCCGGGACATGGACCCGGCCCAACTTGCGAAGACGAACGGATTCCGATTGATGACGAACATGAGCGACCATTCGATACAACGCGCCCACGATCTCGAGGCGCCGGACATCAAGGTGTCCGTGCGCCAGACCTTCGGGATCGATTCCGACATGGAGGTCCCGGCCTTCTCGCACGGGTCTGACTATGTGCCGGAACTGGACGAAGCCTATGTGTTCGATCACGACACCACGCTCGCCATCCTGGCCGGCTTCGCCTACAACCGCCGCGTCATGATCCAGGGCTATCACGGCACCGGCAAATCGACCCATGTGGAACAGGTCGCCACGCGCCTGAACTGGCCCTGCGTGCGCGTCAACCTGGACAGCCATATCAGCCGAATCGACCTGATCGGCAAGGACGCCATCGTGCTGCGCGAAGGCCAGCAGGTCACCGAATTCCGCGAGGGAATTCTGCCCTGGGCGCTGCAGAACCCCTGCGCGCTGTGCTTCGACGAATACGACGCCGGGCGGCCGGACGTGATGTTCGTGATTCAGCGCATTCTCGAGGTCGAGGGCAAGCTGACGCTCCTGGACCAGAGCCGGGTGATCCGCCCGCATCCCTGGTTCCGCCTGTTCTCGACCACCAACACGGTGGGGCTGGGCGACACTACGGGGCTCTATCACGGCACCCAGCAGATCAACCAGGCGCAGATGGACCGCTGGAACATCGTCACCACGCTGAATTATCTGTCCGACGAGGAAGAGAACCGCATCGTGCTGTCGAAGGTGCCGGGCTACGACAATGACGAAGGCCGCGCGACCATCGCCGCCATGGTGACGCTGGCCGACCTGACCCGCGCCGGCTTCATCAACGGCGACATATCGACCGTCATGTCGCCGCGCACCGTCATTACCTGGGCCGAGAATGCGGAAATGTTCAAGGATATCGCCTTCGCTTTCCGAGTGACCTTCCTGAACAAATGCGACGAGCTGGAACGCCCGGTGGTCGCCGAATATTACCAGCGCTGCTTCGGCACCGAACTGCCGGAGTCCGGGGTCAAGGCAACCCTGATCTGACCGGAACGGCATGGCGGATCAGGACTCACCGGTAGAGGTCTTCAAGCGCGCGAACGCCGCGGCTTTCCGGGCGATCTCGGGCCGCGACGACGCCGACCTCACCTACGGCACCGACAGCGCCAAGGGCGCCGAGGGTCCGCGCGTGCGCGTGCCCCTGCCCAGCCGCGAATTGCCGGCCGAGGAAGCCGCCTATGTACGCGGCGAGGCCGACGCCGCAGCGCTGAAACTGCGCCTGCACAACGAAGCGCTGCACGCCCGGCGGCGGCCCACGGGCGATGTGGCGCCGGTGCTGTACGATGCGCTGGAACAGGCCCGGGTGGAAGCACTGGGCGCCCGCAAGATGGCCGGCGTGGCGGAAAACCTGTCGGCGGCCCTGGAAGAGCGCTACAAGCGCGAAGGCTTCGGCGTGATCGAGGACACCACCGAGGCCACCATGCCCGAGATCGTGCGGCTGATGGCCCGACAGGCGCTGACCGGCGCGCCGCCGCCGCCCGCCGCCCGCAAGGCCTGGAAGCAATGGCAACCGCTGCTGGGCGCCAAGGTGAAACGGGCGCTGGTCGGCCTGCAGCGCCACGCCGACGACCAGGCCGCCTATTGCGAGGCGGTGCGCCAGTTGATCGCCGCGCTGGATATCGATCTGGGCGAAGAGGACGAGGCCGAGGGCGGCGAACAATCCGACGAGGAGGGCGGCGAGGACCAGGAAGACGGCCCCGAGACCGCCTCCGAGGAAATCGAAGGCACGGGCAAGCTGGAGCAGGCGCTGTCCGACAGCCTGGCGGCGGATACCGGCGACATGGACATGCAGGAGTCGGGCGAGGCCGGCGAGGGCGAGGCGATGACCGCGCCGGGCGGCGAGACCCCAGGCGATCCCGGCATGAAGCGCCAGGACAGCGACCTGTCGAACCTGCCGAAGGAGCCGTTCTACAAGGTCTATAGCGAAGCCTTCGACGAGGTGATCGAGGCCGAGGAGCTGTGCGACCCGGAGGAACTGACCCGCCTGCGCTACATGCTGGACCAGCAGCTCAGCCATCTGCAGGGCATGATCGGCAAGCTGGCCAACCGGTTGCAGCGCCGCCTGCTGGCCAAGCAGACGCGTTCGTGGGATTTCAATCTGGAAGAAGGGATGCTGGATACGGCGCGCCTCGACCGCATCGTCACCAACCCGCTGACCCCGCTCTCCTTCAAGCAGGAGAACGACACCGAGTTCCGCGACACCGTGGTCACGCTGCTGCTGGACAATTCGGGCTCGATGCGCGGCCGGCCGATCGCCATCGCGGCGATGAGCGCCGACATCCTGGCCCGCACGCTGGAGCGCTGCGGCGTCAAGGTGGAGATCCTTGGTTTCACGACGCGCGCCTGGAAGGGCGGGCAGGCGCGCGAGCAATGGATCGCCGATGGCAAGCCGGCAAACCCCGGCCGGCTCAACGACATGCGCCATATTGTCTACAAGACCGCCGACGCGCCGCTGCGCCGCGCCCGCAAGAATCTGGGGCTGATGCTGCGCGAGGGCCTGCTGAAGGAGAATATCGACGGCGAGTCGCTGATGTGGGCGCACAACCGGCTGATCGCGCGCACCGAGCAGCGCCGCATCCTGATGGTGATTTCCGACGGCGCGCCGGTCGACGATTCCACCCTGTCGGTCAATGCCGGCAATTACCTGGAGCGCCATCTGCGCGACGTCATCGACTATATCGAGACCCGCTCGCCGGTCGAACTGGTCGCCATCGGCATCGGCCACGACGTGACCCGATACTACCGCCGCGCGGTCACCATCATGGATGTCGAGCAGCTGGGCGGCACCATGATGGAAAAACTGACCGAGCTGTTCGACGAAGACGCCCGCGCACGGCGCGCGACGGGCACGGGGCGGCGAATGGCGGCCGGCGGACGCAGGGCCTGATAACAGGGCCGGCGCCGCTATTGACATTCCAACGTGGGCAGCTCTTACACTTCCGGACGGGATTGGTCTTGAGCCGGAAGGAGAGCCGTCATCGGGGATTTCACAACGCGCGATGAAGTTGCCGGAGTCTACAGGCGGCGCGCCGCCTGGTACGACATCTCCGCCAATCTTTATTATCTCATCGGTTTTCGGGAACAAAGTTACCGCCGCAGGGCCGTGGAACGGCTGATGCTGCGCTCCGGCGACACGGTCGTGGAAATCGGCTGCGGGACCGGCCTGAATTTCGCGCTGATACAGGAAAAAATCGGCCCGGAAGGCCGGATTATCGGTGTGGATCTGAGCCCGGAGATGCTGGCGCAGGCTGCCGGCAGGGTGCAGCGTATGGGCTGGACCAACGTGGAACTGGTGCAGGCCGCCGCCGCCGACTATTCGTTTCCGAGGAATGTCGGCGGTATATTGTCAACCTTCGCCCTGACCCTTGAGCCCGAATTCGACGCGGTCATCGAACGCGGCGCGCAGGCGCTCGCGCCGGGAAGACGCTGGGTCGTCCTGGATCTGCGCTTGCCGAAAGGCTGGCTGCGGCATCTTGCGCCGCTGTTCGTCTTCCTGGTCAGGCCCTTCGCCGTCTCGCTGGAATTGACCAAACGCCACCCTTGGGAGTCGATCGGCCGGCACCTCGGGGATACGACATATGAAGAAGGGTATTTCGGCATGGTTTATATCGCATCGGGATCGGCTCCGACATAATCCCGCTACTTTCGCCGGGCGCGGCGGGTCGCCTCAAGCGGAAGATAATTCTATGCCTGGTCGGTTTCCGCGGGCTCGTCGAGCCGGTGCGCGACGAGGTTGGGCAGCTTCTTCGCCGGTTCGCGACGGCGGCGGATCATGTTTATCGGTGCGCGGACCAGGGCGGTCCCAATGACGGTCAGGATCCATCCGGCGACGAAACCGGCGCCGCCGAAGGCTGCGCCCTCGGCGGTAATCGGGGCCCCGGCCTTGTATTCGTCGAAGGTGGACCGGACGATCGGCGCAAAGGCCGGATCGCCATAGTTCTGCATCAGCCGAATCGGCTGCATCCATGCCGGACTGTTCTGCAGGATCCGCTGCATCTCGGAATAGCGTTCAAGATAGACCGGCCAGGTGGCGATATTGGCGGCTTCCTCTCTGACCTTGGGGTCTTCGCTGGCCCGCAGCGCGGCGATATACTGCTCGCGCTTCATTTCGAACTGGGCCGCGCGCAAATCCAGCCGGGCGACGCGATCCTTATAGGAATCCACCCAGCCGCCCAGCCTCTGCAGATATTGCTGCGTGAACTCGGGCGCCTGCGAGGCGCCGGCCGCGCAGACCACTCCGACACACAGAACCAGAACCCGTTTGATCACCGCGCTTCCCCGCTTTCCCTACAGGTGTTCATCGAAAAATTTCAGGGTGCGGTCCCAGGCGAGCTTCGCGTCGGCCTCGTCGTAACGGGCGCTGGTCGGGTTGGCGAAGGCGTGGTCGGCATCGTACCAGTGAGTGCTGTAGCTCTTTCCGGCCTTTTCCATTTCCGCCTCCCAGACGGATACCATCTTGTTGTCGATGAATTTGTCGCGGGACGCGAAATGGCCTAGCACCGGCCCCTTGAGATGCGCCAACTCGTCCGCCTTGCGGGTCACCCGGCCGTAATAGATCACCGTCGCCTCGACCGGCGCCGCGATCGATGCGCCGAGCGACCAGCCGCCGCCGAAGCACCAACCGACCGTGCCGATCTTGCGGTTCGAGGCATCGTGGACGCGCAGCCATTCGATCCAGCCGGCCAGCGTGTCGGTCGCCTCTTCGGCCACCACGGTGCCGGTCAGCGCCCTGGCCTCGTCGGGCGTCGTCGCCACCTTGCCGGCCATCAAGTCGACGGCCACCGCCAGATAGCCCAGCCGGCCGAATTCCGCCGTCACCGCCTTGATCTGGTCGTTGAGCCCCCACCATTCGTGGATCAGCAGCACCGTCGGCGCCGGCACGCCCAGCGGCATCGCCAGTGCGCCGGTGACCCGGCGGCCCGCCGGCGTGTTGATGGTGTATTCATGCAGGCCCGCCGCGGCGGCGCGGGCAAGCGCGGGGTCGGCCAGAATCGCAGCCAGCGGCAAGCCCGCCAATGGCGCGCTGGCAACCCCCTTCAGGACATCCCTTCTCGCAATCATGGCAACCTCGAATATTGCTGAACAACAGGTTCGACAATATTAGCGCGATGGGCCGGATTTCGCCAGCAGGCCGGGAACCGGCGGCAGTTGCGCCCATCTTTCGTCATTCCGGCAGGTTCCGGGCCAACGCGATGCAGATACGCCGGTCGGGAGTGGCCTTCTGGTATCCGATCGCGATCGGCTTCATGTCCGTGCCGATCACCAGCGCTTCGCCGCGGCTGCGGTGCGGCCGGACCAGCGCGACATGACCGCCCGTCGCTTCCAGGTAGTAGCCGCGCAGGACGGCGTAATCGCCATCGGCCCCCAACGCCTCACAGGCCAGCGCATCGACCGCCGCCAGCCGTTCCTCGCGGGAGGGGACGGCGCCATTCTTGCCGGCGGCCTCTTCGTCGAGCTCTATCGGCCCGCGCTGGTAGATCCAGTCGCCGCCGCGGAATTCGTCGGCCATGTCTTCGAGGGTCATGTCGGCGATCGGACCCGAAATTACCCCGACCTCCGGGTCGTAACCGGCATAGCGCGCCACCTTGCCGTCGCTGAAGCGATAAAGCTTCCAGCCCTTGGCCATCCCCCAATAATCCAGCCGGTAGGGCCAGTTTTCCGACGGCGTTCCCTCCTCGCCGTCGGTGCCCCATACTTCCGCCAGGCTCACATTTATTACGGCTTTAACCTTGTCCATCGTCCCCTTGTCTCGGTTCAGGTTCCGCAACAGGGGAGAATGCAAGCCAAATCTCTAAGATTTTATGTATAAACGCCGGCAGAATTCCCGGTAAACCGGTCTACAAACGCGAAAAAGCCCGCGAAATCGCGGGCTTCTCGCCGGAATGCCGGTCGTCTGGCCGAATCAGGCCGCGGCGGCCGCCTTCTTTTCGATGCGCCGCTTCAGCCTGCGCGCCTCGACCGAGAGCTTGGCGTTGGAGGTGCCCAGCAGCCAGGCGTCCAGCCCGCCATTCTTTTCGATGGTGCGCAGCGCACTGGTGGTGATTCGCATCCGGACGCTTTCGCCCAGCGCGTCGCTCTGCAGCGAAGCCTTCTGCAGGTTCGGCAGAAAACGGCGGCGGGTCCTGTTGTTGGCGTGACTGACATTGTTGCCAGCCTGCACGCCCTTGCCCGTGATGATGCAGCGTCGAGCCATGATTCTGTATCCTTGGCGATCCTTGGCGATAAAATACGGTCGCCGGGCGAAGCCTTCACCCGGCAGGCGCGCCTATTTAGTGCAGGAGGGGGGGTGCCGTCAAGGGCTGAATATCGCCATTTCGCCGCGCCCCCTGTTGACACGGGCCTGCCGGCAGCGCATGAAATCGCGGCCAATGATAGAGGGGACTGGACATGGCAGCCAACAAGTTCGACGTCATCGTGGCCGGCGCAGGCAATGCGGCCTTCTGCGCGGCCATGGCGGCACGCGAAAAGGGCGCGTCGGTGCTGGTGCTGGAACGCGCGCCGGAAGAGGAAAACGGCGGCAACAGCCGCTTTACCGCCGGCGCCTTCCGCGTCGCCTATGACGGGGTCGACGATTTGAAGGCCCTGATGCCGGACTTGACGGACGACGAAATCGCCAATACCGATTTCGGGACCTACAATACCGACCAGTTCTTCGACGACATGTTCCGGATCACACGCTTCCGCACCGACCCGGAGCTGTGCGAGCGTCTGGTGCGCCGTTCCGCCGATTCGCTGAAATGGCTGCAGGAAAAGGGCGTGCGATTCGTGCCGATCTTCGGCCGCCAGGCTTACAAGATCGACGGCAGGTTCAAATTCTGGGGCGGGCTGACGGTCGAGGCCTGGGGCGGCGGCCCCGGCCTGGTCGATCGCCAGACCGAGCTGGCGGCCAAGCTGGGCATCGAGGTGCGCTACGGGGCGCGGGTCGTCGGGCTGGCGTTCGACGGCCACACGGTCACCGGCGTGCGGGTCAAGAGCGGCGGCGAAATATACGACATCCAGGGCAAGGCGGTGATTCTGGCGAGCGGCGGTTTCCAATCCAACCCGGAATGGCGCACACGCTATCTGGGCCCGGGCTGGGAAATCGCCAAGGTGCGCGGCACCCGCTTCAACAGCGGCGACGGCATCCGCATGGCGCTGGATATCGGCGCCTCGCCTTACGGCAACTGGTCAGGATGCCATGCGGTGGGCTGGGATTACAACGCGCCGGAATTCGGCGATCTGACGGTCGGCGACAATTTCCAGAAACATTCCTATCCCTGGGGCATCATGGTCAATGCCCACGGCAAGCGCTTCGTCGATGAAGGCGCGGATTTCCGCAATTACACCTACGCGAAATACGGTCGGGAAGTCCTGAACCAGCCGGACCAGTTTGCCTGGCAGGTCTTCGATGCCAAGATCATTCCCATGCTGCGCGACGAATACCGCATCCGCCGCGTCACCAAGGTATCGGCGAACACTCTCGAAGAGCTCGCGGGCAAGCTGGAAGGCGTCGATCCCAAGGGTTTCCTGGCCGAAATCGCCGCCTATAACGATGCGGTCGATACCGATACGCCGTTCGACCCCAATGTGAAGGACGGCCGAGCGGCGCACGGGCTGGCGGTGCCGAAATCGAATTGGGCCAACAAGCTGGACGAGCCGCCTTTCGAGGCCTACCAGATCACCTGCGGCGTGACCTTCACTTTCGGGGGCCTGCGCATCGACCCCGACAGCGGCCAGGTGATCGACAGTGACCTGGCGCCGATTCCCGGGCTTTATGCGGCGGGCGAACTGGTCGGCGGCATCTTCTATTTCAATTATCCCGGCGGTACCGGCCTGATGTCCGGAACGGTCTTCGGCAGAATCGCCGGCGCCGGCGCGGGAGAGGCGGCCGACGGTTAAATCGAGCAAGGACCTTCACAAGGGGCATGGTTTTGGCCGATACTCCGCGACCAAGGGAGTACGGGAGCAAAAATGACCGGTAGAATCCGGCGCATACCTTGCGTCATCATGCGCGGCGGCACATCGCGCGGACCCTATTTCAAGGCGTCAGACCTGCCGGCCGATGCGGGCGAGCGTGACCGTGTGCTGCTGGCCGTCATGGGCTCGCCGCATCCCATGCAGGTCGACGGCATCGGCGGCAGCCAGCCGCAGACCAGCAAGGTCGCCATCGTCGGCCCCTCGGCGCGCGACGACGCGGACGTGGATTATCTCTTCGCCCAGGTCTCCGTCGACGAAGAGATCGTCGACACCAGGCCCAATTGCGGCAATATGCTGTCCGGCGTCGGCCCCTTCGCGATCGAGGAAGGCATGGTGCCGGCGCAGGACCCCGAGACCAGCGTGCGGGTTTTCAACGTCAATACAGGGGCCGTCATCGAACAGACCATCCAGACGCCCGGCGGACAAGTCACCTATGAAGGCGACCAGGCGATCGACGGCGTGCCGGGGACGGCGGCGCCGATCCGCATGGCGTTCTCCAACACCGAGGGCGCGGTGACCGGCGCGCTGTTCGCATCCGGCAAGCGCCGGGAGGAGATCGACGGCGTCGCGGTGACGCTGATCGACAATGCCATGCCGATGATGTTGCTGCGCGCCGAGGCGGTCGGCCTGCGCGGCGACGAAACCCCGAACGAGATCGACGCCGACGACGCCCTGTTCGCGCGCATCGAGACGCTGCGGCTGGAAGCCGGGCGGCGCATGGGGCTGGGCGACGTGTCCGGGCTGGTCGTCCCCAAGGTGGGCCTGCTATCGCCGGCGCGCCACGGCGGTGCGATTGCATCGCGCTATCTGGTGCCGCATCGTTGCCACCGCAGCCACGCGGCGACGGGCGCGATCTGCCTGGCCACGGCCTGCTGCCTGGAGGGCACGGTCGCAGCCGAGGTCGCCGGCGGCGCGATCGGCCGGTCGGGAACCGTCACCATCGAACATCCGGCCGGGCAGATCGACGTCGGGGTGACGCTGGAGCCCGACGCGCAAGACGGCATGCGGGTGGCGCGCACGGAAATCCTGCGCACCGCGCGGCGCATCTTCGAGGGGTTCGTCTACGTCCCGGGCTGAAGCCCGAAATCAATAACCAGGAAACGCCAACAAGGAGGCAAAAAAAATGAAACGCAGACTCTTTATCGGCATGGCGGTGGCCGTTACCGCGAGCTTTGCATTCGGAGCCGCACAGCCGGCGACTGCGCAAGGCAGTCTCGACCTGTCCGGCAAGACTGTCGAATTCGTGATTCCGTTTTCGGAGTCGGGCGGATCGGCCAAATGGGCCAATTTCTATGCGCCGCTCCTCAGCGAAGCATTGCCGGGCAAACCGACCGTTGTCGTGAAATACATGCCGGGCGCCGGCTCGACCAAAGGTGCGAACTGGTTCCAGCAGCAGAAATACGAAGACGGCACGGTGATCTTCGGTTCGTCGGGCTCGACGCAATTCCCATATCTTCTAGGCGATCCGCGCGTGAAATACGAATATGGCGACTGGAACGTGGTTCTCGCCTCCGGCACCGGTGGCGTGGCCTACCTGCCCCCCGATATCGCCGAGAAATTCGATGGCGACGCCGACGACCTGAAGGGAATCGATTTCATCTATGGTTCACAGGGCGCGACGCGTCTTGACCTCGTGCCGCTCCTGGCATGGGAGATGCTTGGGATGACGGTCGAGCCGGTCTTCGGAATCAAGGGGCGCGGTGACGGTCGCCTGATGTTCGAGCGCGGCGAAGCCAACATCGACTACCAGACCTCGGCCGCGTATCTGAAGGGCGTCGTCCCGCTGGTCGAACAGGGACTGGCGGTGCCGATGATGTCATGGGGCGCTCTCGACGCCAACGGCAACATCGTGCGCGATCCGACCTTCCCCGATATGCCGACATTCAAGGAGGTCTGCGAGGCGACCAAAGGCTGCAAGACTTCGGGCGAAGCCTGGAGTGCCTGGAAGGCTTTCTTCATCGCCGGCTTCCCGGCCCAGAAGATGGTATTTCTGCCAAATGGCGCACCCGACAACGCGATCGCGACGTACAAGACGGCGTTCGACGATATCATCGCGCGCAGCGTCTTTCCGAAGATGTCGGCTGCCGTGCTCGGCCTCTATCCGCAGATGTCGGGCGATCCGGCAAAGGCAACGCTG
>CAMYNJ010000141.1 GCA_947259795.1 uncultured Alphaproteobacteria bacterium | reverse complement strand
CCACCAAGTCGCTCAACGCATCCTCGCGGCGGATGATCGATTTGTAATGTCGCCGTTCCGCGATGCTGCCCGTGAAGAAAGCCAGGATCAGCAGCAGGACGACGAGCAGGATTTGCCACAGTTCGGCAAAAGCTTCCATCATAGCTACTCCACGATGACGGCGCTGCCGTAGGCGAGGATTTCCGACGCGCCCTGGGTGACGGAAGAGGTGCTGAACCGCACATTGATGACTGCGTTGGCGCCCTTGGCCGTCGCCTGTTCGATCATGCGCTCGAACGCCTCGTCGCGCGCTTCGCTCAACAGCTCGGTGTAGCCCTTCAGCTCGCCGCCGACGATGTTCTTCAGCCCGGCCATGAGGTCGCGGCCGATATGCTTGGCGCGCACGGTGCTGCCCTGGACGATGCCCAGATGTTCGCGAATGGCCCTGCCGGGCACGGTTTCCAGTGTCGATGTGATCATGTTCATGTCTCCGGGTGGCTGCGACGGTTCGGCGATTTTGCCGACCGGCGCGGATCATCCGACAAAACTATACAACGTATGGTTAACAGTTGGCGCCATATCTTGCCCAAGGAGCGCCGTCGTGCGAAGAAGGGACCCGGACTTGATGGGAGAGATATCGGCCATGATCGACCTCTATACCTGGGCCACGCCGAATGGGCGCAAGGTTTCGATTGCTCTGGAAGAGATGGGTATTCCCTATACCACCCACGCCATCAATATCGGCAAGGGCGAGCAGAAGAGCCCGGAATACCTGAAGATCAGCCCCAACGCCAAGATTCCGGCGGTCATCGACCGCAGTACCGGCACCCGCATGATGGAATCCGGCGCCATTCTGCTCTATCTCGCGGAAAAATCCGGCAAGCTGATGCCGAAGGGGCAGAAACGCTGGGAAGCCGTGGAATGGCTGATGTGGCAGATGGGCGGGCTGGGGCCGATTTTGGGCCAGGTGCACCACTACACCCATTTCAACAAGGGCGTTTCCGACTATGCGGAAGAGCGCTATCGCACCGAGATGGATCGGCTCTACGGCGTACTGGACGAGCGGCTGGCGGACCGGAAATATATCGTCGACGATCTCTCCATCGTCGACTGCGCCTGCTTCCCCTGGATTGCCCGCTGGGACTATCAGGAACAGGACCTCGGCAAGTTCCCCAACGTCAAGCGCTGGTTCCTCGAGATGGCCGCCCGACCCGCCGTCCAGCGCGGCTATGTGGTGCCCAACGACAGCCAGACGATACCGATGCCGGCGTGAGGTTATCCTTCTTCCGGCCGCGAATGGCCGGCCCGCACCACGTCGCACAGCAGAGCCTTGTAGACCGGGAATCCGGATAGCGGGTCGCAATTGTCCGGGTCCGTCAGCTCGTTGACGTTGGCGTTGCGCCAGGCCTCTGGGCCCAGCGGGCCGCCGCCGCCCATGTTCGCTTCCACCGCGCCGGGGACGATATCGCCGGTCACCCGCGCCTCGAAGCGCACCCGCCCGCGCGGCGAGACCACATCCACCGCATCGCCGTCCACGATGCCTCGCGCGGCGGCGTCGGCGCCGTGAATGGTGACCTGTGGCCGGGGCTGCAGCGCCACCAGCGAGGCGATGTTGTGATGCTGCGAGCGGAAAGCCGGCTGCGTGCGCGCGCCTGAATTTAAGACCAGCGGATAGCGGTCGGCCGGCGCGCCGGCCGCCAGCGGGCCTTCGCGCGGCTCGGTATAGACCGGCAGCGGTTCGTAGCCTTGGGCGCGCAGCCATTCGGAAGCGATCTCGAACTTGCCGGTCGGGGTCTCGAAACCGGGCTTGCCGTCGGCCCGCAGCTCGCCGGTCTCGAATTTGCGGTAGCGCATCTTCGGCACCGGGAACCCCACGCCTTCGGGATGGGCGCGCAATTCATCCAGCGTGATGCCGGTGCT
The DNA here is from genome assembly GCA_947259795.1 of uncultured Alphaproteobacteria bacterium. Taxonomy (GTDB): domain Bacteria; phylum Pseudomonadota; class Alphaproteobacteria; order UBA8366; family JADFVY01; genus JADFVY01. The sequence goes on along the minus strand of CAMYNJ010000141.1, from coordinate 15,394 downwards.
CTCCAGCGCGCGCTCGACCATGGCCTGCTCGCTTTGCGGCCACAGATGGCCGTAGCCCAGGCGGCGCGCCAGTTCGGCGAAAATCAGATAGTCGCCGCGCGCCTCGCCCCGCGGCTCGATGACGCGCCGGCGCAGCTGGATGCGCCCGTCATGGATCATGTAGGACTGGGTCTCAAACATCGTCGCGGCCGGCAAAATCAGGTCGGCATAGGCCATGTCCGCCGTCGGGAACCGGTTGACGGCCACCAGCAGGTCCAGCGCCGCCAGCGCCCGGCGCCAGCGGCCCGGGTCCGGCCAGGCGGTGATGATCGAGGCGCCGCTGATAATCAGCGCACGCAGCGGGTAGGGTTCGCCCTCCAGGATCGCCCGGGGCAGGCAGGATGCATGCGCCTCGTTGCGGGTCTGGCGGTAGAGCGGGAATTCGCCCGCGCCGATGGGTGGGCGCGACCCGGCCGGCGGTTCGGTCAGAATGCGGCCGGTGCGCGGGCGCTCGGGCATGCGGAACAGCTTGCCGCCCGGCGCATCCAGATGGCCAGCCAGCGCCTGCAGGCACCAGACCGCGCGGATCGCCTGGACCCCGCTGTCGGAATATTCCAGCCCGGTATACATCAGGAAGGAACAGCCCGCCGCTCTGGCGATGGCGCGCGCCAGCTCAATGATCGTGGCGGCGTGAATGCCGGTGATCTTCTCCACGCGTTCGGGGCTGAACGCCTGCACGTAATCGCACAAATCCTCGAAGCCGTGCGTCCAGTCGCGGGCGAATGCCTCGTCGTACAGCCCCTCGTCGATGATCACGTTGAGCATGCCCAGCGCCAGCGCGCCGTCGGTCCCGGGGCGGATGCCGATCCATTCGGCGTGCAGGGCGCGCGCACTCTCGCTGCGGCGATGGTCGATCACCACGACCCGGGCGCCGCGCTGCTGCGCCGCTTTCAGCCGGCGCATGTTGTTGGGCGGGGAATCGGTCGCCGGGTTGGACCCCCAGACCAGGATCAGGCCGGCATTGTCGAGGTCCTCATAGAGGCCGCGCAGGGGTTCGCCGAAGCAGGCGCGCGGCGCGATCATGCCCTGCGCGGCATAGCAGAGCGCCCCGACGCCCGTCGCATTCGGCGAGCCGAAGGGGAAGAGCACGGCATTGGCCGAGCTTTCCGAGGTGCCGGCCGGGCCGAAGGATTCGCACAGCCCGAATTCGAAGTTGCCGCGCCCGGTATAGATGGCAGCGGCTTCCGGGCCGTATCCGGCGGCGATGTCGCGCAGGCCGCCGACCAGCATGTCGTAGGCTTCGTCCCAGGAGATGCGCTCAAACCGGCCCTCGCCGCGCGCGCCGATTCGCTTTTGCGGATGGAGAATGCGGTCCTCGGAATAGACGATCTCCGCCGCCCTTGCGCCGCGCGGGCAGACGAAGCCGAGGGGGTGATCGCGCAACGGCGTCAGCCGCTCGATGCGCCCGCCAACGAGGTGGATATTGACTCCGCAGCCGGCCGGGCAGACCCCGCAAATGCCGGCCACCGTGGTTCGCGTTGGTGTGTCCGCCGGGGCGGTCGTTTCCGCCCACAGCGCATTGTCGAACGGGACCGTATCCATTGCCTGCCTGATCGTTGCTGTCGTCAGGCAAAACCATATAAATATTATGGATTATCGGGAACGGGCGAATGCGCTGTTTTTGCAGCGATTTGTAAGCGATCAGGCGAATCGATGTATGTGCCCACGGTTGGTGACAATAATCACCAATTCTAGGGATGGGGTGCCGCGAAAAGAGAGGATGGACGGGCTTTCCGGGAAAATTCGGCCGTACAAGTTACCACGTGCCGGCCAAGGGGAATTCCCGTGGCCTCCGAGGCCGCGATCGCTGCTCAATCATCCCGCTTGCGCACATGTTCGCGATGCAGGATGTAGAGGCCGCTGCCGGCGATGACGAGGGCGCCGAATATGGTCCAGATGTCCGGGAAGTCGCCGAAGAAGACGAGGCCAGACAGGGTCGCCCAGATCAGCGAGGAATAACCGAACGGCGCGACGGTGGCGGCCGGCGCCGCGCTGAAGGCCTTGATCAGGGTGAAGTGGCTGACCCCGCCCAGCAGCCCCAGCAGCGCCATCGTGGCCCAGCCCGAGGCGTCCGGAGTTATCCAGAACAGCGGCACGGCGGCGCTCATCAGCAGCGCGCCAATCAGCGGCGTGTAGAACAGGATCGTCATGGTGGTGTCGCTGCGGCTGAGGATGCGCGTGGTGATCTGGTAGAGCGCATTGCTGACGGCGGCCGCCAGCGGCAGCAGGATGGCGATCTGCATGGCCTCGGACCCTGGCCGGATGATCAGCAGCGCCCCGGTGAAGCCCGCGATGACGCCCATCCAGCGGCGGATGCCGACCTGCTCGCCCAGCAGCGGCACCGACAGGGCCGTGATGATCAACGGCCCGACCTGCAGCATGGCGGCACTTTCCGCCATGGGCAGAATTTGCAGCCCGCTGAAGAACAGGATCGTGGTCATCAATAACAGGCTGGAGCGGAGGAATTGCAGGCCCGGCCGCCGGGTTACCATGGTCAGGCGCATGCGTGGCGCCAGCCACAGCCCGATCAGCAGCGTATGGAAGACGAACCGGGCCCAGACGACCTGGGGCACCGGGTAGAGTGCCGTCAGATGCTTGGCCACCGTGTCCATGGCGACGAACAGAGCCACCGTGACCAGCATCCAGGCGATGCCGCGACGTGCATCCGATACCGCTTGGGGTAATGCGGCCGGGGTCAACGTGACTCATCCGTGACGGCGGGCGCCGCCGCTTCGGCGGTGCACGGCATCGCCGGCATGGCGCGCCAGAGCAGGAACGTTACCATCGGCGACACATTGGCCAGGCCCACCGGCATCTCCTCAAACAGGGGCGCGCCGCGCCCCGATCACCGGTCTTTGGCTGGCCGGGCGCCGGCAAACTGCCCGAAAACAGGGAGGCGATCCAGCCAAAAAAAGACCGTCGCACTATATTCAGGGAACGCCGGCCGGTCGCGCCTGGATCGCGCGCGATAATTTCCGCTACCGCGTGCCGGCCAGGGGAATCCCCGTGGCCTCCGAGGCCGCGACGGTGATGGTTTTCAGGTCTTCCGGCTCCAGGTTATGGATGTTGGTCTTGCCGGTGCAGCGCGCCATGATCGAGGTTTCCGCCGCCATGCTCTGGATCAGGTATTCGGCGGCGCTGACGCGCTCTTCGAAAGTGCGGTCGCCGGCATAGGCGATCGCGCTGCCCGAGACCGTACCGCCGGCCGCGATGGCCATGGAAACGCCGACCGCCGCCGCCATGCCGCCCAGCGCCAGCGCCTTGGCGACGTCGGTGCCAGAGCGCACGCCGCCATGCCAGATGAGGTCGATTTCCTCTTCCCGGTTCAGCCCGCGCAGGATGCGGATGGCATCGCGCAGCACGGTCAGGTCCGGCGGGCCGGCCAGTTCCGAACCGCGGGTGCCGTCCAGCACCATCAGTTCCAGCCTGTTTTCCAGCGCGAAGGGGATCGCCGTTGCCAGCGCCGGCCCCTGGACCGACAGACCGACGAGTTGAGATTCGGAAGCCCGCTCCGGTTCGAATGCCGTGAAGCTACCGCCGATCTCGTATATCGCGGCGGCGGCATTCGCGTCCGGTGCCTCGCCGGGCTTCAGCAAGTGCAGCCAGGAGATGTCGCCTTCCGGTCGAGTGCGCCCCAACCAGCCGCAGCCGGTCTTCTGCACGGCTCTAGCCACCGCCCGGCGGACCTCGTCAGGGGCGTCGTCGAAGCCGGTCACCAGATAGGGATGCTGCAGCGCGATTCCACCGCCAAGTTCGGTATCGGTGCGGCAGGCCTCGCGATAGGGGTCGATCACCAGGCGCGACAGGTTGGCCGGCAGGAAAACGATGTCGTCGAAACTGGCCGGCTGTTCCGGGGCGATCAGGATTTCGCGGGGGCGCAGGCGTTTCTGCAGCATTGCGGCCTGCGATTTCGCTTCCCCCGGCTGCATGCGGGCCATCAGGAAGATATCCTCGCGGTTCCTCACCGAATAATCCGCGGTGCCGGTCTCCGCGTCGCAGCGGAAGCAGCGCGCGGCCTCGGCGATCGCGGTTTCCCTGTCGTATTTCGATTCGATCTCGGGGAAATCGGCCGGCTTGGCGCCCAGCCCGTGGAACGCCTGCTCCTGGCGGGGATATTTCTCCCACATGATGTCCTGGGCGACCTCGACACGCCGCGTTCGGTAGGGCGTGCGGTAGGGCAGGGGGGCCTCGTTCCCTTCCAGATACTGCTTGATGTAATAGGCCGCCTTATGACCGTGATGCATGGCCACGACGATGGTCGAGCCGCCGAAGGCGCCGTCGCCCGCGCCGAACACCTGCGGGTCTTCGGTGCGCATGGATTCGAAGTCGGTATTCACGCGGTCGGTATTGATCAGGCCACGCTCGCACAATTCATCGCAGTCGCCGGTCTGGCCGACCGCGGCGATGATCATGCCGCAATCGATGTCGTGCTCGGAACCGGTAACGGCGCGGAAGGCACGGCGGCCGTCTTCTTCCGGCTCGCCCGGTTCCGTCTTCACGCAGCGCAGCGCCAGGCCGCCATCCTTTTCAACGATCTCGGCCGGCTGGGCGTGATAGATGAATTCGATATCTTCCTTGATGGCGCCTTCCAGCTCGTCCTTGCGCGCGGGGATTTCGCCGGGGCCGCGGCGGTAGACCACCTTTACCTTTTTGCAGCCCGGCAGGCGTTTGGCCATGCGGCAGGCATCCATCGCCACGTCGCCGCCGCCGACGACAAGCACGGTCTCGGGCAGGGTGGGGCGTTCGCCGCCGGCGTTGATGCGGCGCAGGAAGCCGACGCCGTCCTCGACCAGTGCGTGGTCCTCGCCGGGCACGCCCATCGGCTTGCCCCGGGCCGCGCCGATGGCCAGCAGCACCGCGTCATGGCGCGCCTTCAACTCGTCCAGGCTGACCTGCTCGCCAAGCGCGGTGCTGGTATGGACGGTAATGCCCGCGCAGCGCTTGAGGATGCGGTCGATATCCTCGTCCAGGATGCGCGGCGGCAGCCGGAAGGCGGGAATGCCCCATTGCATCACGCCGCCGGGGCGGTCGAATTTCTCGTAGACATCCACCTTGTAACCGGCCAGCGCCAAATCCTGCGCGGCGGTCAGCCCGGCCGGGCCGCTGCCCACGATGCCGACGCTCTTGTCCCGGGTGGGCTGGACCGGGTCGAGATGGATGCTCGTGCCAAGCTCGTCCATCACGTAACGTTTCAGGTTGCGGATGGCGATCGGCCCGTCGCTGTCGGCACGGCGGCAGGCCGGCTCGCAGGGCGCGTCGCAGACCCGCCCGCAGACCGAGCTGAACGGGTTGGTCGCGGTGATCGCCTCGAAGGCCTCCAGCTGCCTGCCTTCCCAGATCAGCCCGATATAGGAGGGCGCGTCTGTGCCGATCGGGCAGGCGGTCTGGCAGGGCGCCGGCACGAAATGCAGATCGTCGGTGTCGTCGCGCAAATCCAGCGGGCTCCATCCCGACCCCGGCGGGGTTCCGGCAAGTGTCTTGTCGGCCATCTCAGCTCGCCCTGAGCTGCAGGTTGGGGTCCCGGAATTGCGGTGCGTATTCCAGGCCGGTGATCTTCGCGGCCTCCGGCGTGGTGGCCACCAGGTCGTCGCGGCAAAGCTGCTTCACGTCCGAATAGCCCAGCCCGTCGGTGATCGCCGCGATCTGCCAGCGCATGGCCTCCAGGAAATGGTGGATATGCACGGCCTCGGCCGGGGTGTTGTAGCGCTTCTCATGCTCCGGGTCCTGGGTGGCGATGCCGACCACGCAATTGCCGATATGGCACTGCATGCAGGCGATGCAGCCGCCCGCGATGATCGCCGAGGTGCCGACGGCGACCGCGTCGGCGCCCAGCGCCAGCGCCTTGGCCGCATCCACGCCGTCCTTGATGCCGCCCATCAGCACGATGGGAAGCTGGCCGGTGGCGCCGATCTCGGCCAGCGCATCCAGCGCCTCCTGGATGGCGGCCAGCGTCGGGATGCCGACATGCTCCAGCACCTCCGCGCCGGCGGCACCGGTCGATCCCTGCAGCCCGTCCAGCTCGACATAGTCGAACTTGTCCTTCAGCGCGATCTTGATGTCGTCGCGCACGCGGCCCGCGCCCAGCTTGATCGAAACCGGAATGCGGTGGCCGGTGGCCTCGCGGAATTCCTCGACCTTGATGACCAGGTCGTCGGCGCCCAGCACGTCCGGATGACGCGAGGGCGAGCGCAAATCGATGCCTTCGGGAATGCCGCGAATCGCCGCCAGTTCTCTGGTGACCTTTTTAGCCATGAGCTGGCCGCCGAGGCCCGGCTTGGCGCCCTGCGAAATATAGATTTCCAGGCCGTTGGCGCGCTGCATGTCATGCACGTTCCAGCCCAGCCGGCCGGCGAGGCACTGGAAGATCAACTGGTCCGCCGCTTCGCGCTGCCGGTCCATCATGCCGCCCTCGCCGGTATTCTCGGCGGTGCCGGACAGTCGCGAGGCGATGGCCAGGGACAGCTTGGCGGAGCGGCTCAGCGCCCCGAAGCTCATTGGCGCGATCATCACCGGCATCGACAAATCCAGCGGCCTGGCGCCATGCTTGTCGCCCAGTGTCATGCGCATTTCGACCCGCTTCAACAGGTCGGGGTCTTGGCCGGCCTGCGACAGATCCTTTTTGAAAGCGATGTCGGTGAGATGCGGCAGCGGCCGCGCCGCGCCATAGCCGCGGATGCGGTAGCGGCCCATCTGGGACTTGATATAGATGTCCTCCTGCACCTTCTCGTTCCAGTAGTCGGAGGTGCCGGAGAAGGTAAAGAAGGGGATGTTGCGGCGCTGCGGCTCCGGGTTCTTGTAGCGCAGCTTGGTGCCGGCATTGACGATCTTACTGAAGGTGCGAATGCCTGTCAGGTCCTCCGCGGTCGGCTCGACCTGCATCGCGTCGGAGCCGAGCGACTGCACCTCGCCGCCGACGAAGATTTCGCCGGCCTACATGTCCTCGCCGACCTTCTCGCCGGAATCGCCCAGGATGATGATGCGGCCGCCATACATCATGTAACCGGCCATGAAATTGGCGTTGCCGGCGCAGCACAGCGTGCCCGCCTTCATCACCTGGCCGGCGCGCGAGCCCATATTGCCCTTCACCACGACCTCGGCGCCGCGAATGGCGACGCCGGCGATGGCGCCGGCATTACCGCCGACGACCACCGAGCCCTGGTACATATTGTCCGCCAGGCCCCAGCCGACATTACTGTCGATCTCGAAATGCGGGCCGTCGGTCAGCCCGGCGCAGAAATAGCCGGCCGAGCCGCGCACCCGCACCGTGATGTCCCGGGTCAGCCCGACGCCGATATGGTGGCGCGCGTCGGGGTTCAGGATCTCGACGTCTTCGCCCCGTTCGCCGCACTGGCGGATCAGTTCGTTGGCTTCGGTTATCGGTTGTCTGGATAAGTCGATCGTGACCACGTGGCATACGTCCCCGGCGCCGGTTCCATGGTGTTCAGGGCCTTTCCGGGGAAAAGCCGGTTCAGCGACACCTCTTCCGAGGCGACCGCGATCATGTCGTCGGTCTCGTAGAGCACCATCGGCTTGACGGCCAGCCGGTCCTTGGCATAGCCGATCTCGTCCTTCGTCGAGACCAGGAAGGAAAAGGTGCCGTCCAGATCGTCGATGGAATCGCGCAAGGCATCCTTCAGCGCGACCCCATGGGCCATCTTTTCGGCCAGATAGACGGCGATCAGTTCGCTGTCGTTGTCGGTGCGGAACTCGAAGCCCTTACGCTCCAGCCGACGGCGCATCTTCCAGAAATTGGTAATCTGGCCGTTATGGACGATGGCGACGTCGGAAAAACCGGTGGCCCAGAAGGGATGCGCCGCCTCGGGCCTGACGTCCGATTCGGTGGCCAGGCGCACATGGCCCAGCCCGTGCGTGCCGTGATAGCGCGCCACATGGTAGACGTCGTCCACGTCATGGGCGCCGCCGACATCCTTGATGATTTCCAGGCTGGAGCCGATCGAGACCACGGTCGCGCCATGCTCCAGGTCGTAGGCGAATTTCTGCAAATCGCCGGTGAAATTTACCCGCGCGCGGTAATTGCCGCCCTCGGTCTCCTCATCGAGGATTTCGCAATCGTAATTGTCGAGGATTTTCCTGATCGCGTCGATGCTGGCCTTGCCGCCATCGCCGGCCGCGATCATGAAACGCAGCAGCAATTCGCCGTCATGGCCCTCGCCGTAAAGGGCGAAGCCGGTCGAATCGGGGCCGCGATGCTGGCAGCCGTCCAGCATGTCGATAAGGTCCCGGCCGGTGTCGCCGCCACCGGGCGTCTTGTACATGATACCCGCGATGCCGCACATGATTCCGTCCCTCCCTAGACTTCATGCCTCCTCCGCCCCATGCCTTTCGGTATTCCCGGAACGTCATCTCTGCCCTGTACATATTATAAGCTGGAGAGTTCGGGAATCAACAGCCGGGAAATTATTTTGCATGTCACGAAAGTAATGTTTTGGACTGGAGCTCGACCGGAAGGACGCGAACCAGAACATGTCCTATGTTAAATCAATAGGATAGAGCCTAAAATAACTGTAATAAATATGTATTATATATTAAATACCACTATGAAATGTATATTGAGCTTGAAATCCATCATCGCTATGCGTAAATTAATCGCGGTACCCGGAGCCAGCGGGTCGAATCGCGAATTTTCAAGAGGATTAAGCTTATGTCAGATACGGTCACATGGACGGAGAAGAGGCTCATCGAAATCGACGCCGTGACTCTGTGTCGCTGGCTGTCGTCCGACATGGCCGTGCTGGTCGATGTGCGCGAGGAATGGGAATTCGCGCAGGACCGCATTCCCGGCGCGATCAACCTGCCGCTTTCGAAGTTCGACATCCGCAAGTTGCCGGCCGATGACGGGCGCCGCCTCGTGCTGACCTGCGCGGTCGGCCGCCGCTCGGCGCAGGCCGCCGGCATCATGCTGGCGACCGGCCATGACAAGGTCACCCATCTGCGCGGCGGCATGCTGTCCTGGGACGATGCGGATTATGATACCGTATCCGGCGAATCCGTGAAGGATGCGGCCCCGGCGGAACTATCCATGCTGCCCTGCGCCTCGGCCTGATCCAGGCTTCACCACGCCGGGACGCCCCTGGTTGTTCGGCGTGAGCACATCCCGATTTCGCCTGCGAAAATAATCGCCGGCGCGCGGTTGCGTCTTGTGAAAATTTTTTGCGGAACCGCAATGAATCATGGTTTCGACTTAATTCAATCTTAATTCAATCGTTGGATAGTGGCCGTGTGATCGCCGGGCCGCAAGGCTTGGCATTGTGTCGGTACATGGCCGCCCGGCGGCCCTGAAAAAGAAGGCTTTGGAAGCGGAAATGCGTTCTGCGGTAATTGTGTTGATGTTCCTGTTCTCGATGTTATTCCTCGGCGCGCAGGCCGCGCAGATGGAGCCCCCGAAACCGGTGGAAGAAGCGACCTTCAGCCCCGCCCAGCCCAAACAGCACGACAGTGCCGGCATGTTGCAGCCTGTGGGCTTTACCGCCGAACGGGCGGACTGACCTCACCAGCCTGCGCCTCTACGCAAGACCCGGAACCCGCCTTTCGAAACCTGGCGGTCCTCCACGCGTGACCCAGCTTTGGTTCGCGGCCGCCGCGAATGGAAACGCCGTGCGTCGGCGGCTGCGCCGCAAATGGTGCTATGGCTCGATGTTCAACGTTCCGAAAATGCCAGTTTGAAGCCAAGCGCAACGAATGCTGTTGCAAAGAAACGTCGGAACCAGGTCATCACTCTGGGTTTCGACACGACATAGGTACGGGTTGCCGATGCGAATGCCCCGTAGCCGACAAAAACGACGAAGGTCATAAACATGAAAACTGCCCCCAGCCCCAGCATGGCCGCGGGCGGGTTGGCGGTCGAAGCCGGAACGAACTGAGGCAGAAACGCGAAAAAGAAAATCGAGAGCTTTGGATTGAGGATATTCAGCAGAAATCCATCGGCCACTACTTTCCGCATGCCCACTGCGGCGTTGCGGCCGGATACCTGAAGCACGCCCTTCTCGCGCCAAGCGCTCCACGCCATGTACATCAAATAGGCGACGCCCAGATATTTGAGGATCTGGAAAGCGACGGCGCTGGCATGCAGAACGGCCGCCAGTCCGATAATGCTTGCGGTAATGTGCGGAACGATACCCAGAGTGCAGCCGAACGCCGCATATGTGCTCGCCCGCATGCCTTGCCCGAGGCCCCAGGCTAAAGTGTACAAAACGCCGGTGCCGGGCAGCAGAATGACGACAAGCGACGTCAACAAGAATTCAATACCCATCTCAATTGCCTTTCATGCCGGCGTGCTGCTTGTCGGAGATCGCCGGCCTTCCTCAGAGTTGGCGGGCATTGCCGCGTCGTCAAGCGCCATGGCGCGCCGATAGGCGTCCCGGTCGCTGACCCGTGAAGAATATTCGGCAAAACCGGGACGCGCCTCGATCGACCCCATCTGCAGGCCCCAGCCGATATGCGCCCCGACATAGACGTCGGCGGCGGAAAAGCGGTCGCCCGCGATATAGCCGTCGCCGGCCACGGCCTGCTCCATGATATCCATCACCGCGGCGAAACTGCCATAGCCGACCATTCCCCGCTTGTCGGCGGGCACTTCAACGCCGAGTGACCGGTTGATCACCGCCGCCTCGAACGGCCCCGCGGCGAAAAACAGCCAGCGATAGTAAGCGCCGCGCTTGTCCAGCGGCGGCGCCAGGCCCGCATCGGGAAAGGCATCGGCGAGATAGGCGCAGATCGCGGCGCATTCCGTGACAATGGTATCGCCATGGCGGATGGCCGGAACTTTTCCCATTGGGTTAATCGCCAGATAATCGGCCGCCTTCATCGTCGTGCCGTATTCGAGCATTTCGGTGCGATAGGGCGTGCCGACCTCTTCCAGCATCCAGCGGACGATCCGCCCACGCGACATCGGGTTGCTGTAAAAAACAAGCTCGTCCGCCATGACCGTCCTCCTCCGTGGATCCCAAACCGAACATAACAGGGGCAATGACGTCGGTCACCCGGAGAGGCGCGCCTGTTTGCGTCTGGTGACGGCCGAGGCCGACGACCGACGGCGGCGGACTGTGTCGAAACCGGAGCGCCCGCCGCGCGGTCAGCGGATCATATAGACCTTTCGCACCGTCTCATGGACGCGGCAGGTTCCCTTCCAGCCGGCGGGGAAGAAGGCGGCGGTGTCGGGTTCGATCTCGATGACCTCTCCCGACAGGTGGGTGTAGGTCGCGCGGCCGGCCAGGAAATGGCAGAACTCGTCACGCGTGACATGGCATTCCCAGTAGCCGGGGGTACAGACCCATAACCCGCATTCGTTCTCGCCGTCCGGCCCCTTGTGGATCAGGACGCCGGAGGTCATGGACTGGCCCTCGATCATGGTCGGCACCGGGCCCCAATCCGCCATCTCTCCGTCATAGGTGGCGGGATCGGCCAGCCGGGGCGCCGAGCTGTCGGTTTGCGCTGGCACTGCGGCTAGCCCTTCGCCAGGCGGTCGAGCAGTTCCGCCGCACTGGTCGGGCCGTGCCGGGCCTGCATATGGGCCGCGGTGGCGGCCAGCCTTTCATGCATGGCCCGGTCGGTCGTCAGGGTCGCGAGATTTCGGGCCAGTTCGCCGTCGGTCCAGTCGCGGCGATGCATGTGCAGGCCGTGGCCGGTCTCCTGCACGCGGGTCGCGTTGTCGTGGCCATCCCAGACATAGGGCATGATGATCGCCGGCTTGCCGAAATAGAGGCATTCGGTGAAGCTGTTGTTGCCGCCATGATGGATCACCGCGTCGACCTGCGGGATCAGCGAGGGCTGCGGATACCAGCTGTGGATCTGCACGTTCGGCGGAATCTCGTCATAGGCGTCCATATAGTCGCCGACATTGAACAGCGCCCGGTAGGGCAGGCCGGCGATCGTCTTCATCAGCCGCTTCAGCAGGTCGGTGTCGCCGGAGCCCAGGCTGCCGAAACTGACATAGAGCAGCGGATCGTCCTTGTTCGCCTTGAACTCTGGGACCTCGTAAGGCTCGTCCTGGCGCACGCAGCCCTCGAGATACTGGAAGCGGGCCGGGTCCAGCGGTTCGCGACGACGGAATTTCACCGGCTCGGGATAGAGCAGTAGATTGAGATGGGGCGAGGCCTCGAAGAACTCGCCCAGCGGATAGGGCGCCTCGCCGCATTCGGCCAGGAATTCGTTGAAGCGGTCATGGGTCGGCTTGACCATCGCGTTGAACCGGGCCGTGTATTTCTCGAAACAGCCCTTGTCGTTCTCGCCGCAGCCGGACAAATGCGGCGGGATATTGGGGTCCGGGAACTCGTTCTCGCTGCAGGAGATGATGCGCACCCATGGCTTGCCGTACTGCTTGATGGCCGGGAACAGGATGACGTTGTCGACGCAGATGACGTCGGGCTTCACCTTGTCCAGCACGCCCGGCAGGTCCTTTTGCGCCCAGACCGCGGTCTCGACGATCGCCTCCCAGCATTCCTTCACGTAGTTGTCGATCTGGTCGTAGGGGCTCTTGTCGAAATTCGGGATATGGCCGTTGATGAAATCCGACCAATATTTCGCCATTGCCTCCGGCTCCATCGGCTCGGACATATTGACCATATGCTCCTCGAAGCCGTAGCCCGCATAGACGCCGCCCATGCCCGGGTCGGTCAGGAACACCGCCTTGTGGCCCAGCTTTTCACAGGCCTGGGCGATTCCCACCGAATTCAGCGCCGGCCCGAAAGCCGCCTCTGGAAAGAATGCGATGACCTTGCCGCTGCTCATTCTTCTGCCTCCTCTGTTCGTTACAGGCTATCGCCGGTTTCTTGCGGTTCCCGCTTTAGTCCTCCACGAAATTCGGCGGCACGTCGCGTGAGACTTCGATATGCTTGCGCATAAGATCGGCTGCCCTTTCCTGGTCGCCCGCCTCCAGCGCATCCAGGATCGCCAGATGCTCGCGGCAGGACTGGACCATGCGTTCCGGGTCGGCCATGCTGAACTGGAATTCCATGAGGCGGCGCAAGCGGGTTTGCTGCTGGATCGCCTGCAGGATGAAGCGGTTGTTCGACCAGGCGCCGATGGCTTCGTGGAAACCGGCGTCCACTTCCACCAGACGGCGCGACGGCATGGTATGCGCCAGTTCGCCGATCAGCGCCTCGTGCTGGCGTTTCAATTTGCCAAGACGCTTGTGGTCCGGCCTGAAGCCGGGATCCAGAATCGCCATCGGTTCGACGGTAAGGCGGAAGCGGTAGCTTTCCTCGAGGACCTGCGGATTGTCCACCGCCGGCAGAAAGCGCCAGCCGCGCCCGGCCTCGCGCTCGACGAGGCCTTCGTCGGCCAGCCGCGCGAGCACCCGTTCCACCTGCGAACGGCTGGCGCGGTAGCGACGCACCAGCCCGGTGACATTGATCTGCCGGTCCAGCCGGTTCGTGTAGCGATCGCGGGTCAGAGCGGCGTATAGCCGCTCCTCTCCTGTCGGGGGCAAGCCCCAGTTTCCGTCGTCGAGTTCTGCCGCCGGGCGGGTCAGGAAACAACCCTGGTTGGGAATCGTTCGGACAACGCCGAATCGTTCAAGCAGGCGTAGCGCCGCGCGAACCGGCGAACGCGACAGGCCAAGCTCGTCGGCCAGCCACTGTTCCTTCAGCTGGCAGCCGGTCGGGCAGTCGCGCTCGCGCACCAAATCGACGATCCTGCGCGCCAGGTCGGCATGGAACTGGTTGACCCGTATGACGGCTGTATTTCCTGCGTGCGCTTCCTGCATCCGATCCGGCTGTCCCTATCCTGTTACCGGCGACAGGTTGCCATATTGTGCGCAAAACGGAAACCGCACAAATCGGCCGTGCCGAAAATCGGACTCAGTGGTCGGGAAGCACCAGGTCGCTGGGCACCAGCCCCAGGCGGATGCCGGTCACCACCGCATGGGTGCGGTTGTTGACGCCGAGCTTCTGCAGAATGCTTTTCACATGCACCTTCACGGTGCCTTCCAGCATGCCCAGCGAAGCGGCGATATCCCGGTTCTGCAAACCTTGCGCCATGAGCAGCAGGATTTCCTGCTGCCGCGGCGTCAGGCGCGGCGCGCCCGCCACAGCGGCGCTGGGGGATTCGGACTCGCCCGCGGCAGCGCCGGTCAGCAACGACATTGCGTGCGACGGGATATAGGTCTCGCCCGCCAGAATCAACGGCAGGGCGTGGCGCAGAACGTCGGATGTCGACGACTTGACGATATATCCCTTGGCGCCGGCCCTGTAGGACCGGGCGATATCCTTGCTGTCTTCAGAGGCCGACACAATGGCCACCGCCGCATCCGGCAGAGATCCGGTAAGCTTCTCCAGCGTTTCAGAGCCGGTGCCGTCGTCCAGCTTCAGATCAAGCAGGACGAGGCGGATGTCTGCGTTCTGCGCGGCGGTCTCTAATGCCTCCGCCGATGTGGCGGCTTGAAGAATCTTGGAATCCGGATACAATTCCGACAACAGCATCGCGAGGCCCTGCCGAAACAGCGCATGGTCGTCTACGACCAGTATTTTCATTTTCATTCCCGCCTTAAAGCTAGACTTGGACGCTGCCATCGCAGCGTCCCCGAACTGGCTTTGGAACATGCTTGCATAAGATACTACTTTCCTAAAGATCAGTGTACTTTGATATAGATCATAAGTTGAGTCCTTACAGGGAAGCTAGTCGATTCTCGCACTTCGTACAACGAGGTTGCGTCAATTTGCACACCCCGTTTCTCCTGAAGAACAACAGAAGCGGCTTTCGTGGGAATAATGGATATGCCTTGGGTACCATCCGTCCGATTTACCCCACTAGGTCGCTGCCCGCTGCGTCCCAGCGCCTCCGGGCTGAAATTCCCTGATTACCTTGAGGATGGTTAACTGCAGCTGTGCGGGTTCAACGGGCTTGTGCAGGACGATATAGCCGCTTGCCGTTGCCTGCCTGATCCGTTCGGGGTCGGTATCGCCGGTAACAACGATTGCGGGAACGGGCAGGGCGAGCTTTTCATGCAAGGCAGCGATTGCCGACAGACCGGTTTCAGCGCCACGGAGGCGCAGATCGGCCAGGATGACGTCCGGAACAACACCCGTGGCGCTGACGGCCTCTATGGCCTCGGACGCCGAGGATGCGGTGACGACCTCGCAGCCCCAGTCCTCGAGCATGGCTTCGGTGCCTTCCTGCACGATCGGGTCGTCGTCGATAAGTACGGCCACGCGGTCTTGCAGGCAGTTCGCGGCGCTGGGTGCCTGCGAGTCCCGGATTAGCGCGCCGGCCGGCTCGTCCGCAAGCGGCAGCACGACGCCGAACATGGATCCCCTGCCGGGCCAGGACTTAACATCCAGCTTGTGCCCCAGCAGCGTCGCCAGCCTTTCGATGATTGCCAGGCCCAGCCCGAGACCCC